>JAGBGU010000017.1 GCA_017935785.1 Bacteroidaceae bacterium
GAAG
This sequence comes from Bacteroidaceae bacterium, assembly GCA_017935785.1. Taxonomy (GTDB): domain Bacteria; phylum Bacteroidota; class Bacteroidia; order Bacteroidales; family Bacteroidaceae; genus Physcousia. The sequence goes on from JAGBGU010000017.1 coordinate 5, forward strand.
TATCAGATTCAACCAACCACGTTCCATCATCACAAACAGAAAGCTTACCAAGAAGGAATTCAGGTGTGTGCCTTATTTTGAAGCTGATTTCCACCGTTTTTATATTGTCATGCCAAGGATTTTCCGTGATAAACCGAAAGTCATGCATACAGAATGAACGGCCATATTGCAAGGGAGTATCACAACCGCGAGACACATAAATAATATTTTGATTAATATCCTTATCCACCACATACCAAGGATCGCCACTAAATCCCAATCCTTTACGTTGTCCGATAGTATAAAACCAATAACCTTGGTGGTAGCCAATCCTATGTCCTGTTTCCTTTTCCACCACATCGCCCATCCTTATTCCTAAGTAACGACGCACCAAATCGGAATAATGAGTCTTTCCCAGGAAACATATTTATTCCTGCTTGCCTTTGGCCTGCTGGATGCACATGCACAGAAGATTGATGTTAAAGTAACGGAGAGTTATTCCCCCTATATCTTCGGTCACAACTTGGAACATACACGTTCGGCCATCAACGGAGGACTAAGAACCTGTTTTGAAATGATTAAATAATTTGTATAAGATTGAATTTTAGTTGGTTAATTGAAATAATTTTCGTAACTTTAAGGTTGCAAACAAATAAGTTATGAGCAATTATTCAACCAACCTAACTGAAAAACAATGGCAAGTTATAAAAAATATTGTAGAGCCGCAAGAAAGAAGTCGAAAATATTTCCTTAGAGATATTTTGAATGCCATATTTTATGTCAATAAAAGTGGATGTCAATGGCGTATGCTTCCCTCTGACTTTGCTCCTTGGCAAACCGTTTATTACTATTTCCGTAAATGGAAATTGGAAGGAGTTTGGGAGGAAATTTGGTCGGTAATCCATAGTAAAGCAAGAAAATCTATGGGCAAGAACGAAAGTCCGAGTTTGGGAATTATTGATTCCAGAAGTGTCAAGACTTCACATCACGTGGATACGGACAGAGGCATAGACGGGAACAAGAAAATAAAAGGAAGAAAAGAACATATTGTCGTTGATACTCTGGGACTTCCTATGGCCATAAAAGTACACGAAGCCAACATACACGACAGTAAGGGGGCTGTACCAACATAGAGGATCTTGCATATAAATTCCCGAGACTGTGTAAAAATCTTGCCGATGGAGGATATCAAGGAGATTTAGCAAAGTGGGTAAAGGAAAAATTTGGATGGGATCTTGAAGTTGTTCTCAGGCCAAAAGAAAGCTCCAAAAGATTCAACGTCATACCAAAACGTTGGATTGTCGAAAGAACTTTCTCATGGCTCGAAAACTATAGGAGGCTAACTATTGACTATGAATTTCTGACGGAAACGGCAGAAACGATGGTTACAATAGCATTCATACAAATTGCCCTTAAGAGATTTTTTTAATCATTTCAAAACAGATTCTAAATTCATATTTAACTCTCTATGTTGATATATAAATATTGGGGAGTATTGAGGATAATCATTATAATTAATATTAACCAGTCATGAAAATTAAAGAGAAATCTGCTACATTCTCTCCGGATCCACACATAGGCTATCTCCGGTAACGGCCTGTTGATTCTTATAATGGATATTCCTCGAAATCGTAAAGTATGGTGGAAAGATAGCGTTCTCCGGTATCCGGCAATAGAACGACAGTGCGTTTGCCAGCGTTTTCCGGTCGCAGTGCAATTTGTGTGGCGGCATACACTGCAGCTCCTGAAGAGATGCCTACAAGCAGTCCTTCTTGCTTTGCCAATTCACGACTTGTGCGTATGGCGTCATTGTTTTCCACATCGAAAACCTCGTCTACAACACTTGCATTGTAATTCTTTGGGATAAATCCGGCCCCAATCCCTTGTATCTTGTGCGGACCGCTCTGTCCGCCGTTCAATACTGGGGAGGATTTGGGTTCTACCGCAACAATGCGGACGTGGGGGTTGAGGGCTTTTAGGCAGCCTCCTATTCCGGAAATTGTTCCACCTGTGCCTACTCCTGCCACAAAAATGTCAACCTTCCCATTGGTGTCGTTCCAGATTTCCACACCGGTTGTGTGGTAGTGTACGGCCGGATTTGCAGGGTTCGTGAACTGCTGGAGTATGATGCTTCCGGCCTCTTGCTGATGCAGTTCTTCCGCCCTTCTAATGGCACCTGCCATCCCATCCTTTCCAGGCGTAAGGATGACTTCTGCACCGTACGCCTTCACTAATTTCCGGCGTTCTGTACTCATTGTGTCTGGCATGGTCAGAATAAGGCGGTAGCCCTTGACTGCAGCGACCAATGCCAGCCCTACTCCTGTATTCCCGCTGGTTGGTTCAATGATAGTGCCCCCGGGACGCAAAAAACCGTTCCGTTCTGCGTCTTCAATTAGGTTTAGGGCTACCCGGTCTTTTACGCTGCCACCAGGGTTGAAGAATTCTATTTTTGCGATAATGGGCGCCGGAATACCGTGTCCGATACTATACTTGTTCAGTTTTAACAATGGGGTGTTCCCAATGAGTTCTGTAAGTTTGTTTGCAATCTTTTCCATCTTGATTTTCATTTTTGTTTATGATAATGGTGTAGACTAAAGGATTGTCCTATGAATTCTGATTTTGGGTTTGCCATTCATGGAATATCCCTAAATCTTGTCCAATGCCTGGCTTAGGTCTGACAATAAGTCGTCAATATGCTCTGTCCCTATGGATAAGCGTACGGTGGACGGTGTAATGTGTTGGGCTGCCAGCTCTCCCGGCGAAAGCTGGGAATGTGTGGTAGTATAGGGGTGGATTACAAGGCTCTTTACATCCGCCACATTGGCCAAAAGAGAGAACAGCTCAAGCGAATCGATAAATTTCCAGGCGGCTTCTTGCCCGCCTTTAATCTCGAAGGTGAAAATGCTGCCGGCACCGTTGGGGAAGTATTTCTGATAGAGCGCATAATCCGGATGGCCCGGCAAAGACGGATGGTTTACCCTTAAAACCTTCGGATGCCTGTTTAGGAAGTCTATAACCTTTAAGGCGTTCTCCACATGGCGCTCAACACGGAGCGAAAGGGTTTCAAGCCCTTGCAATAGAATGAATGAATTGAATGGCGAGAGTGTGGCGCCGGTATCCCGAAGTAGTACCGCGCGGATACGGGTGACAAAGGCTGCTGCACCTGCCACATCTGCAAATACCGCACCATGGTAGCTGGGGTCTGGCTTGGCCAGTGTGGGGAATCTGTCAGGGCAGTTCTTCCAGTCGAAACGGCCGCCGTCTACTATTACGCCACCCAGTGAGGTTCCGTGTCCTCCGATAAACTTTGTAGCGGAATGAACAACTATGTCTGCTCCATGTTCAAGCGGACGGAAAAGATATGGAGTGGCAAACGTGTTGTCCACAATTACCGGGACGTCATACCAATGAGCAATCTCTGACACACCATCTATGTTCAGTACATCGGAATTAGGATTGCCTAACGTTTCTGCAAACACAGCCTTTGTATTAGGCTGTATAGCGGAATCAAGTGCGTCAAGGTCATTCACGTTGACAATGGTGTGGCTTATGCCTTGAGAGGCAAGCGTGTGGGTTATCAGGTTGTAGGAACCTCCGTAGAGATTGTCTGCCGCAACGATATGGTCGCCGGCTTGAAGGATGTTCTGTAAGGCATAAGTAATGGCGGCCGCACCCGATGCTACAGCCAATCCGGCCACGCCTCCCTCAAGGGCTGCCACGCGTTCTTCAAACACGCTCTGGGTAGAGTTGGTCAGCCGGCCGTAAATGTTACCGGCGTCACGCAGCCCGAAACGGTCGGCAGCATGTTGCGCATTGTGAAAAACATAAGAGGCGGTCTGATAGATAGGTACTGCGCGCGAGTCTGTGGCGGGGTCGGGATTTTCCTGTCCAACGTGTAATTGCAATGTCTCAAAGTGTAAGTCCTTTCTGTTCATAATTTGTTTCTTTTAGGGTTATACATTATGTTCTTTTTTTTCGGTGCAAAGTTACGTCTAATGTGTTTTTCCTACAAGATGTGACTGTTTTTTGGAAAATAATGCTAAATTTGTATCGTGAAACAGAATAAATGCGTAGCAAAGGGGGGGCTAAAACTTCCTTTTGGCAGAAAAATTTTCTTATATGGATACACTGGATAAGGTAGACTTACAGATTCTACGGACCTTGCAGAAAAATGCACGGCTTACAACCAAGGAACTGGCTTCGCGTGTAAGCCTTTCCTCAACACCCGTATTTGAACGTCTGAAAAGGCTTGAGAGTAATGGCTATATTAAAAAGTACATCGCCTTGCTTGATGCGGAAAAGCTAAACAGAGGCTTCATTGTTTTCTGTAATATCAAGATGAGCCGGCTTAGCCGAAAGATAGCGCAGGACTTTGCGGAAATAATCCGAGACATTCCTGAAGTGACGGAATGCTATAATATCTCTGGAGGTTTTGACTATCTGTTGAAGATACATGCCCCCGACATGAAATATTATCAGGAGTTTGTGCTTAATGTGCTGGGCACTATAGAAAACCTGGGTTCTCTGGAAAGCACTTTCGTGATGGACGAAATCAAACACGAATATGGCATAAACATCTAACCCTGTTTTTTACGAGGATGTGCCCTCAATGTTTCTTCATTTTTTTCCTTGCTTCGCCGGTTGTATTTCCAAAGGAGGATTCATGCCATCCTCTGCCTTGCGGGCATGGAAGTTGCTGACAAGCTGGCTTAATATGTGAGAATGGAGGTTAAAATATATTAAAAAAAGATGGAAATGGTGTTTTATATACTATTTTCCCTTATCTTTGTGCTTGTTAAGTTTATTTAAGGTACTTTCTTATAATGATTTGTCGGAATAATCCAATGGCGCTGTTGCTGGCCATATTTTGGAGTTCGGTGGTAGGATCATGTTCTTCGGGAGGAGACCAGGATATGCCCCTCTTTGTTGTGCAGCGAACCGCCTTTGAGGACATGATAGTGACGGAAGGTACCACGGAGGCGCAATCTTCGGTAAATATACCCACTCCAGATGATCTGGAGGGCACCATCAGCTTTATTCTGGAAAACGGTACGCACGTGAAGGCAGGTGATACGGTCTGTATCATTGATGCGCCCGAAGCGGAAACCGAATACGACGAACGCAAAAAGAGGCTGGAATCCCGATTGGCAGAGTTGGAAAAACTGGTGGCTAATCAGGAACTGGAACGGGCTTTGCTGGAGGCCAATATCAGAAGCAGCGAAGCCGAGGCAATACTTGCGGAATACGATTCGGCACAAATGCAATATATGAGTCCGACAGCGCGCAGGATACAGGAGCTGCAGCTGGAACGTGCGGCACTGAGCCGTTCGCGCTACCAAAGACAATTGGATGCCCAGGACGTGATGGACAAGGCGGAGGTGATGCGTCTGAAGAGCCGCATTGCCCGGGACCGCCGCAGGCTGGCTGATGCCAAGAAGATTGTTGACTCCAGAGTGGTGTTGGCGCCATCGGACGGAATATTTGTGCGCGGAAGAGTGCCCTGGGGAGACAGGGAGGAACACGTGGTCGGAACCGTGCTGCACGGGAGAGTGTTGGTAGGAACCCTGCCCGATGTGTCCAAGATGAAGGTGAAGCTGCAGATACCCGAAGCGGAGTATAAGCGCATCAGCGAAGGGGATTCTGTGGAGTATAGCTTTGATGCAACTCCGGATAATAAGGGATGGGGACGGATTGTCAAGCTTGCCACAGTGGGTAAGGAAAGAACCGTCGGTTCGCCCGTGAAAGTGTTTGATGTGGAAGCCTCGGTGGATTCGGTAAGGCAGCCTTTGGCTCCCGGCGTATCTGCCATCTGCCGTATCTATATGCAACGTAAGCCAGACGTGCTGGTTGTGCCCATGGTTTGTATCCATCAGGTGGACTCGCAGAAGAAGGTTGTCTATGTAAAGAAAAGGTTTTCGTTCAAGGAAAGGGAGGTTACATTGGGGCTTTCGTCACAAAAGGAGGCCATCGTAACTGAGGGACTCAGTGAAGGAGAAGTAATCACTTTGCTCAAACCCAAGAAAAAATAGAATTCATAAATCAAGATATAATAAATGAAGAAGAGCGTCATACTTTCTGCCATCCTCCTGACGTTGGCCTGTTCCGGCGAGAAGGAGGAATCAAAAATACCAGAAGCACAAGTTCAGGAGGGCACCTTTCAGGTAGACCTTTATGAAGAAGGCCAGATTGAGGCTTTCAGTTCCATCAATATCAATGCTCCCAACATATCGTGGCGCTTTGGCAATCTGAAAATTGCCGAACTGGTAGAAGACGGCACGCAGGTAAAGGCGGGTGATACGGTGTGCGTGTTTGACCCTTCTGAGGTGAACAAGGCAATCCTTGAGAGCGAAGACCGCCTGATAGTGAGCCATGCCGAGATGGAAAAGATGATGGCACAGCACCAGCTGGACATGGAAAACCTGCAGGCCGAACACCGCACATCGGAGATAACGTACGAGATAACCCGTATGCAGCTGGAGTCTGCGGCACACGAGTCGGACATTAAGCGACGCGAGATAGAACTGAACCTGGAGAAGGCAGGGATTGCCCTTGAACGCGCTAAGGAACAGATAGAGAACAGGCGCCGCATTCAGCTGGAAGAACAGAAACAGATGCAACTGTCCATAGACGAGGATGAGGCCAGGCTGAAGGAAGCGCATGAAACGCTGGGCAAACTCACTCTGGTGTCGCCTTCAGACGGCATTGCCATCATCTCGCGCAACTGGAGCACGCAGAGCAAGTATCAGATTGGTGACCAGATGTGGCCGAACAACACGCTGATGCAACTGCCCAATCTGTCAAAACTGAAAACAGAAATAAACATCAACGAGGTGGACATCTCGTACATTACCCGCGACTTGCGCGTAGAAGTGAAACCTGACGCTTTCTCGGACAGCACTTTTACCGGACGCGTGATTCATGTGGCGAATCTGGCGGTAAACAAGGATCAGAACAGCAACATAAAGGTATTCCCCGTGGAGATATTGCTGGACCAGACCCACAAGGATCTGCTGCCGGGACTTACCGTCAGTTGCCGTATAGTGATAGACGAAATAGAGGATGTTCAGTATATCCCCCTGGAAGCCCTGCATACGGAAGGCAATATAAAGTATGTATATCGTCGCAAAGGCGGGGAATATGAGCGTGTGGAGGTGCAGACGGGACTTACAAACTCGGATTACGTGATTATCACTGAAGGACTCAAACGTGATGACCATGTGGCACTTATAGACCCCACAAAGCTGGAAGAACAGCAGAAACAGACATCCGAAGGTAAATAATGCTATATGCCATGAACTGGATAAGACGACATAATGTAAAGGGAAGAAGCCTGGCGGGGATGCTTGTGGCGCTGTTGCTATGTACCCAGACAGCATGCCAAGGGAACAATTCCGGCAAAGAAGACAAGGAAAAGGAGACAAAGACTCCGCTGGTGGAGACCGGCGAGTTGGTGGCCGTGCGTTCAAAGGCGCTTATCACCCCCTACCTGCGCCGATGGGGAAATCTGCGTGTTACTTGGGTTGAAGAACACGGAAAGGAGGTGCATGCCGGCGACTCTGTAATACTGCTGGACCCTGCGGACATTACAAAATACATTCTGGACCGCGAGACACAGTTGGAGTCTGAACAGGCCTCGTTGGACAAGATGCTCATCAACCAGGCCAACCGCGACAGCGAAACAGAGTCCACTATACGCTCGGATGAGGCTACTTATGAATTGCGCAAGCTGGAGTTGGAATCATCCCGTTTCGAGTCTGAGCGAATCCGTAAGATAAAGGCGCTGGAGTTTGAACAGGCCACGATTGCGCTAAAGATCTCGCGTCGGCGGCTTGAAATCAACAAGATTGTAAACGAGAACGATATAAAGATACAGCAAATAAGGGTAGAACAGATTAAGAAGGACATACAAATGGCATGGGATGCTGTGCCTATGCTCACGGTGAGAACACCCATTGACGGCATACTGCAACTGGACAGAAGGCGCGGAGGCCAGCTTATCAAAGTGGGTGACGAGGTGTGGCGCGGTAACCGTCTGGCCATGGTGCCCGACCTTTCGCAGATGAAGGTGCGTACTTTTGTGAACGAGAACGATTTTCTGCGTGTGCACAAGGGGCAGAAGGTGATAGTGCGTCTGGATGCCCTTCCCGAGGTCCCTTTTGAGGCCGAGGTCAGCAGTATGGGACTTTTTTGCCATCCGCGAGACTATAACAATCCCCGTCAGAAGGGATTTGATGTGGAGCTTAGGCTTCTTGTGTCTGACGAACGTCTGAAGACGGGAATGACGGTGAGTTGCGAGTTCCTGGAAGATGAATAATGAAGGAGTAAGATTAGATTCATGGATTATAGAGAAAACGTAAAGGTAGCATTTGAGGGACTTGCCGACCATAAGTTTCGTTCGTTCCTTACCATGCTGGGTATAATTTTTGGTGTGGCGTCTGTCATAGCCATGCTCTCCATTGGCGAGGGAGCCAAGCGTGAGGCAATAGCCAAATACCAGGATTTGGGAGTAAACAATATCATCGTTCGCGAGAAGAACATGACCGATGAGGAACTGAACGAGGTAAGGGCCAAGTTCTCTCCGGGGCTTTCGCTGCGCGATGCCGAGGTGATTAGGGAGATTGTGCCGGAGGTAAGCAGTATAGCCTCTCAGGCGGAGATTACTGCTGATGTGCGCTTTGCCAACCGCTCTGTGCGCTCATCAGTCATCGGTGTTACCCATGAATTCTATGACATTCTGAACTACACCATTGAAACGGGACACTTCTTCTCCAGGTTGCATCACGACACAAAACAAAAGGTCTGTGTGTTAGGAGCTGGCATTGCCCGCCAGCTTTTCCAGAAGGAAGAGGCCGTGGGAAAGATGGTTAAGATAGAAGACCAGTGGCTGGAGGTTGTGGGCGTATTGGAGTCGAAGGCCATCTTTACCGAGACGGTGGGCGAATTGGCTGCGCGCGACCTCAATACAGACGTATACGTACCCCTTAGCATGTTTCTTGACCGTTTCACGCGCGGAAACGCATTGGCCAGCGAAATACAGCAGATTACCGTACAGGTGCGCAATTCTGACCGCCTGACAGAAAGTTCTCATCTGATAGAAGAGATTCTGCGCCGTCATCATTTCCAGAATGAGGATTATGGCATTGTAATACCGCTGGAACTGCTCAAGCAGGAGGAAAAGGAACGCCAGATGTATAATTTCCTGCTCGGAGCCATTGCCGCCATCTCTCTTATTGTGGGCGGTATCGGCATTATGAACATCATGCTGGCCACGGTTATGGAACGTACGCGTGAAATCGGTATACGCAGGGCCATCGGCGCCCGCAAGAAGGACATTATGCGCCAGTTTGTTACGGAGGCTGTCGTTATCAGTATTGCCGGCGGACTGATTGGCGTGTTTCTGGGCATATCGCTCTCCGTGCTGGTGTCCGTATTCACGGATGTAGGCACATATATCCGTGTCTACAGTATAATCATTGCCTTCGGCTTTTCCGTGATTGTGGGTATTGTGTTCGGTTATCTTCCGGCCAAGAATGCGGCCAATCTGAAGCCGGTGGATTCCATCCGATACGAATAATATACACTCTTTATCATACTTGAATCAGGATGCTAATAGAAATCAACAACATAACCAAGCGCTATGTCATGGGCGACAATGAGGTAATGGCCCTGCGCGAAGTGAATCTCTGCATTGAACGGGGCGAATACATCAGTATTATGGGACCTTCCGGGTCGGGAAAGAGTACGTTTATGAACATTCTCGGATGCCTGGACACTCCCTCTACCGGCGAATATAAGTTTAACGGAGTTGATGTGAGCAATCTCAACGATGATGAACTCTCCGACATGCGCAACCGCGAGATCGGCTTCGTGTTTCAGAATTTCAACCTTCTGCCCAAGCTCAATGCCGTACAGAATGTAGAGCTGCCCCTGGCTTATGCCGGCGTGGAGGCCGCGGTGCGCCGGGAGAGAGCCGTGCGTGCCCTGCAGCGGGTAAAACTGGCAGACCGTATGTTCCATAAGCCCAGCGAACTCTCGGGCGGACAGCGGCAGCGTGTGGCCATCGCCCGTGCCTTGGTAACCAATCCCGGCATACTTTTGGCCGACGAGCCTACCGGAGCGCTCGATTCCAAGACTGGAATAGAAATCATGAAGCTTTTTGACGAACTGCATCAGGAGGGCAACACCATCATCCTCATTACCCACGAGCAGGAAATAGCCAACTATGCCATCCGCAACGTATATATAAAGGATGGCTCCATACATTACGACAGACTCAATACAAACAGAACCATTGTATCATGATAAGAAAACTGAGAGTATCCCTTGCGGCATTTGCCCTGATTGCCACTAATGTCGTGAACGCCGATATTTATATGCTCACGCTGGAGCAGAGCATCAATCTGGCCAAAGAGAAGAGTTACACCATGCGTAATCTGAAGGAGAATCTGAAGATCGCGGAATATAATCTGAAAACGGCCACCAGCCAGCTGAAAACGCATATCGACTTCAATCTGAGTTTCCCGGAGTTCAATCAGACCGTGCGCACATGGGATGATACCACCGGTGTGTCTTTCTATTCTGTGAAGCGCCTGGATTACGGAGGTACCATCACAGTGAACCAGCCCTTGATAACCAATGGTAACATTTACTGGGAAACCACGCTGAACAGCTATGACAACTTCAATAACGACATCCGTTCGGCCACGCTCAATACCCGTCTCAGACTGCGTCAGCCCATTGATGTGATCTATGGCTATAACGCCATCCGCTCATCGCTCAAGTCGGCACGCCTGAATTATGAGCGTACCAACAAGTCGTTGCGCCGCGAGGAACTCAATCTGGAATACCAGGTGAGCAGCAGCTATTACAACCTGTTGCAGCAGCAGAGAAGCACAGAGATTGCCCGCCTGGACTATGAAAGACAGACCGAGGCGAATGAGATAGCGCAAAACAAGTTTGCCGCCGGACTTATCAGGGAGGTGGACGCCTTGCAGATGGAGGTGGACCTTACCGAATCCCAGAACAGCTATGAACTTGCACTGATCAACCAGGAATCCGGGCTCCGCAATTTTAAGGAGATGATTGGCATAGAACTCACAGACAGTGTGGTGCTTGATGACAAGCTGCAGTATTCCGTGGTGGTTGTCGACCCGGACAAAGCCGTTGAGTACGCCCTGAAGAACAGGACAGAGCTGCGGGACCAGGACATCGCCATAGAACAGCAGAAGATGACCATCAAACAGCTTAAGGCCGAGGGCAAGGTGCGCGGCTACGTTGACGCCTATGTGCAGAAAACCGGTACCAGCATGCAGGACAGGAGTACCGGTTACGGCAAGACCATGCAAAGCTCATGGGGGGATTTTACAGACCGGCCTATGGACTTCGGCGTGGGATTCACATTGTCCGTCCCCTTGTTGGACTGGGGAGAGAACAGGTCGCGGGTGCGTGCGGCAGAGGCACGGCAGCGGCAGAATCTCATGGCAAAGGAAGACCTGGAACGCTCCATTGAGACCGAGACACGCAATGCCGTTGCCCAGCTCAACAACAACCTGAAGCGTCTGCAACTGCTGGAAAAGAATGTGAGTATAGCCGAAAAGAGCTTTGCCATCACGCTGCAGCGGTATACCGACGGCGACATTGACAGCCAGACACTGGCTCTGGAGCGAAACCGTCTGAACAGCGCATACCGCAACCATCTGAGCGCCTATATCGCCTATCAGCTGAGCCTGGCCGATATCATGCGCAAGACACTCTACGATTTCGAGGAAGACAAAGCCGTGTGAAGGCCTGGTATAGGGGGGCAGATTCCGAGATTATTCCGTGCGCCAGTGTCCCGCATAGCGCAAAGACGGGGCGGAGCAGTAATGCGGCACACAGAGGGAATATGAATTTTGTTCTTTGATATCTGTTTACACCGGTGTATGGCGCCTCCCGAGGCCTCGGAAATGAGTTTACACCGGTGCATGGCGTCTCCCGAGGCCTCAGGAATGGGTTTACACCGGTGCATGGCGTCTCCCGAGGCCTCAGAAATGGGTTTACACCGGTGCATGGCGTCTCCCGAGGCCTCAGGAATGAGTTTACACCGGTGCATGGCGCCTCCCGAGGCCTCAGAAATGGGTTTACACCGGTTCCCGTCTTTGCAGACGGTTTTATTCTCTCGCTCTCTTTTCCACGGGTTCAAGAACCCGCGGCTATTCGCCCTTCGGGCATCGCGTCCTTCAGACGCATCCACTTTCAGAAATAAGGATAAAAAAAAGGCGTCTGAAAGACGCTAAGTTAAATAGCCGCGGACTTTTAAGTCCTTGGAAAACAAGACATACACCTATAGAAAACCGTCTGGAAGACGGGAATCGGCAACGTATACAACGCTCATCACCAAAAAAAC
>JAGBGU010000018.1 GCA_017935785.1 Bacteroidaceae bacterium
CTTTACAATTTTGTTTCGCGTTAAAAACACGGTTTGTAGGGCTTTACAATTTTGTTTCGCGTTAAAAACGCTGTTTGTAGCGCGAAACACGTATGTTTCAGTTTTTGGGAGCGGTCTGAAAATTTGAATCACGCATGTTTCACGCTTGCGTAGCTGTTTTTGGTGCGGAACCCGGCCGCATCAGTCAATGTCTGTCCTCTGATGGCTTGCTGCTTATCTCCCCATAAAAAACGGGAGGAAAAAATATCCTCCCGTCGGTGTGGCATCCCCCAGAGTTTAATTTTTAATTACATCTCTTTTGTTTGTTTGGTCTGGTCTTGCATGCCACGGACGTGCTGTTGCACGGCATAATGCATCACTGCATTTTTATTCCTGATTATTGTTATGCTTTTTAAATTTCCGATGCAAAGTTACGCTTAATTTGTGTAATGGAGTGAAAGTATATGATGCCTGAAGTGCCACACTTCTGTGGCGGTCTGTTCCTATAAGATTTTTTTGTAATGCTCAAAGAAGTCGTAGTTAAGCGTTTGCGATATTCTTAACAACAACTCGGTGTCTATTGTGGAACGCTTGAACAACTTGTACACATTTGAACGGTCACAGCATAATTTTCGTGCAAACCAACTCACTGTTCGTTCCTGTCTTTCAAGTTCTTTCTTTATCAGGCTGCCAATATGTGGCCTGTTTTGCGATTGTTGATGTAGCTCGTCCATTACGAAAACTGACTATGTACTTGCAGCATCCCCGACAAGTCTCGGTTGTTTTTGATTTCTGTTTTGCACAAAAAAAAGCGCGGGTGCTGTATCGGTTACTCGTCTCACTGCTCAAGGCGTCTCGCATTGCCCCTATTGTCTGACGAGCAACACGCAGAGCCCACGCCGTTATGTATATAGTAGCCTTCCATGTTGATGAACCAAACATAGAAGGTGCGTATAGACACACCATGCGGACATCTACCCGTTGCCTTGTCTTTGACAATAGATCCGAGTTTGCGAGACTTCGAGCAGTCAAAGAACAAAGCGTTGATAAACGCCTTTTCTGTATATGCGCCCCTACCCATCCGCTCTGCATTTTCCGATGCTGGCATTTGTGTACGAAGGCGAGTGCAAAATTACATATTTATCTTCAAATAGATGTGTTTTAGATGATAAAATTGATTTGTCGGTCTAAAATATTGCAAAAAGTTTCTAAAAACACGTCCTTCTATATAACAAAAAGAAGAGGGGCCAAAGCAGATGGTTATGCTGATGGACGTCTGAAAGACGTGAACATGAATAGCCGGGGGCTTTTAAGCCCTCGGTCCCTCACGTCCGCCCAATAAGGCGTCTGCAAAGACGCGAATCGGCAACGTGAATTTATTAAGCGATATTCGTGAAACGTTAAAGACTGTTGCCGGTTCCCGTCTTTCAGACGGTATTTCGGAGTGCTATTTGAATCCACGGGTTCAAGAACCCGCGGCTATTCGCCCTTACGGGCATCGCGTCTTCCAGACGCTTTTGAGTAGTGAGCCAATACCATCCGTCATCCTGAAACAAGTTCAGGATGACCATCAACTCTGTACTGTCGTCTTTTGTTATCATAGAAGAACAAAAGCGAAAAAAGAGAAAATATGTTCTTATGTTCTTATGTCAAAAGAATCTATCCACATCACCAACAGCCCCTAAAAAGGACCCATAAACAAAAAGAGAGTGTGCCCAGTAAACGGACACACCCTCAATCATTATGGTTACTTCAGATTAAATCTGCATTTTATTACTTGAGATTAACCAATCCGAAGAAAGGTTTAATTCTCTTGGCTTTCTTGTCAATGGGAGTTCTGTCAATGCGCTGGATTGAACGGGCAAACTTGCTTGCTGCAATCTTAGCGGGAGCATTTTCTTCCTGGTCTGCTACTGCTTCGGGGAGAACCACCTTGAAGCCTTCACAACCGTAATATGCCTTAGAACCGTAGTAAACAACACCCTGGAACTCCATATAGCTGTCAGTTCCTTCTTCACCATTAGCAAATGTGGGGAGTTTGATTACGCCGTCGATTACCTTACCCAGATAACCGGCACCCTTCAACTGTTCCAGAGTAGCCTGGCCAGCATTGTACATGTAAGCACCATAGCTAGCGAAACCAAGTGCGGTGTCGCCACCTTCAAGGTTTACACCCAGCATCTGAGGCATAACCAGTACGCCTTCAGCATCGGTGGCGTCAATTTCAAAGTAGTCGGCGGGAGTTTCTGCGTTGTAACCAGCGTGAGGCCATGCCTCGCCGTAGGGCTTAACTACGCGGTACAGACCGGGAGTCTCATTGTTCTCCAGAATCTCAACCTCATAAGTTTCTGATGAGAGCTTGTACATGCTGGGGATGATACCGTCAGTGTACAGGCCCATACCTAATGAGTTCCAGGGATTGGCACCGCCACCGTAGTATTCGAACTTGTATGCGGCAACGTCCATTGCAGCACCTCCAGCAACAGAAGCCACAACAACCTGCAGTTCGCCGGTCATGCCTTCTTCAATGGCGATATTGTTATAACCAACCACCAGGTCAGTTCCGGTAACTTCGCCGGCAGCCAAAGCGTCAGCAACGGCAGTTGCGTCATCAGCAGCGGTAACAACCATGGCCACAGCCTTCTCTGCATCCACGCCCAGACCGTTCAGAGCAATCTGTGCAAAGGCCTTCTGCTCCTTGTCGGTGAAGATTCCCAGGTACTGTGCATCAACAGAGTAATCGGGAATATAGAAACCGGCAACCTGGCAGGTCTCGGGACCATAACCGAAAGAACCTTCAGCAACCCAGTAAGAAACATTCAGAACAAACAGACCGGTTTCGGGATTGTAGGTACAGGGATAGCTTGCATAGAAGTCGTCACCCTGCCAGTAAGACACGTCAGATACGGTTACTGCACCATAGTTGGCATTGTCTGCACAATACTGAGAAGCTACCTGACAGTTGTGGGTAACAGTGTTGTAATCAATGATCAGAGGCACACCTGAACCCCAGTTGTCAATCTTGAACTGAGCAATTGTGGGATCAAGCAGATACTGACGGAAAGAGATGTTCAGCCCGGCATCAACACCAGCCCAATACAAAGAATAGGTGTAGTCACAAGTGGCCTTCTTTGCATCACCCAAGGGCCATGCTGCAGCATCGTAACCAGCAGCTGTCCACTCTGCCTTTGAAGAAATCCAGGGTGTCCAGGGAGCGGGCACACCGGCCACGAACTCATACTTGCTGATAGAATAGGGAGACACGTTCTGTTCATCAACTACAGTGATGGCAAATGTGTCCATGGCTTCATACTCCAACTTGCTGCCTTCATAGTTTACAGCAAACTTTGTAGTCTTTTCGCCGGCAGGGAAAAATACCTTATGGGGGAAAGAGTAGTTCTCCATGTTGGTACCTGTAACGGCAATGGCAATGCCAGCCTCCTCGTCGGCCACTTCGCGTGCCAGTTCAATTTCGAAAGAAGAATCCTTCTGCTCCAGGTTAATCACAGAGGGGTTTGTTTCTGGGAAGTAAACCTGCATGCCTGACACCTGGCTTGCCGGTGTATATTCCGGTTCATCTGTACAAGACGCAAAACCGGCAGCTAAAACCAAGCCCAGCGCTAAGTTAAAAATATTTTTGATTTTCATTTTAAACTTCTATTGAATGTTAGTAAATGAATGAATTATGAATACTGACCTACGGGAGAGGGACCTACAACAGCCTTTGTGGGGTCGGGATTGTTGGTCTCCTTCAGGATAGGATTAGATTCGTACTCGAAACGAGGAATAACCAGGTTGAAGTTGGGCTTGATTCCCTCGCAGTTGATCTTAAATGCGTCACCAGGTGCGTTGGTGCCCTCATAGTTCTGCATGAAGCCCGGAGCAATACGCTTGGCCATGGGGAAGGCTACGCCCTCGCCCCAGAATTCGATACGCATCTGCATCAGGTTCTCGATCTGGAAGCTGCGCAGGTCTGTGGCCTTGCAGTTATAGTTGGGGTCACGATACTGGGTCATGAATGAGTTCAACAGCTTTACACCCTCGGCAAAACCCTTGGTCTGGGCTACGGCTTCTGCTTCGATGAAGTAGAATTCCTCCACGCGCATCAAAGGAATGTCAGCCAATGCACCGATGCTGTAGGTCTGGTAGTCACCGTCCTTGCAACGGAACTTGATTGAAACGTACTCGGGCATGCCGTCCAGCCATTCCTGTCCACGGCAAGACTTGTAGTTGTAAACGCTACGGTCGGGATCCAGGAAGGTGTACTTACGGAAGTCAGTATAGCTGATATGGTCGTACAGCGCACGGTCGATTGAGGGCATGGTCAGAGAAGAATAGCCCCAGTCTGCCTCGGCAGACATCCAACCGGTCCAGTTACACAGGTTGCCCATGTTTTCAGCGCTGTAGCCCATCTTCCACATCCAAGACTGAACTTCTGTGTTGAAACCAGTGTTCACATCCAGCCATTGTGCTTCGGTGGTAGGTATCTGTGCATGGGTATCGATGGCCATGCGGGCATACTTGGCCGCATTTTCAAAATCCTCGTCCCACATGTAAACGCGGGCCTTCAGACCATATACACAAGCCAGAGAGGGATAGAGCTTGTCATTCTGTACGTTGTTAGCCAGACACTCTTCTGCAATGTCCAAGTCGGACAGGATGAAGGCAACCATCTCGTCATGAGGAACGCGGGGGGTGTTCATACCCTGTTCTACAGTGGTTGTGGGCAATACGAAAGGAACGGTCAGACCCAGCACTTTTGAACAGTCTGTATACTTGTTGGCCTTGGGCTCAAACAGGTACATCAGTGTAAAGTAGTCCAGCGCACGGTAGGCGTATGCCTTTCCGGCAACTTCCTTAACGCTTTCAGAAGCAGTTTCCATATCTACCGCACCGATAACGTCGTTACATCCCTTTACCAGCTTGTACATTGAGAACCAGGGCAGGTAAGAGAAATAGCTGTTGTCGTTATAAGAACGAGAGAAGTTGTTGTAGTTTGAATACCAGTCATAACCGGTATTGGCGCCCTTGCCTACATACATGTCGCCCAGCATTTCTGCCTGTGCGATAATCAGGCCGGCATAAGACATATCGGTCTCGTGCACCTGATCGCCATAGACAAAGTATCCTTGTGACATCTGTGTGGGAATACCTCTCAAAGAAGATTCCAAAGCCGCAGCAGAAGCACCCACCTGCTCTTGGGTGGCTGTGCCTCCCTCGGGGAATGTCTCATCCACACATCCCGTGGTTGCCAAAGAAGCAACGGCTGCCATGAGCATATATTTGAATGAACTTATTTTCTTCATGTTTTTATTTCTTAATAAATTTATGTAATACTCGTAATCTCCATTGATTAGAAGGTCAACTTCACACCGGCAGAAATGGTACGCATGGGTGAGTAGTTGGTGGCATCTGTGTTTCCGCTGTAAGTCTGACGGGGGTCGAAACCACGGCGCTTAGACCAGTAGAACACGTTCTGTGCCTGCAGATAGAGGCGAAGGCCGTTGATGTGTGCCTTGCTCAACATGGTTCTGGGCAGAGAGTAACCGAAGTTGATGTTCTCAATGTTCAGATAAGAAGCCTTGGTCAGGAAGCGGGTAGAAGTTCCGGCTGTATAAGTGTCGTCAAACTGGAAGCGGGGCAGGTTGCTCTCCTTGTTCTGAGCACTCCAAGAGTTCAACAGGTCTGCGTGGAAGGCAGAACCGGTGTTGTTTGAAGTGGGAGAAGACATCATGCTCTGGTATGTGCCGTCATATCCGTAACCGCCAATCTGATAAGAACACTGGATTGAGAAGTCGAATCCGTAGAACTTCAGTGAAGTGCCGAAACCGCCGAAGAAGGGAGGTACGGTAGACTTCTTGGTTACATAATAGTCAGCAGTTGAGTAGTCATTTGTCTTTTCACGCTCGGTCCAGGTCTTGAAGGTGGGGTTGCCCTGTTCATCCTTCACAGGCTGACCTTGTGCGTCTACGATAGGTTCGCTCTTCTCTACGTTCTTCCACCACAGAGATTCACCGGTTTCCTTGTCTACACCAGCGTATTCACGCATATAGAAGGTGTACATTGAAGCGTCTTCGCAAATGAAGAAGGGGTTATCAGTGTAACCATGGTATTCCTTGCCGCTTGCATCAGTATAAGAGTTGGTCTTCACATCATCGTGCAGCTTGGTTACACGGTTGCGCAGGTAAGAGAAGTTTACATTGGCATCCCACTCAAAGTTCTTCTTCTTGAAGATGTTGGCATTCAGTTCCACTTCCACACCGGCATTGTACAGGTCACCTACGTTCTTGTAGAAAGCACTGTAACCGAGAGAGTTGGGAACATTGAAGCGCATCAGCATGTCAGAAGTCTTGCGATAGAAATATTCCACGCTACCGCTCAGACGCTTGAACACCTCGAATTCGATACCGGTATTGAAGTTGGTGTTGGTTTCCCAAGTGATGTCACGGTTACCCTTAGAGCCGAAGCTGGTAGATACGTTACCGTCTGAATTGTTAATGCTGTACAGGTCAGTATAGCGATAGCTACCGATGGCGTCGTTACCCTGAGAACCTACAGAAGCTTTCAGCTTCAGTTCGTTCAGCCAAGTTGTCTCGGGGAACCAGCTTTCCTTACCGATACGCCATGCGGCACCGGCACTCCAGAAGTTACCCCAACGGTTTTCGGGAGCGAAGTGGCTTGAAGCGTCACGGCGGTAAGAGGCAGAGGCGAAGATACGCTCGTCATAGTCGTACATACCGCGAACAAAGTAACCCTCGTTGTTGTATTCGGTCTTTGAAGAAGAAGCAGACTGTCCGTCCTGAACGGCGCCGTCCAGTTCCTTGTTGTCTTGAGAGAACATCTTGCTCTTTGAGGCAGACAGAGAATAGGTTCTGTCATTGGTGTACTCGTGACCAACCAGGAAGTTGAAGTTGTTGTGGTCCTTCACGGTGAAGGTGTAGTTCAGCAACTGCTGCAAGTTCCAAGAGAACAAGCGGCTGTGACCCTTGATTACAGTACCACCGGTGGTGTCGAACTGTCCGTAGTAGGGGTTGTAAACGTAAGTGGTACGATATTCGTCAGTGTTCAGCGTTCCGTTAACAGTCAGGGTCAGACCCTTATAGATGTAGAAGTCAGCAAAAGCGTTGCCAGAGAACTGGTTACCCTCGTTGTTGCGGGTGTTCAGACGGCTGTCCTGTACGGGGTTTGCGTCAGATATGAAGGGACGGTACATGCCACCGTTCTTTCCGTCTCCGTAGTCGAGCATCTGGATGCCGTTGGAGTCGTACTTGTAGCTGCCGTCCGCATTGCGGATGTAGAAAGGATAGATGGGAGCCATACCCATGGTCATAGCCCAAATGTTACCACTGCTGGTTGAGCTACCGTTGTTGCCCAGAGAGTTAGCATCGTAACGGGCAAAGCTGGTGTTCATACCCACCTTAACCCAGGGCTTCAACATATAGTCAGCCTTCAAACGGCCGGTGAAACGCTTGTAGTCAGAAGCCTCGGTCAGACCTTCGTTAGAGAGGTAACCCATTGAAGCGAAGAAGTTAGACTTCTCGCCAGCTGCAGTTGCGTTTACGTTGTATTCCTGACGGAAACCGCGACGGGTGGCGGCATCGTCCCAGTTGTCGGGAGTGATGAAGAATTCCTCACCCTTGTAGTTTACCAAACGACCCAGGGTGGCGTTGGGATTCAGCTTGCCGTTGGTGCCGATGAGCATCTGGTTCTCGGGAGTGGTCCAGATGTTGTAGCCCAAACCAGCGTTGCTCTGGTCGCCACAGATGTTCTGGTTGGCC
Organism: Bacteroidaceae bacterium; assembly: GCA_017935785.1. Taxonomy (GTDB): domain Bacteria; phylum Bacteroidota; class Bacteroidia; order Bacteroidales; family Bacteroidaceae; genus Physcousia. The sequence continues at coordinate 7,758 of JAGBGU010000018.1, forward strand.
TTGATCCAAGCCTCAGTGGCAGACATACCCTTGCTCATGTAGTTGTTAACCATTGCACCATAGTGCATTTCATAATACTGAGCGGGGTTGTTGATGGTGTTGTAATACTGCAATGCACGGGTGTTGCTACCCCACTTGGCATCGAAGGTGATGGTGGCATCGCCCTGCTTAGCCTTCTTGGTGGTAATCATAATCACACCATTGGCACCACGCGCACCATAGAGGGCGTTTGAAGCCGCGTCCTTCAGTACGGTTACGCTCTCAATGTCATTGGGGTTGATGTTACCTATGTCAAAGCCGTCATAAGGAGCGCCGTCCACAACGTACAAGGGATCCTTGCCTGCATTGATAGAACTGAAACCACGCACACGCACGGTTGACTGTGAACCGGGTGCGCCGTTTGCAGAACTCAGTTGCAAACCGGAAACAGTACCGGCCAATGCGTTGATAACGTTGCTGGACTGAGACTTCTCGATAGACTCACTAGTCACAACCTTGGCAGAACCGGTATAAGCGCTCTTCTTAGCTGTACCGAAAGCTACCACCATCACTTCGCTCATGTCCTGTGCATTGGCGGTCAGGGTGATGGCCATGTGGGGCTTGATGTAAGCCTTTACGGAGTTGAATCCCATGTAGCTAACCGTTAATTGCTTGGCGCTACGGGGAAGGTTTTTAAGAGTGAACTTACCGTCAAGGTCGGTCAGCGCGCCAATGGTGGTGCCTTCAACCTTAACTTGAGCTCCAATCAATGGTTCGCCAGTCTCGCTATCGATGACAGTACCTACCACCTGCGATGTCTGGGCGAATACCATGTTCACGCTCATTAGAGCGCAAACCAGTAAAAATAGAATTTTTTTACCCATGTTGATTTGTTGATTGATTAGTTAATAATATATTTGTAATTGTTTTTGTTCTTTTCCTTCTTTTTCAACATCGTGCCACATCATATATATAAATAATGTTAATGCAAAATAATGTCCGTTTTTGTGGGACGGACGGATAACAGTAAACTTCGGAAGATTATGAATTATGGTTACATCAGAGTTTCGACTGAAAAACAGTCAGTTGAAAACCAGCGTTATGAGATTGAACAGTATTTTAAGGCCCATTCCATGAAGGCTGACGGGTGGATTCAGGAAACTAACAGCGGAACTGTGTATTATCAGAAAAGACGTTTGGGCAGACTTCTCAGGAAAGTAAAAAAAGGAGATGTGATTGTCTGCACAGAAATATCCAGACTGGGCCGTAGCCTCTTCATGATTATGGAAATATTAAACCTATGTATGACAAAGGAATGCGTAGTCTGTACCATAAAGGAAGGCTATATGCTTGGTAATGACATATCCAACAAAGTCCTGGCTTTTGCCTTTGGCCTGAGTGCGGAAATCGAGAGAATGCTGATAAGCCAGCGTACCACAGAGGCGCTGGCTTTACGAAGAGCGCAGGGAAAAACACTGGGCAGGCCAAAAGGTGCCAGAGGCAAACACAACAAGTTGCAGGGGAAGGAACATCAACTGAAGGAACTGATGGATAAAAGTATGCCACGCACGCAGATAGCAAAGAAACTAAATGTAAGCAGCAGTACTTTATATCGTTTTTTAAAGGCACAAAGCGAGATTAAAAAACCTTTGGAGAATGCGTGAGAAGGAATGTTTTGAATGATGAGCATTGAGCGAAGAACAATTTTCGTCAGTTGTTCTTCGTTCATCCTTGTTGCCGTACCATGTTCAAATAGCTAACGCTTGGCATATCCCCGTCATCCTGAATTTAGTTCAGGATCTGTCCGCGGATAAAAACGAGTAAAGGCACGCGGTGAGATGCTGAAACAAGTTCAGCATGACATAACAATAAGTACTGAATGGCTGTAGGAACGTAGCACGCAACGCTCCCGGATTCTGGTAAAATAATTTTACATAATTCAAGCAATGGAAACATCGTGGTGAAAGGGGTAAAAGGGGGCATTTGTCAGCAGAAGCGAAAAAAGTGCCCAACTGGAAAAAATATGTTTCCAGTTATAAAAAAATATTTTCCCACTTGGAAACTTGAAATTGAGGGGTTATCGGGTTTTTCGCCCTGTTTTATGAATTTTCGCCCTTCATGCAGTCTAAAAACGGAAGAATGGCAGAAGTAAAAATGTTTTACAATTAAAGACCGTCAAGAGATAAACTTTTCATCATTTTTCTATATTATGTGGCAGAAATTTCCCGTTCTTCCAAAACTATCCCGTATATATTTTCTTTTTCGACTATGAGTTGTGAATTGTTGCACGCAAGAGAGGCGAGAAATGAAATCTGGATTTTTTAGGATACCCCTTTATAATATTTAGACTGATTTTTGTGACATTCAAAGAAAAAGTGTACTTTTGTGGCGTAAACAAATAAAATCGGGATTCATGACACAATTGATTATCAACATAGAAGACACCAGTTTATTGACAGAACTGAAGCAGGCGATAAAAATGTTACGTGGTGTAGGAACCGTTTCTGTCATAGAACATCAGACTGAATCCGCCGCCAGCGAGATTACTTTACAGGCGATGAAAGACGCTCAATCTGGCAACACGGTAAAATGTGTGGATTTTGAGGATTATTTAAGACAAGTCAAATGAAATACACACTTGAATTTACCCATCAGTATTTGAAAGATCTAAAACTTGCCAGAAAACGTGGGTTAGATGAGAACAAACTGAACGAGATAATCTTAAAGCTGTTATCAGGAGAAGAGCTTCCGCCTAAGAATCGCGACCATGCTTTAACCGGTAATTATAAGGGTTTTCGTGAGTGCCACATATCTCCAGACTGGTTGCTTATTTATAGCCGTGAAGATATACTAAAAATCGTAACTTTAGTCCGCACTGGTTCGCATTCCGATTTATTTTAATCTCCATTTTGTAACAAGAAAGTAGGGACGCTGCGTGCAGCGCCCGGCATCTCACCCAATGCATTCTGTCAAATATTTTTACCTTTTCCGCAATTTCTATGATGGGCGAAAATGAACAGGAAATGGTTAAAAAGAAACCAAAAATGGCACAAAAATGCGTTCAAAAAGGAGGAAAAAAGTGCCCAGTTGGAAAAAAATAATTTCTCAGTTGGGAAATAAAAATTTTCCAGTTGGAAAAAAATATTTTGCCAACTGGTCATTTCCTGCTTTCTTACTGGATTTTCCCCGTAAATCTAATTTGTAAAATATTTTTCATATCCGCCATAACTCATCCATTTATGCTGCAAAGGTAGTGTTTTATCTTCGCAAATCATCTTATTTTGCATATTTTTCTCTTTCAAATCATCTTATTTTGCATATTTTGTCTTTCTAAATCATCTTATTTTGCATATTTTTCTCTTCCGAATCATCTTATTTTGCATATTTTGCCTTTATCTTTTGCGAGATTGGCGTGAGGGGAACAATGCGAGCCTTGACCAGTTCATATCCGCGGACAGATCCTGAACTAAATTCAGGATGACAGTGTGTGTGTTCCTCATCATGTGCTAATACATTATGAACGTCATGCTGAATTTAGTTCAGCATCTCACCGCGAGCTTTTACTAATTCTTATCCGTGGACAGCAGGATGACACTGGGGGCAGACTGACGAATGGCGAAATGCCATGTGTAAAATTAATATAGATACGAAACCATAATATATATAATAATGTATAGGGACAACAATCAGCCTAAACCAAAATTTGTATACAGTTAACAATTCAAATACTACAAATTGATAGATAAAAGCCGTAAAATTGAAAGTTTTTTATGAAATAATCCATAAATTAATTAAAAATCGTTAACTTTGCAGCTGAATTTTGTTAAAATGCGATAAAATACCATGTCCGTCCCACAAAAACGGACATTATTTTGCATTAACATTATTTATATATATAGGATGTGGCACGATGTTGAAAAAGAAGGAAAAGAACAAAAACAATTACAAATATATTATTAACTAATCAATCAACAAATCAACATGGGTAAAAAAATTCTATTTTTACTGGTTTGCGCTCTGATGAGCGTGAACATGGTATTCGCCCAGACATCGCAGGTGACAGGTACTGTCATCGATAGCGAGACTGGCGAACCATTGATTGGAGCTCAAGTTAAGGTTGAAGGCACCACCATTGGCGCGCTGACCGACCTTGACGGTAAGTTCACACTTAAAAACCTTCCCCGTAGCGCCAAGCAATTAACGGTTAGCTACATGGGAATGAACACTGTAAAGGCTTATATCAAGCCCCACATGGCCATCACCCTGACCGCTGACGCGGAGGACATGAACGAAGTGATGGTAGTGGCCTACGGTACCCAGAAGAAGGGAACCTTTACCGGTTCTGCCGCTATCGTAGGTGCCGAGGACATTGAGAAGGTACAGGTTACCAATGCCGTGGATGCTCTTCGCGGTAAGGCAGCCGGTGTACAGATCAACACCTCTACCGGACAGCCCGGTTCAACTCCTTCTGTCCGCATCCGTGGTATCAACTCAATCAATGCCGGTAACGACCCTCTGATTGTAGTGGACGGTTCTCCCTATGACGGTTCTCTGAACGACATCAACCCCACTGACGTGGAGAGCATGACCGTGCTGAAGGACGCTTCTTCTACCGCCCTCTATGGTGCGCGCGGTGGTAACGGTGTAATCCTGATTACTACCAAGTCTGCCAAGAAGAATCAGAAAGCCACTCTGACTCTGGATGCCAAGTGGGGTAGCAACATGCGTGCCATTCCCAACTACGAGATGATTACCAATCCCGCCCAGTACTACGAAATGTGGTACAAGGGACTTAACAACTACGCACAGAGCAATTTGGGCATGGATGCCAACAAGGCTTGGCAGTGGGCCAACCAGAACCTGACCTCAAGCAACGAGTATGGTTTGGGTTACAATGCCTACAGCGTTCCTGAGGGCCAGTATATGATTGGCCAGAACGGCAAGCTGAACCCCAACGCCACCCTGGGTAACATCGTAAGCAAGAATGGCCAGGAGTACATGATTGTACCTGATGACTGGACAGACGCCACTTACGGTAACGGTCTGCGTCAGGAGTACACCCTTTCTGCCAACGGCGGCAGCGAGAAGGGTTCTTTCTATGCCAGTGCCAACTACCTGAGCAACGAGGGTATCACCGTAGCATCTGACTACCAGCGTTTTACCGGTCGTCTGAAGGCTGACTATATGGTTAAGGACTGGTTGCGTGTGGGCGCCAACATGAACTATGGCCGTTTCAACCGCAACTATCTGGGCAACGACGGTGCTTCTGGTTCATCAGGCAACGTATTCGCCCTGACCAACATCGCCCCCATCTATCCCATCTACATCCGTGATGGCAAGGGCAATATCATCTTTGACGAGACTTCTGGCCACAACCTGTACGATTACGGTGACCGCAGCTACCATGGTCTGTACCGTCCCTATCTGTCACAGGCAAACCCCTTGAACTCAAACCTGTTGGATACAAACAACTCTGAAGGAAACACCTTTAACGGTACTGGTACCATTGACATCTACTTGCCCTATGGTTTCACCTTCACATCTATCAACAACGCCTATCTGCGCGAGTCTCGCTACACCAATACCACCAACCGTTACTTTGGTCAGTATGCCTCTTCTAACGGACAAGTGGTTAAGGAGCACGACCGCACCTTCTCATACAACTACCAGCAGCGTCTGAACTGGATGCACCAGTATGGCAAGAACAACGTAGAAGTAATGATCGGTCACGAATACTACCGTCTGCACGACTATAACGTATGGGGCAATAAGAGCAACCAGGCTGTTGACAGCAACAAGGAGTTGGACGGTGCAGTGGTGCTGATTGGTGCCGGTTCAAGCGCCAGCGACTACAACACCGAATCTTGGCTGGCACGCGCCATGTACAACTATGACGAAAAGTACTTCGTGAACTTATCCGGTATGCGTCAGGCTTCCTCAAACTTCCACAAGGACAACCGCTGGGGTACTTTCTGGAGTGCCGGTGCAGGCTGGATGATGACCAAGGAAAAGTGGTTCGAGAATGTAAATTGGCTGAACGAACTGAAGCTTAAGGCTTCTTACGGAGAGAATGGTAACGATGCCATCGGTAGCTTCCGTTTCATCAACTACTACAACATTGTGAACTCAAACAACCAGGTGTCTTTCACTCCTGCCGCTTACGGTAACCCCGACATCAAGTGGGAGAAGAACGCCAAGTTCAACATCGGTGCCGACTTCAGCATGTTTGACAACCGCTTCTATGGTAGCGTAGAATACTATTCTAACCGTACCACCGACATGCTCTCATGGTTCCCCATGGCTCCCTCTTTCGGTTATACCGGATACTATGCCAACATAGGTAACGTACGCAACAACGGTGTGGAAATTGACCTGCACGGAGAAATCATCCGTACCAAGGATCTCAAGTGGGACATCTACGCCAACCTGACCAGCAACCACAACGAAATCACCTCTCTGCCCAAGGAACGCCGTACTCAGGAGAAGGACGGACATATGGGTTATTCAAGCGGCAGCTACTTCTATACTGAAGGAATGTCTGTATACACCATGTTCGACAAGAAGTTTGCCGGTCTGGATCCCGAAACAGGAGAGTCTATGTGGTACAAGAACGTTTACAAGAAGGATGACAAGGGCGAATACGTAAAGAATGCCGAAGGTGCCAAGATTGTTGAAGAAGTCACAACCACCAAGACTTACTCTGAAGCTGACGACTATCTGTTGGGTGATGTACTGCCCGATGTTTATGGTGGTTTCGGAACCGGTCTGGACTACAAGGGCTTCGATATCAGTGTTGACTTCCAGTATCAGTTGGGCGGAAAGGTATATGACAGTTCTTATGCCAGCCTGATGGGTATGGATAACGGTTACGGTATGCACAAAGACCTGTTGAATGCCTGGACTCCCGGTAACACCGGCAGCAGCATTCCCCGTTACAACTATGCAGATACCCGTATGAATGCACCAAGTGACCGCTTCCTGGAGAAGGCCAGCTATCTGTCTCTGCAGAACATTACCCTGGGCTATACCCTGCCTGCCGGTCTGCTCCGCAAGCTGGATATCTCTAAGGTTCGTGTGTATGCAGTGGCTGACAATATCTGGGTATGGTCTGCACGCCGCGGTCTTGACCCCCGTCAGAGCATCACCGGTGGCGCTTCTCAGGCCTACTATTCATCCATCCGCAGCATCTCTGCCGGTGTTAACGTGACATTCTAAACATCACTTAATCATTAGGAAATCAAAATGAAGAATTTATATAAATCAATACTCGGTGCTGGTGCAATGGCCCTGACCTTGTCAACCATGACCAGCTGTATGGACGAGACCGAGCCTACAACCGTGGTGACTGAGGACCAGCTAGCAACCTCACCCTCTGCCGCAAAGGCTTTGTGTATGGCTATGCCTGCCAACTTCAACTTCGCCTCTTTCTTTGATTCTTGGTCTGATAGCGGCCACTGTTATTTCGGTTACGGAAGTATGATGCACATTCGTGACATCATGACCGGCGACCTGGGTGAAAGTAGCACCAATTATAGCCACTGGTCTAATTGGGCACAAAATAAGTATATGGGACAGGATTACCTGAAGACACAGTATTTCTGGAACTATTTCTACCAGTTTGTACTGGCCACCAACAACACCATCGGTTCTATCAATGCCGAGACTGCCACAAGTGAGCAGTTGGGTTATCTGGGAGCCGGCTATGCCTTCCGTGCATTGCTCTATCTGGATATGGCGCGTATGTTCGAGTTCCTTCCCACAGATGTGACAGACGGTGTGAATGCAGAAGGCAACAACGTGATTGGGCTGACCTGCCCCATCGTGAAGGCCGGCATGAGCCCCGCTGAGGCAGGAAACAATCCCCGTGCCACACATGCTGAAATGGCCGCTTTCATTGAGGAAGACCTGAACCTGGCAGAGGAATACATTGTGAACCTGAACGAACGTGCCAACAACACTCTGCCCGACCTGGCCTGTGTATACGGTTTGAAAGCCCGTCTGTACATGTGGAACGAGGATTATGAGAATGCGGCCATCTATGCCCGCAAGGCCATTGATGCCTCAAGCGTACCCGTAATCAGCAAGGAGCGTTACCTGGATACCAAGACCGGTTTCAACACTACATCTGACTTCTTGTGGGCTGCTTCTCACACTAGTGAAGACTGGGCTGTACAGACCGGTATCATCAACTGGACTTCTTGGCTGAGCAACCAGACCGATTTCGGTTACACAGGCCCATCTACTGGTCTGTATAACATCATCGACGCCAAGATGTACTCTCAAATCAGCGACACCGACTTCCGCAAGCTGCTCTACAAGGCTCCCGAAGGAAGTGAGCTCGTAGGCCAGGAGCCCTATCTGATTCCCAGTATGGCTACTGACGAGGATGTACCCGCCTATACCGCCATAAAATTCCGTCCCGCTCAGGGCAACACTGGCGAATACTCTGTAGGTGCCGTAAGCGCATACCCCGTTATGCGCGTGGAGGAAATGTACTTCATCGAGGCAGAAGCTGTCGCTCACAGCGACGAGGCTAAGGGCGCTCAGCTGGTAGAAGCGTTCATGAAGACCTACCGCGACCCCAACTATGTATGCAATACCCGCAGCGTAGTAAACGACATCGTATTCCAGAAGCGCGTGGAATTGTGGGGCGAGGGCCAGACCTTCTTCGACATCAAGCGTCTGAACATGAGCGTAACTCGTGGATACGAGGGTACAAACCACTATTCTGAGGCCCGTCTGAACACCAATGGTCGTCCTGCCTGGATGAACATTGTAATTGTACAGACTGAGAAGAACAACAATGAAGCCTTGGACGGATGGAACAACCCTGACCCCAGCGATTTGTATACTCCCTGGACAGGCGAATAATGACCACCATAAAAATTATTAAAAAGCGAATACTATTATGAAATTATTCAGAAATATAGCAAAAGCGGTTCTGGCAGTGTCTATGCTGTCAGTAATGGTGGCCTGCGAGGAAGAAGCAGAATACACTCCCGCACAAAACCTGACCAATGCGCAGGTCTATTTCTCCAATACCACTGCAAAGGATGTAAAGATTGGTATGCAGGACACAGAGCTCAATGTGGCCATCTGTCGTGCCAACACTAACGGTGATTTGGATGTAATACTGGTGAAGACCGGTTCTGAACTGATGAACGTGCCTTCAAGCGTTAAGTTTGCCAACGGCGACTCTGTAGCTAACATCAAGGTTACTTTCGATCCCGAGGCTATCGGTTACGACAACCCTCAGACTATCAACATTGCCTTGGCAGACAGCGCCACTCTGGCTACTCCCTACGGAGAGTCTGTATTCAGCCTGACCGCCATGATTCCTTCTCCCTGGACTTCTTTGGGTATGGCTACCGTAGTAGACGACATCATGACTGCCGGTTGGGGCGTTCCCTTTGAACCCTTTATGGTTGAGATTCAGGAAAACGATATGACCCCAGGATATTATCGTCTGGTAAATCCCTGGACATCATCTTATCCCTGGAACGAGCCCGGAGATTTTGATGACAGCAAGACTTACTATCTGGAAATCCATGCAGAAGACCCTGATGCTGTTTGGTTTGGCCGCACAGAATTGGGCTTGGACAGGGGCTATGGCATGATCAGCGCCTGGTCTCTTGCAGACTATTATGTACAAAACGGTAATGACCCTGAGCTGGTGAAGGAAAAAGGTTTCTATGGAACCTTGAAGGACGGCGAAATCACTTTCCCTGTACAAGGAATTCTCTTCAATATGCCCCAGCACCCCAGCGGTGACAACTGGTATTATGCCAACGGTTCTGGCAAGTTCAGCGTGTTGTTGCCCGGATATGTAAAGGCTGACTACAGTGCAGAAGTACAGTATGCCGGTATCTTTACCGCTGCTGACGAAACCGTTTCAGCTGTGGCCAACCTGACCCTGGGCGCTGACGCTACCGACGTGAAGGCTATCGTTATGACTCAGGCTGACGATGCCGCTGCTGTGGCTGACGCTTTGGCTGCAGGCGAACTGGAAGGAACTCCCGTTCAGGCTGGTCGCATTGAGGTTCCCTTCAATGCCGAGGAACTGGGCAGCGAGAAGTTGCAGGTAATCGTAGCCGTTATCGTTGATGGTGCTGTTAAGAACGTAGCTTCTTCCGGCTTTGAATTCTATGGCGGCGGAAGCAATCCCTGGAAGTCTCTGGGTATGGGTACATATACAGAAACCTTGGTTAGCACCATGTTTACCGGAATGGAACCTGTAACATACGAAGTGGAGATTCTGGAAAATACAGAGAATCCCGGTCTGTTCCGTGTGATGAATGCTTACGCCAACGGCACATTCCCCTATGCAGACAACGATTGTGCTGCTGAAGGCACATACCTGGAGGTCAACGCTTGCGATCCCGAAGGTGTATATGTCCCCATGCAGTCTCTTGGCTTTGACTGGGGAATGGGTGAAATGGCATTCATAAGCGAGGGCGCCCGTTATCTGGAACAGTATGACTTCGAGACCGTAAAGAATGCCGGACTTCTGGGTACACTGAAGGATGGTGTCATCACACTTGCCAACATTGAAAGAGAAACAGACAATGGTGTAGCCTATTATCAGGGTATCATGTACATGGGTAACAGCGGTTACTATGCAGGTATTCAGGACGGCTTCCGTGTAACTCTTCCCGGCGCAGCCACAGAGGCTCCCAAATATGCACGCAGCCAGTTCGTTCAGAGTCTGGAGCGTAACTTAATTACCCAGAAATTCGTTCCTGTTGTGAACAAGCGCATGGTTAAGAGTATCGCCAAGCCTGCGTTATAATAAAATGCAGATTTAATCTGAAGTAACCATAATGATTGAGGGTGTGTCCGTCTACTGGGCACACCCTCTTTTGGATTATTGGTCCTTGGGAGGCCGTTATAACTCACGCTTGCAAAAGAGAAAAACGGCGTCAATAGTCAATGGCTGACAACCAAAATGGAATATCTCACGAAACTTCCCAATCGCTTACCGTACCAGTTTCTGAAGAAAAACTCACTCCGATGCGATACAGCGGACGCGGGTCTGCGGTATAGGGACGGGCATAGCCTTTTTCCTCAATCTGCGCAAGGGCTTCTGCCGCCGTACCGTCAAGCTTGAACTCGAAGATGTATATGTAGCCGGGTACTTCAATGATGCAGTCCACCCTGCCCTCGCTCTGCTGCTTCTCGGTATAGACGGTGTAGCAGCTGATCAGGCGCATGAGCAGATAGAACGTGTAGTGGAAATAGCGTTCACGCTCGCGTTCGGTTTCCTTACGCCGCATGGTATAGGGTATGTCGGCAAGGAATCCGGTCAGCAGCTTGCGGAAGCGGTCAAGGTTGGCCGTCTTGAGCGCCAATACCAGTTCTCGGGCCATGCCTCCGGCGTCATCCCTGGTCTTAAGGTAATTGTTGGCCACCAAGGTGACAAAACCCTTGCGCACCTCGTTGTTTGGAAAATCCAAGAGGAATGTGTTCATGGACAGGTCACAGTCCTTTACCGTAAGGTATCCGCTCTGGTAAATCATGGGCAGAGGCCTTTCCACATCGGCCTTGTAGTCAATGAACTCGCTGGGGTCATAATATCGGCCGGTAAGTTCGTCCAAATCCTCTTCAGAGTGGTTAAGCAGACGGATGAGGTACGAAGGCGTGCCGCTGCGGAACCAATAGTCGTCCACACGCTGTGAGGCGAAGGCATTGAGCAGGCTGAAGGGATTGTAGACGTCGGTAAGATTGTCGCTGAAATGATAGCCGTCGTACTGTCGCTTCAGAAATTCCTTCATTTCTTCTTCGCTAAATTTATAGCGTACGGCAAGTTCTTTGATTGCCTCGTCAAAGTAATTGTACAGTTCTGTCTCGGTAATGCCGCATAGCGCTTCATAGCGGCGGTCCATACTGATATCGGCCGGCTGGTTGAAACCGCTGAACACGCTTACCTGCGAAAATTTGGTCACGCCTGTGAGTAGTACGAACTGCAGGTCTTCATCCGCAGCCTTGAAGACGGAATAGAACCCCTTAAGGATCTCGCGGTTCACGTCTTCTATCGGTCGGCGCTCTCCGTCCACTTCCGTTGTCAGCCGGGTGTCCAATACGTCCAGAATAGGCTTGTCATACTCATCAATAAGTACCACGGCACGGCGGCCGTACTTTTCATGTGCTTGTTTCAGGACATAGGAAAAGCGATCACCTGATGTCATGCCGGTCGGAGACTTGCCATAGTCTCTTTCCCATGAAGATATGTACCCCTCAATCTTTCTGGATAAAGCATCTCCTTCTGTGAAATTAGTCCCGTTAAAATCAATATGGAAAACCGGATACTCCGCCCATTCCTTCTCCAGGGAATCAATGGCAAGCCCTTTGAACAGTTCCTTCCTTCCCTGAAAGTAGGCTTTCAGCGTGGAAACCAACAGGCTCTTTCCAAAACGGCGCGGACGGCTCAGAAAATAAATCTTTCCCTGGGTCGCCAAGTTATAGATCAGATGGGTTTTGTCCACATAGACATATCCGTCTTCTCTGACATGTTCGAAACTCTGTATTCCAATAGGGTACTTCATAATTGTTCACAATGATGGTTCACACTGCGAAGTTAAGGTTTTTTTCCGTAATATGAAACATTTGTCAGTTCTTTTTGACGGGCAGCAGGGACAACAGACATAATTAAGAAGTTGTTTAAATTTTATAGCAAATATTCCTTTGCTATATGGGTTTCGGCTTATTTGAGTCTATTTTGAACTCTTTTCATCCTAATTTTTGGGGAAATAGCCCGCTATTCCCTGCAAAACACGAAAGATTCTCAGATACTGTCTTCTTTGTTTTTATGTTCCTGTTGCGCCTCTAATATCTTTCAAGCGCAGCTTTTAATTTTTGGCGAATCTCATTTCGTAATGATTCGGGCCTGATTACTTCTATACGGTTGCCTTGTGAGAGGATTTCCTGGATGAAATCGGGGGTAGGGTACAGCAACAAGTGAAACTCGTCGTATTCGGACGTACTGCCGGTATGCTGCTGGCTGTGGTGCAGAGGCAGAGTACGGTAATAATTGCCCAAGCCGTCGTATGTGCGGATGACGATGGAAGAGGGTGTGCCTTCGGCATTGAAGATGCCATAAGAATGTTGAAAATGCGTGGCGGGGTTAAACTCCTTAGGCAGTTCGAACGTGTCCTCTCCTGATTCGGCATGTAACATACGATCCAGTGCATAGGTGCGCATGGTGCCGTCTGATGTCCTGCGGGCCAACAGATACCAGCGCTGGCGGAAAAGTTTCAGGCACCAAGGTTCGGCTGTAACGCTGTACGGTTCTGAATCGGTAAATTTACGGTATTCGATATGGACAACATGGCCGTGTTCCATAGCTCGGGTAATCTCGCTTAGGAAGGTTTCTCCGGAAGGAACGTGCTCCAGCAGGATACGTTCCTGTATGTTTTTGCTTTCACTTACGATTCCTGCCACCGTCATGGTACTGAGCATCCAGTTCTTCAGGTCGTTGGCATGCAGTTCTTGTGTGTGGCGCAAGAAATACTGGTATCCGAGCGATGTCTTCCGGCATTCGATTTTCAAGTGGAACGTATCCTCTATGGCATCGCAATAGCGTTTGAAACTGTTACGGTGGATGGGAATGCCGTCGCTGATTTGTGTTCGCGTCCACTGTGCGTTCAGTGTTTCCAGTGTGATGCCGTTGTGGCGGCGGATGGTATCTATTATCCAGATATAGGTTTGGAAAAGGCGTGCAATTTTGATCATTTTTCTACTTTTTGATACAAAAATAATCTTTTTTTCTCAATTTTCTTTTAGATGCACGTATTTTGGTGCAGCGGGCGGATAATTTTGCATTGTAAAACCATTAAAAAGATAAGAAAATGAAAAGTGAAGCTGTAGTATCAAGAGAAAACCGCAACATCAGTGATTATGTTTTGCAAAACCGTTTGGTTGTGACTCTCTCAGTATGGATGAGCCGTATGTTGGGCGAGCCCGTCAATACCCGTCAGGCACTGCATTTGCTCCATGCACAGGTTTCGTTTGCCGCCCTGATAATGATGTGCGGCATCAGTGTGCTTGTGTGTGCCCTTCTGCTGGTATGGTTCGTTCTGAGTGTGTGGCATTGTACCCAGCAGTTTTGATATAGGTTTTATTTTCGACTTCTTTATGTCATGCTGAACTTGTTTAACCTTGTTCAATTTGCTGACGCTCGGCATAGTACAAGCAAGCTTGGCTTTGCTCTCGCTTAACCGCAAATTTCAGGATCTGTCCGCGGAGAAGGATGAGTGATGGCTCGCGGTGAGATCTATTTTCAGAGGACATATAAAATTTGAGAGATATGATCTGGCTGTCACATCTCTCAAATTCTATATAAAAAGTAATGTTTTTAGAACCGTAATCAACTCAGACTTTTTATAGTCTCTTGCAATGCCGCAATTTTGCTTTCCGCATCGGCCAGTTTCTTACGTTCCAGTTCCACAACAGCGGCTGGTGCGTTGGCAACAAAACGCTCGTTGCCGAGTTTCTTCTGGATGCCGGCCATGAACCCTTGCAGACGCTTGATTTCTGCTTCAGCCTTAGCTATTTCCGCTTCAGCATCAATAAGGTTGCCCAATGGAACGGCATATTCGTCTGTGCCCACGAGGAATGCCTGTGTGCCTTCACTCTTCTGACCTACAAAACGGATTTCGCTTAGTATGGCCATTTTGGTGGCGATTGCCGCCATTGCAGAGTTGCGGACGGTTCTTTCCACTTCTTCGGCCGCAACCACTTCGAGTGTCAGAGGTTCGCGCTGGGCGATATTCTTGCTCTGACGCACGGCACGCACGCCGGAGATTATCTGTTTCAGTTCGTCAAGCTGTGCAATAAGTGCCTCATCCTCCTGGGTGGGGGCTTCTATGACGAGGGTACTTACCATGATGCTTTCGCCCTCCTTGCTTTCGCAGATATGCTGGTAAAGTTCTTCGGTAATGAAGGGCATGAAAGGATGGATAATCTTCATGAGCTGCTCGAAGATTTCCATGGTGGACTCCAGTGTCTGACGGTCGATGGGAGCCTGATAAGCAGGCTTGATCATCTCGAGATACCAGCCGGAGAATTCGTCAGTGAACAGCTTGAACATGGCCATGAGCGCTTCGTTCAGACGATACTTGCTGTAGAGGTCGTTAATTTCCGCTACAAAGGTGCGCAATTGTGCCTGCATCCATTCTATGGCCTTTGCACTGTGTTCCGGTTGCGCAATCTCATCAGAGATTTCCCATCCCTTAACCAGACGGAATGCATTCCATATCTTGTTGCAGAAGGCTGCTCCCTGTCCGCAGAGACTTTCGTCAAAGAGAATGTCGTTACCGGCAGGCGCTGCCAGAAGCATACCCATGCGTACACCGTCAGCTCCGTACTTCTCAATCAGACCGATGGGGTCGGGGCTGTTGCCCAACTGCTTGGACATCTTGCGGCCCAGATTGTCGCGTACGATACCGGTGAAATAGACATTGCGGAAGGGTACGTCATTGATATATTCCTGACCGGCCATAATCATGCGGGCAACCCAGAAGAAAATAATGTCCGGACCAGTTACCAGGTCGGCAGTGGGGTAGTAGTAGCTGATTTCTTCGTTGCCCGGATTCAGGATGCCGTTAAAGAGACTTACGGGCCAGAGCCATGAACTGAACCAGGTGTCCAAAGCGTCCTCGTCGTGACGCAACTCTTCTGCTGTAATGTTCTCGAATCCGGCAATCTGGCGGGCCTTCTGCAGAGCTTCCTCGCGGTTCATCGCCACCACGAACTGTTCTTCCTTTCCCTCTGCCGTGGGCAGGTAGTAGGCCGGGATACGGTGGCCCCACCACAACTGGCGGCTAATGCACCAGTCGTCAATGTTCTCCAGCCAGTTGCGGTATGTGGTAACATATTTCTGTGGGTGGAACTTGATTTTACCCTCCAGTACGGGAGGCAGCGCAATGTCGGCAAAATGCTGCATGGAGAGATACCATTGCATGCACAGACGCGGCTCTACTGCTGTGTCGGGATTGCGCTCGGAATAACCTACCTTGTTGGTGTAGTTCTCAACCTTCTCCATCAGTCCGGCAGCCTGCAAGTCCTTTGCAATCTGCTTGCGCACTTCCATACGGTCCTGGCCGACGTAGAGTCCTGCAGCCTGGGACAAAGTGCCGTCGGGGTTGAAAATATCGATTGTTTCCAGATTGTGGGTCTTGCCCAGATTATAGTCATTTACATCGTGTGCGGGAGTAACTTTCAAACAACCTGTTCCGAACTCAATGTCCACATAACGGTCTTCGATTACGGGGATGACACGGTTTACCAGAGGAACGATAACCTTGTGCCCCTTCAGCCATTGGTTCTTGGGGTCTTTGGGGTTGATGCACATGGCTGTGTCACCCATGATGGTTTCAGGGCGTGTGGTAGCCACTACGGCATAGTAGCGTCCGTTCTCGTCCTGATGAAGAACCTCTCCTTCGCAACCGGTGGGTACAACGGGATTCACATCTGCATCGGCTACATAATAGCGCAGGTTGTAAAGGTGACTTTGTTCCTCGCGATAGATTACTTCGATATTGGAAAGGGCGGTCTGTGCCTTGGGGTCCCAATTGACCATGCGCAGGCCGCGATAGATAAGACCTTTGTCATAGAGATCACAGAAAACCTTGAGCACGCTTTCGCTACGAACCTCGTCCATTGTGAAGCTGGTGCGGTCCCAGTCGCACGACGCACCCAAACGGCGCAGCTGCTTAAGGATGATTCCACCATGCTCGTTAGTCCAGTCCCACGCATGCTTCAGAAATTCTTCGCGTGTGAGGTCAAGTTTTTTGATGCCCTGTTCAGCCAAGCGGTTTACCACTTTAGCTTCTGTTGCAATGGACGCGTGGTCCGTACCGGGTACCCAACAGGCATTTTTGCCGTCCAGACGTGCCTTGCGCACAAGAATATCCTGAATGGTATTGTTGAGCATATGGCCCATGTGCAGCACACCAGTTACATTTGGCGGCGGTATCACGATGGTATAGGGTTCACGTCCGTCCGGCTTGCTGCTGAACAGTTTATGGTCCAGCCAATACTGGTACCATTTGCCCTCCACTTCGGCGGGACTATATTTGCTGGCTAATTCCATTTGGTATTTATTTATGTTTTTGTTCTTTTTTTGAATTTGGGCACAAAGTTACGACAAAAAATCCTATCGGCAAGCAAAATCCTTTCATATATTATAATGTATAAGATTTACAGCACACCCCTTTAGTCCCAACATTGTATGTCGCCTTCAATGTCAGGCATCATGCTGCGCCGGAACTGCGGTTCTCTGCCCTCTTTGCGTTGCTGCATGTAGTTTCTGTAAAGCCGGAATCCCTTTTTGCTGAGCAGAAGCACAGCCACCATGTTGGTTATGACCATGAATGCCATGGCAAGGTCTACAATGCAGAAGGCCTCCTGCAATGTCATGTATCCGCCCAGAAGAACGGTTATGCCGGTAAAGAGGCGGAATACAAAAATGGCTTTACGGTTTTTGCTGATGAAACGTATGTTAGTCTCGCCATAGAAATAATTGGCGATGATGGTGCTATAGGCAAACAGGAAGATGGCGGCCGAGAGGAACCACCGTCCACTGCGCCCCATGAAATGCTCCAGTGCAGAACCGGTAAGGATGATACCGTCTTCTCCGTTGGCATACAGGCCGCTGAGTATGATGACAAAGGCTGTACAAGAACAGACGAGCAGCGTATCCGTGAATACGCCCAATGCCTGCAACAATCCTTGTTTTACGGGGTGTGATATGGTTGCTGTGGCGGCGGCATTGGGGGCGGAACCTTCACCGGCTTCGTTGCTGAACAATCCTCGTTTGACTCCCTGCAGAATGGCCATTCCCACCAGTCCGCCAGTGGCCTGTTCCAAACCGAATGCACTTTTGACGATGAGTTGTATCAAGGCCGGTACATGCTGTATGTTAAACGCAAGAATGACAAGGGTCAGAATTAGGTAGCCCACGGCCATGATGGGTACGACGATGGCAGAGAAACGGGATATGCGCTGGATTCCGCCGAAAATGATGAAAAGGGTCATGACGGTAAGAATCATGGCTATGTGGGCCGGATTGAAACCCCAGGCTGTTCCCAATGCATCGCAAAGGGTGTTGCTTTGTACAATCTGGTTGGCTATGCCGAAACCGAAGGTGATGAATACGGCAAAGAGAACCCCCATCCATCTGCGGTGAAGCCCGTATTGCATATAGTAGGCAGGTCCGCCGTAAAAGGCATCTTCCCCCTTTCGCTTGTAAAGTTGTGCCAGGGTGGATTCCATAAATGCCGTGCTGGCGCCCAAAAGAGCCATTACCCACATCCAAAAGACTGCGCCTGGACCTCCTATGGCTATGGCGCTGGCCACGCCAGCAAGATTGCCTGTTCCGATGCGGCTGCTTAGGCTGACAGCAAATGCCTGGAAAGAATTGATATGCCGCTTGCCGTTGCTTTGGGCGTCTTTTTCAACGCTGCCTGATGCAAAAAACAGACGGAACAGTTCGCGCAGTTGTAAAAACTGTACTCCTCGCAGGCACCAGGTAAAGTACAAGGCACTGCCTACGAGGAGTGTGATTACAACGTACGTCCAAAGGAAATTTTGTATGCTGTCAATGACAGTAAGAACGTACTCCATATTCCCTTATTTCATCTCACGAATCCAAATATTGCGGAAGCTGATACCCTTGCTGGGATCGCCGTGCATCTGCAGGCGTATGGGGCCGTCTCCGTGAGGAACTACCTTGGGAATGCCGATGTATTCTGTGGTTCCGAGGATTTCGGTATTGTTCTGCAATACAACGCCGTTGTGGATAACGGTTACGCGGGGGCGGTAGAGATAATTGCCATCTTCCTTGAATACGGGAGCGGTGTAGATAATGTCATATACGTTCCATTCTCCGGGCTTGCGCATGGCATTTACCTGAGGAGGTGTCTGCTTGTAGATACTTCCGGTCATGCCATTGATGTAAGTCTCGTTCTTGTAACAGTCCAGTATCTGTACCTCGTACTTGTCCTGCAAGAACACACCGCTGTTGCCGCGGCCCTGTCCTTCACCGTTGATGTCGGCGGGAACGCACCATTCCAAGTGGAGCTGGAAACTTCCGAAGTTTTTGCGGGTTACGATGTCGCCCTTGGTCTTGTCTACAGTTACCACACCGTTCTTTACAATCCATTCTGCGGGACCTCCGTTTCCGTTGTGCCAGGCATCGAGGTTCTTTCCGTCAAAGAGCACGATGGCGTCGCTGGGGGCGGAGTTGGTCTTGATGTCGCCAGGGGTAACAACCTTACGTTGGGGGGTCCAGAACTCTGTCATGCCGGGGCGCATTCCTTCTGGTTCGGGGTACTTTTTGTCTTGTGCATGGGCACAAACTACACTGGCAAGTGCCAATGCTACTGCAATGTTCTTCTTCATATTCATGCTCTTAATGTGTTTGGGGTTATTATAATCTGCTTAAATATAAACAGTTCCTTAGTGTTTAACTCTTTATTATTGTATGATGTCCTTGGTACCGCCAGTGTTCTGGAAGAAGGTGACCTGTATGGTGCTCTTCTTGTCGAACAATGTGTTGCTCAGAATCTCCACGGTTCCGAACTGGCCCATTGGAGTCTCCAGCTTTGCCCATTCCTTTTCGGCGGTAAAGATTTTAGTTTCGACACGGAGCGGCACATTATAATATACGCCCTGTTGAAGTTTGGCCTTCTTTTTGTCCACCTCGGGGTTTTCTACTGGTTCGGGGATTGTCTCCATGCTTTTCAGACTGATGTATACCGGCTCTCCGGCCAGATTGTCTGCGGCAACCGCTCCCAGTTTCTTGGAGAAACGGAAAAGCAGTTCGCGCTCGGCCAGTTCACTGGGGATGTAGTTCAGCGTAAAGACTTCCGTGCTGGTCTGGGTGGTACCGCTGAAAAGCGATTCCAGAACGTTTGCCTGCTGGTCCAGCTTTTCCAACATTAACTTTAGTTGGGCGCCGTCCTTGGGCGTGTTGTCTGCCTCTCCGCGGGTCAGTGCGTTGCGGCTTTCGCGGATGTCATAGATTTCCTGAGCGCACAATTCAGCCTGCTTGGCCACACTTCCTGCAGAAAGAATCTCCTGGGTCATGAATTCGCGCGGATTGGGAAGTGGGGGTGCGGGAATGCCTTTTGGAGGTTCGGGCAATGTGGACTCCTGTGCTTCTGCATTGATGCTGAGCAGAAGTCCGTCTGCACTCAGACCCACCAATGGAGCTACGGTCTTGCTCTTTATTTTAATGCTGTATGCCTTGTTCTTGTCAGGTACTCCGTAGGGTTCCATCTTGATGTCTTTGATACGCCATGAAACGCTTTCGGCTTCGGGGACGTTCTGTAGTCTGAGGTAACGGCTTGCATATTTGTTGAAATCGCCGGGCTTGGTGACAGTGCGTTCTGCGGTCACGGTAACGCGGAATGCGGTCTGCGGCAGATAATAGCAGACGCCCTCCAATGTGCTTCCAGGCACAAAAGGCGCCACTTCTGTCTGTGCGGACAAGGAGTGCATGCACAGGGCTGCCATCAGTGTGGTAAGTGTCTTTTTCATTGTCTTATGCTTGTTTTTCTATTTTTTGTTTCATCTTAAAGAGCTCGGCAAATGCCATTGGCAGATGGTGTGTGATGTCGCTTGCCAGCATATATTCCTGACCCAACTGCTCTGCTGCAAAATCTCCGGCTGTCGCATGGAGCCATGTGCCCAGCAATGCGGTTTCTTGTGCGGTATATCCCTGTGCCCAAAGACCGGTCAGGATGCCTGTCAGTACATCGCCACTGCCGGCTGTTGCCATTCCGGCGTTTCCGCGCGGACAATAGTATACGTTTCCGTCCGGACAACAGATTAAGGAAGGGTGTCCCTTCAATATGATGTGGGATTGGGATTCGGCGGCCAAAAACCTTGCCTGCTCTTCCAATGTGCCTTCCTGCAGATGCAGCCCTTCGGCCAGTCTTTTCATTTCCCTCGCGTGGGGAGTGAAAATATGTCCGGACGCCGTTGAAAAACCATATTTGGCAATGAGCGTCAGCGCATCGGCATCCAATACCATCGGGCAGCCGCTTTTCAGATAGCGTTCCAACATATCACCTGCCTTTTCCCCGGTACCTATGCCCGGCCCGATTCCGATTGACTGGAATGCCTTTGGCTGTGCGGAAAAGGTGGTGTCTACGATAGCCTCGGGCAGGCTCAACTGGATTACAATTCTGTTCTCCTCGGGTGTGAGGACGGTGAGTTTGCCTGCTCCGCTCCTCATGCAACTCTCAGCCGCAAGCACTGCGCATCCGGCCATCCCGGACTGTCCGGCCACAAGCAGAGCGTGCCCCATTGTACCTTTGTGGGCTTCTGGTGGCCGTCTGCGGTAAATCCCGACCATCTGGGATAATGTCATTTCTCGCCATTTCGCCACATTCATGTTGCAAAGATAAGGTTTTTCAGTGAATGTTAGTAGTGGTATGGAGAAAGTTTTTTGTGAAGGAGGAGCGATTATAGAGTTTTTTTGTTAACTTTGTACCGTTTTTAGTAATTCAGAGATGAAAACTGTTCAGATAAAAGGTAAGAAATTCAGTGTTTCCATTCCAGAGGCAGAAATTCTGAAGCAGGTAAAACGCGTAGCTGCGGAAATCAATAATGACTATAAGGGTCAGGAGCCTGTGTTTTTGGCTGTGTTAAACGGCTCGTTTGTCTTTGCCGCAGATTTGTTGAAGGAGATAGACCTGCCTTGTGAAATCAGTTTTGTGAAACTGGCTTCGTATCAAGGCGTTTCCTCTACAGGAAAAATCCGTGAACTGATAGGCTTGCGTACGGACATAACCGGCAGGCCGGTAATAGTAGTTGAAGATATAGTGGATACAGGTCTTACCATGGCTCATCTGTTGGATACCCTGCGCCAGCAGAAACCCAGCGGAGTTGAGGTGTGTGCATTGCTGATGAAGCCCGAGAAACTCAAGGTGGCTCTTGATGTGAAGTATTGCTGTATGGAGATTCCAAATGATTTCATTGTGGGCTATGGGCTTGACTATGAAGAATATGGACGTAACTTGCGTGATATCTATACGGTGGTGGAATAAGGCGTAGAAGCACTGACTCTTTAGTTGTATATAACTCTCATAAAATATAAACATTCGAACGATGAAGAATATTATTATTTTTGGCGCCCCCGGATCAGGAAAGGGTACCTATAGTGACATGATTGTAGAGAAGTACGGAATGGGCCACATCAGTACAGGAGATGTGCTCCGTGCAGAAATAAAGAACGAAACAGAACTGGGCAAGGTGGCTCAGGGATATATCAGCCAGGGCCAGTTGATACCCGATGAACTGATGATTGATATCCTGGCCAAGGTATATGACGAACAGCCAGCCGGAAAGGGTGTTATTTTCGACGGTTTCCCCCGTACCATTGCACAGGCGGAAGCGTTGAAAAAGATGCTTGCAGAGCGTGGCCATGACATGGGAATCATGGTGGAACTGATTGTGGAAGAGGACGTGCTGATGGCCCGTTTGCTCAACCGTGCCATTGAACAGGGCCGTGCAGATGACAACGAAGAAACAATCAAAAAGCGTTTTGCCGTATATCACAGCCAGACTGCCCCCCTTTCTGAATGGTTTGAGAAGGAAGGCATGCGCAACACATTCCTCTGGGCGGAAAACCCCAGCAAGGAAGCTATGATAGAAGCAA
The DNA here is from genome assembly GCA_017935785.1 of Bacteroidaceae bacterium. GTDB lineage: Bacteria > Bacteroidota > Bacteroidia > Bacteroidales > Bacteroidaceae > Physcousia. Next base: position 30,400 of record JAGBGU010000018.1, read on the forward strand.
TCTATAAGGTTATAGACGAAAACAACTAAGCAAACCGTTAAATGGCTGAATCGAATTTTGTAGACTATGTGAAGATATGCTGCCGTTCGGGCAAGGGCGGCAGAGGAAGCGCTCATATGCACCGCGCCAAATATATGCCTCATGGCGGGCCTGACGGCGGTGACGGCGGACGCGGCGGTCATGTATATCTGCGTGGGAACCATAACTATTGGACCTTGCTTCATTTGCGTTACGAAAGGCATGTGTTTGCTGGCCACGGCGGAAATGGAGGAAAGAGCAGAAGTACAGGCTGCGACGGAGAAGACCGTTATATTGACGTGCCTTGCGGAACTGTGGTCTACAATGCGGAGACGGGCGAATATATTTGTGACGTCTCTGAAGACGGCCAGTTGGTGATGTTATTAAAAGGTGGCCGTGGCGGACTGGGTAACTGGAACTTTCGCACGGCCACAAATCAGGCTCCGCGTTATGCCCAACCGGGTGAGCCCATGCGAGAACTTACCGTTATCATGGAGCTTAAACTGTTGGCTGATGTGGGTCTGGTCGGATTCCCAAATGCAGGAAAAAGTACGCTATTGAGCGCTTTGAGCAGCGCCCGTCCCAAAATTGCCGGTTATCCCTTTACCACAATGGAACCCAGTTTGGGAATAGTTTCATACCGCGACGGCCAGTCGTTTGTAATGGCGGACATTCCGGGTATCATTGAGGGAGCGGCAGAAGGACGTGGTCTGGGACTCCGTTTCTTGCGTCATATAGAACGTAACAGTTTGCTCCTTTTTATGGTTCCTGGAGATACGGACGATATTCGCAAGGAGTATGAGATTCTGCTTAACGAGGTGGGGAAATTCAATCCCGAGCTATTGGAAAAGCAACGCGTATTGGCTGTTACTAAGAACGATCTGCTTGATGATGAGCTACAGCAGATGCTAAGCGAAGATTTGCCCGATGACCTGCCTGTGGTGTTTATCAGCGCAGTGGCACAAAAGGGCCTTTCTGAGCTGAAGGATGTCTTGTGGGCGGCCCTGAACAGCGAGAGCAACAAACTGCAGGCGATAACACAACAGGAAACCATAGTGCATCGCAATAAGGACTTGTCCATGTTGCAGCAGGAACTGGAAGATATGGGCGAGGACGAGGAAATTGAATTCCTTGACGAGGAAGAAATGGATATAGAAGACATCGAGGAACTTGATGACTTTGAATACGATGAAGAATAGCCTTTCTCTGGGTTCGTTCTTCAGTATTATTTCTGCATGAAACCTCTTTATTATAACATATCTCCCGAGGTTGTCGCTTTCAGTACACGCCGTGAAGGGGGTGTGGGATGTGCCACATACGCAACATTCAATGTTAATCCTTTTACGGGAGACAACCCTTTGCATGTATCCCGAAACCTATCCATTTTGGCGGATGAACTTGGACTAGATTCTGAAAGAATTGTGATTCCACGTCAGATTCATGGGGATAAGGTGGCAATGGCGGACGGCTCATCCTCCTTAGAAGGAGTGGATGCTGTGGTAACGCAGACACCAGGTTTGTGTGTTTGTGTGAGTACGGCAGACTGTATTCCGGTATTGCTTTACGACCCGAAACGGGGAGCTGTGGCGGCCATTCATGCAGGATGGCGCGGAACAGTAGCTGATATAGTGGGGCATACTGTAGCCTTTATGCAGAAGCATTGTGGAACCGTCCCAAACGAGTTGCGGGCAGTTATTGGGCCCGGAATAGGATTGCAGGCTTTTGAAGTGGGTGACGAGGTGTATGATGCTTTTCGCCTTGCCGGTTTCCCAATGGAACGGATGTCTTGCCGGAAAAACAAGTGGCACATAGATTTGTGGGAGGCTAACCGCTGGTTGCTTTGTAACAGCGGAGTGGAGCAGATTCAGCTTGCCGGCATCTGTACATACCAACATCAGGATGAGTTTTTCAGTGCCAGAAGATTAGGCATCCGCTCAGGGAGAATCCTGAACGGCATATTTATAAAAGAAACGTGAATTATGCATACAAGAGAAGAAAAAATGCAAGCTTTCGGCCGCTTGCTTGACGTGTTGGACGAGTTGAGGGAGAAATGCCCCTGGGATCACAAGCAGACTAATGAAAGTCTTCGTCCCAATACAATAGAGGAAACTTACGAATTGTGTGATGCGCTGGTCAAGGATGATGTGAACAATATCTGCAAGGAACTTGGCGATGTATTACTTCATGTTTGTTTCTATGCCAAGATAGGCAGTGAGAAGGAGCAGTTTGATATTGCCGATGTCTGTAACAGGCTTTGTGACAAATTGATTTTCCGCCATCCTCATGTCTATGGCGATGCCGTGGCAAACAGCGCAGGGGATGTGGTGAAGACTTGGGAACAGATAAAGCTAAAGGAAAAGGACGGGAACAAGACTGTGCTTTCTGGCGTGCCCGATGCCTTGCCCGCGCTCATCAAGGCATACCGCATACAGGACAAGGCGCGTAATGTTGGATTCGATTGGGACAAGAAAGAGGATGTATGGGACAAGGTCCGCGAAGAACTGGCTGAGCTTGAGACTGAACTTAACCGTGGCGATGAGGAGAAGAGTACAGAAGAATTCGGAGATTTTCTGTTCAGCCTTATCAATGCCGGCCGTTTGTATCATCTGAATCCGGAGAATGCACTGGAACATACAAACCAGAAGTTTATCCGTCGTTTCAATTATGTGGAAGGGCAGGCTTTAGGGCAAGGCCGGCATTTGTCTGAGATGACTTTGTCTGAGATGGACCAGCTTTGGCAGGAAGCAAAGGAAAAATTAGGTTAAAAAAAGAGGGTGTATCCGTATTGACACACCCTCACACACCTTTTGAAACTTGGATAAGGATTACATCTTTTTACCTTATCATGGTTTTTATTCACCGATGTCCCTTGCGGAAATTATTTAACATCTGTCGGTGAAAGGCATCTTCAGCCTTAAGGGCTTTGAAGACTTTTTCTCCAGAAATCGTTTTGCAAAGACGCTTAATGTAAGTCTCGCCGATTTGTGCTTGTTTCACCTTGAGTTCTTCTATTTCTATAACAGCTTCTGCCCAATCGTCCTCTTCCTCGTCATCATCATCGTCGTCATCCCTCTCATCATCGTCAAGGGGATTTTTTTTCAACTTCTTGATTTTGTTCCCGATTTTCATCTGTTTCATTTTCATCTCATGGAACAGAGGGAAGAACTTACTTGCGTCTTCTTGGCTGAGTCCGGCTTCTTCGGTTATGAACAGTTCCAGTTTTTTACGGAATTGTTCATGGTCGAATTTCTTTGCTCCGTCCGGTTTTTGCGCCATTATCATGGGCAGGACCGTGAACAGGAATAATGCTATGATAACAATTCTTCTTTTCATACGTTTCTTATTCAGCTTCTGTCAAATAATTCTCAATATCAAGGTTGCTAACCATATTGCAGTCGAGCAATTCGTTCATGTGTTCTGCGGAGAGATTTGCTACTGGCTGGCTTTGTGATACAAGCCCCAACTCGTTCTTGAACAGGGCCAGTCCTCCACCGGCCACACAACATGCCAATACGGCTGCGATTGCCCAACGCCAAGGTTCGCGACGCTTCTTTCTCTTGGTTATCTGGCTCATGACCCTATCAGGTAATGTGTCGAAATAACCCTCGGGAACACGGTAAGGATTCTTCCTTCCAAAGTGTTCCAGTAGTTGCTCTTCGTTGTTGTGTAGGGTTCTCATAATAGTATTCTTTTGTATATAGGATTCTTTTTGTGTTAAAAGGTTTAATGCAGCAACTCAAAATAGTCTGTTATTTTTTTTACTGCATGATGGTACGATGCTTTGAGCGCGCCGATGCTTGTGCCCAGGATCTGACTCATCTCTTCGTATTTCATTTCCTGGAAATATTTCATGTTAAACACAGCCCGCTGTTTGGGTGGCAATGTGTTTATGGCCTCTTGGAACTGCATCTGGGTTTCATCTCCGTCAAAATAAGAGTCGCTTTGCAAGTGCAGTCCGGTAGTGTTGTTTATGTCGTCAATGGATTGTGTACCCTTACTTTTATTCAAGAAGTTCAGCGTTTCGTTGGTCGCTATTCTGAAAAGCCATGTACTCAACTTTGATTCGCCTCTGAATGAGTCAATTCCAGTCCATGCTTTAAGAAATGTGTTCTGCAGAATGTCATCGGCGTCATCATGATTATTCACCATACGCCTTATCTGCCAGTAGATGGGCTCCTGGTATTCACGCACCAAGCGGGTGAAAGCTTGCTCTCTTGTGCGTTGCTCTTTTAGTTGTTCTATGAGTTCTGGCTCGTTGATCATGTGCTTATATGACAACGCTTTGCTGAAAAGGTTTAATTCTCTCCTTTTATTATATTAGAAATGGTGCATAAATAATGTATAAGGCACAAGAAGACTTGTGTCATAAAATTTAAACGAGAAGGGAAACAGGGAAACTTTATGATACGGAAATCTTTCTTACTACTTTTCCGATCTTTAAGATATAACAGCCTTTTGGCAGATTTAGAGACAGGTTTGCATCGTTGCTTTCTATCTGGATAGTGGAAATGCTTACTCCGGTCAGATTGTAAATTTCTATTTTCTTCCCGTTGGCGCCTACAACGCGCACCTGCTTGTTCTTAATCTCTATTTTTATATTAGAAACAGACTGCTCAATACCTCCCTGTTCCATAAAGGCATAGGAAGAAACCGGTGCTCCTAAAAGCACTGCCGTAAATAGTATGAGTAGTGTTTTCTTCATATAATTAGTCATATTCCGCCACAAATATAAGCCTTTTTTGTTTTCCCGCCAAATTATTCTGAAAAAATGTGGTCAAAATAATGGTATTCGTGAATATTTGGGGGAAATAGTTTCCGCTTTGCACCATCAGGACTATGATGCAAAGCGGAAAAACAGTGGGTTTTAGTCGGGTTGTTGGCCGTCATGGGCCTTCCACATACATTCTGTGATTCTCATGTCCGAAAAGGCCGCGGTGAAAGATGATTCTTCAGGTGAACAGGCGTAAATGCCAAAACTGATTTCATCGGCCGCTGCCTGCATATGACAGATGCGCATCTGGCTGAAGTCTGTACCGTTGGTGGAGCATTCAATGCAGTAGTCGTCCTCTCTGCGTGAGAAGCGATACCACATAGTCTTTACGTCAGCGGGAATGGCCGTTGTGGCCCAATCGGAATAGCCGCCGTTGGTGGCAACGCTGCCAAGGTGCTGAAACTTCTCGTTCTCGTATTCAACGGAGCCTTTAAGCCAGTTCTCGCTGTCCAGATACATCACAATGCCGCATTGGTCAAAACGCTGATGGCTTTGCGTAAAGTCGGTCTTGACGACAAAACTGAAAAACTTTTCGCGGGTTTTCATTTGCAGGACAGGGGCGTTGTCGTTCTGGAAATGGTAATAGGTCCGTTGCCAGAGGTCGGTGTGCGGGGCGGTGGTGATGAGGATGGTGTCGCCCTTTACCTCGTATCCGCCTGGCTCTCTTGTCCACTGGAGACCGTTTATGTCTATTTTTCCGCCATTTGAGAGAGCCGCCTTTACCTGGTCTGGGAAATCCGTGTCTGATTTTGTCTGATTTTGCTGTCCGCAAGCCGCCAGAATTAAGCTGAGGCCAGCTAAAACGATGTGCTTTTTCTTCATTCTTTTTATGTGATAATGTCTATAGCTCGATTATAAGTCCTTCGTTGGCAAGAATTGTGTTTGCGAATACGTCTTGCGCCTCTTTCAGAAGAGACACTTCATCATAAATGCGTGCGCTGAAGTGCCCGATACACAATTTCTTTACCTGTGCATTCTTTGCCGCCTCTGCCGCTTGTCTGGCTGTGGAGTGGTATGTCTGCTTGGCTCTGTATAGTAGTTTTTCAGGATAGGTGGCCTCGTGGAACAACAGGTCTGCTCCCTTTATCAGACTGCTCAGTCCAGGTTTGTATATGGTGTCCGAGCAGTAAGCAAAGCTTCGCGTCGGGGCAGCCGGTACGGTCAGCATTTCGTGTGTGAGAACCTGTCCGTCTTCGGCGGTCCAGCCAGCACCGGCTTTGATGTTGTTGATTTGGCATACAGGGATGTTGTAAGCGTCAATCATTTCCCTTTTTATGTGGGGAAGACCGGCTTTTTCGCAGAACATATAGCCGCAAGCAGGAATGCGGTGTTCCAATGGAATGCTCCATACCTTAATGCTCCGGTCCTCAAAGACAATCTGATGGGATTTGGTGTCAACTGCATGGAATGTAATCTTATAGTCGATGCCTTCGCAGTATAGTTGCTCCACCATGTCAATGAATGCCTTTACTTCCTTGGGACCGTAAATATGCAGCTCGGCCGTGCGCCCCAGCAAGGCCATGGTGCTGATGAGCCCGGGCAGACCAAAGACATGGTCGCCATGGTTGTGACTGATGAAGATACATCCCAGCCGGCTTAGGTTAAGCCCTTGCCGGTTGAAGGCCATTTGTGCCCCTTCGCCACAGTCTATCATGAAAAGCTTGCCTCTCAGGCTCACAACCTGGCATGCCGGCTTGTGCTTGTAGGTGGGGCGGGCTGATCCGCAGCCCAGAATATGTACGGAGAATGGTTCCATGGATAGGAGTGTGTGTGGTAAAAGAGAAGCCCGCTTTTTACGAGCGGGCTTCTCTGGTTATGTTTTTGGCGTCTGTGGCTTTTTATTCGCCCTTCTGCATTTTTGCCTTCAGTGCAGCCAGTGCATCCAGGTCACCCAGAGTAGTGCTTGCAGCCTGGTTCTGGATTACGGGAGCCTCTTCCTTCTGACGCTTGGGAGCGTTCTGGCGTGCAGCTTTCTTGGCCTCGCGTGCTTCGGCGCGCTGTACGTCTTCGAAGATACGGCTGTGAGAAAGGATAATGCGCTTGCTCTCCTTGTTGAATTCGATTACCTTGAACTCGAGCTTCTCGTTCAGCTGAGCCTGGCTTCCGTCTTCCTTAACCAAGTGCTTGGGAGTGGCAAAGCCTTCTACGCCGTACTCCAGCTGGATAACGGCACCCTTGTCCAGCAGCTCGGTGATGGTTCCTTCGTGGATAGAATCCTGAGTGAAGATGGTTTCAAATACATCCCAGGGATTCTCTTCCAGCTGCTTGTGGCCCAGAGACAGGCGACGGTTGTTCTTGTCAATCTCCAGTACGGTAACGTCAATCTGAGAACCGATCTGAGTGAACTCGCTGGGGTGCTTGATCTTCTTGGTCCAGCTCAAGTCGCTGATGTGGATCAGGCCGTCAACGCCTTCCTCAATCTCAACGAATACGCCGAAGTTGGTGAAGTTGCGAACCTTGGCAATGTGCTTGCTTCCAACGGGATACTTCTCTTCGATGGTTTCCCAGGGATCGTCCTTAAGCTGCTTGATACCCAGAGACATCTTGCGCTCTTCGCGGTCCAGAGTCAGGATAACGGCTTCTACGTCGTCGCCCACCTTCATGAAGTCCTGAGCGCTGCGCAGGTGCTGGCTCCAGCTCATTTCTGAAACGTGGATCAGACCTTCTACGCCGGGAGCGATTTCGATGAATGCACCGTAGTCGGCCATTACAACAACCTTTCCGGTTACGTGGTCGCCTACCTTCAGGTTGGCATCCAGAGCATCCCAGGGGTGAGGAGTGAGCTGCTTCAGACCCAGGGCGATGCGCTTCTTCTCGTTGTCGAAGTCGAGAATTACAACGTTGATCTTCTGGTCCAGTTCAACCACTTCCTTAGGATCGCTTACGCGGCCCCAGCTCAGGTCGGTGATGTGGATCAGACCGTCTACGCCGCCCAAGTCAATGAATACGCCGTAAGAGGTGATGTTCTTAACGGTTCCTTCCAGAACCTGACCCTTCTCCAGCTTAGAGATGATTTCCTTCTTCTGCTGTTCGAGTTCTGCCTCGATGAGAGCCTTGTGGCTAACGACAACGTTCTTGTATTCCTGATTGATCTTCACAATCTTGAATTCCATTGTCTTGCCCACGAAAATATCGTAGTCGCGGATGGGCTTAACGTCAATCTGAGAGCCGGGGAGGAATGCTTCGATGCCGAATACATCTACAATCATACCACCCTTAGTGCGGCACTTGACAAAGCCCTTGATGATTTCTTCATTGTCCAGAGCCTGGTTCACACGGTCCCAAGAGCGGCTTGCACGAGCCTTCTTGTGAGAAAGAACCAACTGGCCCTTCTTGTCTTCCTGATTTTCGATGTAAACCTCAACGGAATCACCTACCTTCAGTTCGGGGTTGTAACGGAATTCGCTGGTGGGGATGATACCATCGCTCTTGTAGCCGATGTTTACTACAACTTCACGCTTGTTGATAGCGATTACGGTTCCGTCTACCACATCGTGGTCGTTTACTTTGTTCAGAGAGCTTTCATAAGCCTCTTCCTGAGCCTCGCGGCTTGCGCCTGTTTGTGTCTCACCACTTGCATAGGCTTCCCAATCGAAGTCTTCCAGGGGTGCTACGTTTTTGAAATCTGCCATACAGATAATTAATTGTTAATAAATAAATTAGATAAAGTTAGACTTTATGTTGATATAAAACTCGGCGCAAAGTTAGTTCTTTTTTGTCAAACGGCCAAGATTTTTTTGTGAAAAATATTCATTTTCAGAATGGTTATGGCGTTACCCCCTGTTTGTGCCGAGCAAATTATTATTGAAAAAAATATCGTATCAGTGGGCGGTGTTTGCGGAAAAGTTGTATCTTTGCCTATAATTATATAATTAAATGAGGAGATTGTAAGATGAGAAAGATTCAGTGCATAGGCATTCTGACAAGCGGAGGCGATGCCCCGGGAATGAATGCAGCCATCCGTGCCGTCACGCGCGCAGCCATTGCCAACGGCTTTCGTGTAATGGCCATCTATCGTGGCTATGAAGGCCTTATAAATGATGAGATCAAGGAGTTTACCACCGAGAACGTGAGCAATATCATTCAGCGCGGAGGAACCATTCTGAAGACGGCCCGCAGCAAGGAATTCCAGACTCCGGAAGGCCGTCAGAAGGCGTTTGACAACATGCAGAAGCGCGGAATAGACGCTTTGGTGGTAATAGGCGGTAACGGTTCCCTTTCCGGGGCGCGCATCTTTGCCCAGGAATTTGACATTCCCTGCATCGGGCTGCCCGGAACCATAGACAATGACCTGAACGGAACGGACAGCACCATCGGTTACGACACCACATTGAATACCATAATGGAATGCGTGGACAAAATCCGCGATACGGCCACCAGCCACGAACGCATCTTCTTTGTCGAGGTAATGGGCCGCGATGCCGGCTTCCTGGCTCAGAACAGCGCCATTGCCAGCGGTGCCGAGGCTGCCATCATTCCCGAGGATGCCACTGGCGCCAACCAGCTGGAGCATTTCATTGGCCGTGGTATCCGAAAGAGCAAGAGCAGCAGCATTGTGCTCGTGAGCGAGAGCCCCAAGTGCGGTGCCATGTACTATGCCGAGCGTGTGCGCAAGGAGTATCCCGAATACGATGTAAGGGTGTCCATCCTCGGCCATCTGCAGCGTGGCGGATGCCCCAGTGCCGGAGACCGCATCCTGGCCAGCCGTCTGGGGGTAGGTGCCGTACAGGCCATTCTTGAAGGCCAGCGCAACGTTATGGTGGGTATAAAGAACGACGAGGTGGTCTACGTTCCCTTTACAAACGCCATAAAGAGCGACAAGCCCGTCAAGAAGGAACTTATCGACGTACTGGCCGTGCTCAGCATTTAGCGGTGGCGGCACAGGGAATACATTTAAATACATTACTGAAATACATTACGTTTATGAAAAAAAGTGCGATATTGGTGTCCGCCCTGTTGCTGTTGGCTGGCGGGGCATGGATTGTGAAGGGGATTACCGCGGATGAGCAGGCGCAGCTGCTGCCGTATCAGAACCCCGAACTCTCGGCCGAGGAACGGGCCGACGACCTGCTGAAACGGCTTACGCTGGAGGAGAAGGTCAGCCTGATGATGGACCGCTCGCCGGCTGTCGAACGTCTGGGCATCCCCTCGTTCGAATGGTGGAACGAGGCCCTTCATGGCGTGGGCCGTAACGGGTTTGCCACCGTCTTCCCCATTACCATGTCAATGGCCGCATCGTGGAACAACGACCTGCTCCAGGATGTCTTTACGGCCGTGAGCGATGAGGCCCGTGCCAAGAACCAGGACGCCGAGAATAACGGAACCGTAAAGCGCTATCAGGGCCTTTCCTTCTGGACCCCCAATATAAACATCTTCCGCGACCCGCGCTGGGGACGCGGACAGGAGACCTACGGCGAGGACCCCTACCTTACGGGCAGAATGGGGCTTGCCGTGGTGCGCGGACTGCAGGGGCCCAAGGATGCCAAGTACCGCAAGCTGCTTTCCTGTGCCAAGCACTATGCCGTGCATAGCGGACCGGAATGGAACCGCCATTCGTTTAACATGACTGACCTTCCGTTGCGCGACCTGTGGGAGACCTATATGCCGGCCTTCAAGACGCTTGTGCAGGAGGGCGAGGTGGCAGAGGTGATGTGCGCCTATCAGCGCAACGACGGCGACCCCTGTTGCGGAAACCTCCGTTACGAACAGCAGATTCTGCGCGACGAATGGGGGTTCAAGGGACTGATTGTCAGTGACTGCGGCGCCATCAGCGACTTCTGGGTGCCAGGCAGACACGGTGTGTCAAAGGATGCCGCCTCGGCATCGGCCCGTGCCGTACTTTCCGGAACTGACGTAGAATGTGGCGGCGACTACCGCAACCTTCCCGAAGCCGTCAAGCGCGGCGAGATAAAGGAGTCCGACCTGGATGTAAGCGTCCGCAGGCTGCTCACTTCACGTTTCCTCGTAGGCGACATGACCCCCGACGAATACGTGGAGTGGACCCAAATCCCCACCGGCGTCATAGCCAGCCAGAAGCATAAGGACCTGGCCTACAGGATGGCGCAGCAGGGCATCGTGCTCTTGCAGAACAGGGACGGCATACTGCCCCTTGCCAAGTCGGCCGACGACATTGTGGTGATGGGCGCAAACGCCAACGACTCCGTTATGATGTGGGGCAACTATTGCGGATTCCCCACAAAGACCGTAACCATCCTTGAAGGCATACGCGGCAAGGTGGGCGACGTAAAGTATATCCGCGGATGCGGACTTACCAGCACAGAGACCTTCGAGAGCAAGTTCGGCTCCTTTGTAAGCCCCGACGGAAAGAAGGGAATGCGCGCCACCTATTGGAACAGTCTGGACAGAAAGGGCGAGCCAGCCGCAACGGCTTATCTTACCGAACCCATCAGCCTGAGCAACGGCGGCGCCACCGTATATGCCCCGGGCGTGAATCTTGAAAAGTTCTCGGCGCTTTACGAAGGCTCCTACACACCGGCCTGCGACGAGACCATGACGCTCTCTGTCAGTTGCGACGACAGCGGCATCATTACCGTCAACGGCGATACCGTCATCAACGTAAGGAAACATACAGACCATCTGGGCATCGGCACAAAGGAAATAGAGATGAAGGCCGGGCAGAAGTATGACATTGTCATAGACTATACCCAGGAGGACGATATGGCCACTCTGATGTTCGACTTTGGCAAGAAGACGGTTCCAACGGTACAGTCTTTGCTGGCCGAGATAGGCAGCGCCGGTACGGTAATCTTTGTCGGAGGAATTTCGCCGCGTCTCGAGGGCGAGGAAATGCCTGTGGCCGTTGAAGGCTTCAGGGGAGGGGACCGCACCTCCATAGAGCTGCCCAAGGCGCAGCGCAACCTGATTGCCTCGCTCAAGCAGGCCGGCAAGAAGATTGTCTATGTGAACTGCTCGGGCAGCGCCATAGCCCTCGAACCCGAATCGCGCAACTGCGAGGCCATAGTTCAGGCGTGGTACGGCGGAGAGCAGGGCGGAAGAGCGCTGGCCGACGTGCTGTTCGGCGACTATAACCCAAGCGGAAAGCTCCCTGTCACGTTCTACCGCAATGACAGCCAGCTGCCCGACTATGAAGACTATCGGATGGCCAACCGCACCTACCGCTATTTCAAGGGACAGCCCCTCTTTAAGTTTGGCCACGGACTCAGCTATACCACTTTCCGGATGAGCCAGCCTGCCTACGATGCCAAGAAGGAGAAGATAACCGTAACGGTAGAGAATACCGGAAAGATGGCTGGCGACGAGGTGGTGCAGGTGTATCTGCGCAACACGGCCGATGCCGAAGGCCCCATAAAGACATTGCGCGGATTCAAGCGCGTTTCGCTGAAGGCCGGAGAAAAGCAGACCGTAGAGATAGACTTCCCGCGCATCAGCTTTGAGAGCTGGGACGCATCGTCCAATACCATGCGCGTAATGCCCGGCAAGTACGAGCTGATGGTCGGAAACTCAAGCGACGACGCCTGCCTGCAGAAGTTCATGGTAGAGCTGTAAGCCTCCCCGTCCCCGCAAGTCTCTTTTGACAATATAAAAAGAACCTCGCAGCCGGCTGTAACGTCTGGTTGCGAGGTTCTTTATGCCTTGTTAGGCATCTGCCTCTTTCGGACTTTCATTTTCCCCTTTGGCTGTGCATTTTTGCATTTTTGCATTTTTGCAAACGCAAAATGAGTAACCCTCATACGCCACTCCTTATTTAATTATTAAATATATTTAATAATATAATATATATATATAGGGTTGTTGCCCATACATACATTTGCGTTTGCAAAAACGCAAAAACGCAAAATTACATCATGATGATTTGATAATCAGACATATAAAGCTTTGCAAAATAGTTTGCAGAGGCAAAGGGAATGCAAAAGTTTTTTCTTCAAAAATGGATGTAATTTTGCATAATACGCTGAATTTCAGTGATATGAGGTAAATTTTCAACTTACGCCAAAAACGCCTTTTCTTCGTCCTTTTTGCGCGTTTCTGCATCCAAAATGCCGTTTCCGTGTATCTTCTCGCCCATTTCCTGCACAAAATCGGGAAATAGGATTTTCCCGTTTTGACGGCATTTTCACTCATAAATTCGCTTGTTTTGGCTCGCAAGTCCGCATTTTCCGCATTTTGCCCCTTTGTTCTGCTGCAAGCCAAATGCAAAAAAATACAGGGGCAAAACGCAAAAATAATGTAAAAATTTTTACAAATCATACATCCTATACGGGTGTCCCGGCACGCCCCAAAACACGGCCTCGCGAGGGAAAAAGTACTGCCTCGCGAGGGAAAAACCCCTACTACGTGACAGGGGAAATACATGGAATTCGCAAATTTTGACATTTTTATTCCTGGGATGATTTCCATTTTCTCGTTCTGCTCAACTCGTTTCAGCATCTCACCACGAGCCTTTGCAACTAATCGGAGTCTGTTGTGGGCGAAAAATGGAATCGTCAATCACCAAACAGCCCTCAGAACAGCTCTATTTCACCCTTTTCGTAATGGGATCTCAACTTTTCTGATACAAAATGCGTTTTCATCAATAATTTTTATTCAAGATGAACGTACTTCTTTTGATATTTTCATACCTTTGTACAATCTTTTCTAAAATAAAGAACAAAAACAAACAAAAAGAACATGAAAACAATCAAATTGTCGATGTTGTTGCTTTTGACGGCAATAATGCCAGTGTTGACTTCGTGCAGCGAGGACGAACAAATAGTAGACAACATGAACGTGGTCGTAGATGCAAACGGAAAGGCCTCAAACGATGGTGCATTTGAGAAATTGGATAAAAACAGCTTCTATCTGGATTATATAAAATACACCATAAAAGAAGACCGTCTGATTGTATCTGGGTATGACAAGTATGGGTTTGACGGAGTGGCTATTATTTTGTCCAGTATTACATACAATGGCAAAAGATATAAGGTGTCAGAAATTGGGCAGGACGCATTTAAAGGCTGTGAGCGGATAGTCTTAGCCGTTATACCCAGTAGTGTGACAGAAATCGCTCGTAAGGCTTTTTCTGGATGTGTCAATCTGGCCAAGATAATCATACCCAACAGCGTGGTGTCTATTGGGGCTTATGCTTTTGAGGGTTGTGCCGGCCTGGCCTCGATAACCATACCTGGCAGCGTGGTGTCTATTGGGGCTTACGCATTTTATGGTTGTACCGGTCTGACCTCGATGCTCTTGCCCAACAGTGTGATGTTTATTGGAACTGGTGCTTTTAAGGATTGTGTCAGCCTGTATTCTTTAAGTCTTCCGGATGGGATAACAGAGATTGACGCAAGTACCTTTTCTGGCTGTGTCAATCTGCCCATCGTGAACATTCCTGACAATGTGACTAAAATTGGGTCATATGCATTTTCTGGGTGTACTGAATTGTCATTAGTGGATATCCCCGATGGCCTGAAAAAAATAGGTTCATATGCTTTTTCTGGCTGTGCCAACCTTTGCTGGATAACCATTCCTGGTGGTGTGACTTACATAGAATCAGGGGCTTTCTATGGCTGTGCCAGTCTTCCTGATATGCACCTCCCTGACAATTTAAACCTGATTTTTGCGGAAACCTTTCATGGATGTACTGGCCTGACCTCGGTGTCAATTCCCAACAGCGTGACATATATTGGTGCGGTTGCCTTTGGCGATTGTGTTGGACTGACATCTGTTACCATACCAAGCAACGTAACAAATATCTGTAGAGATGCCTTTTCTGACTGTACTGGCCTGACTTCGGTGTACAGCAAAAATCCAACGCCTCCCGAGGCATGTGCATGGGCAGCTTTTGGTTCTTCCACTTATAATACCGCCACCCTGTATGTGCCCAAAGGGTCGGCAGATGCATACAAATCTGCCGCTGGATGGAGAGAATTTAAGAATATTGTTGAAGAATAAACGCTCTGCTTATAGAAAGCTGCACATATTCTTGCCGGGAAACACCCTCTAAACACCTTTTATCTTTTTGAATTTGATAAGGTGTGGTCTGCATGACGAATAATGAAAAGACCGTCTTCAGACGGTTGATTACAAACCCTAAACCCCAACAATATGTCATCCTGAACACGTTTAACCTTGTTCAATTTGCTGACGCTCGGCATAGCACAAGCAAGCTTGGCTTTGCTCTCGCTTAACCGCAAATTTCAGGATCTGTCCGCGGAGAGGAACCGGTAAAGGCTCGCGGTGAGATGCTGAACTAAATTCAGCATGAAGAGAAGAAAACAGGCCAAAAAACATAGTTTCCACCCCCTCAAAACCCCTCATTCCGCCCTTTTTGCAAAGAAACTGCAAAGGTTTTGCAAAGCCATGCGCTATATAATGTGTTGTATATCAAAGAGGTAATGGCTTTATTTTGCGTTTTTGCAATTTTACAATTTTGCGTTTTTGTATTTTTGTATTTTTGTATTTGCAACGAAAGCATATCTGTACAAATGTGTCTCCGTGGTAAAAAGGGTGGGGCAATAAAAAAAGAAGGGTTCCTTTTGGGAATCCTTCTTTCTCTGTTGCGGTGCGTACGGGACTCGAACCCGTGACCCCATGCGTGACAGGCATGTATTCTAACCAACTGAACTAACGCACCATTATGTTAAAGAACTTTGAGCGGAAAACGAGACTCGAACTCGCGACCCCAACCTTGGCAAGGTTGTGCTCTACCAACTGAGCTATTTCCGCAATTTTCATTGAAACCTTGTGTGGGTAGAGATGGATTCGAACCACCGAAGGCGTAAGCCAGCAGATTTACAGTCTGCCCCATTTGGCCAC
>JAGBGU010000019.1 GCA_017935785.1 Bacteroidaceae bacterium
AAATGACAAAAGATAATCATTCACCACAGACAAGAAAGACTCGCGGTGAGATGCTGAAACAAGTTCAGCATGACTTAATGAGACCAAGCAAGCATCTGTCATCCTGAATTTAGTTCAGGATCTGTCCGCGGAGAAGAACAAGAAAAGACTCGCGGTGAGATGCTGAAACAAGTTCAGCATGACGTAATGAGACCAAGCAAGCATCTGTCATCCTGAACTTGTTTCAGGATCTGTCCGCGGAGAAGAACAAGAAAGACTCGCTGTGAGATCCTGGACTAAATTCAGGATGACGTATAGAATGAAGTATGGTCAGGATGACTTTAATTAGATTACTGTGTGCCAATAGCCAATCACTAAACACTAAACAAATTTCTCTTTTATCCTTATTCAAGGAAAAACGCACTATGGTGCGATGGCAGACTCATGCTGTTGCGATGACCATCGGACTATGTTGCGTCGGCCATCGAAACATGGATAATTCTGCCCTTTTTTATAGAAAATATCAGGAAATAGGGAATTTCCTCGGAGGGTGAGGGATTTTCCCCTAAAAAATAGGAAATTTCCCCATGACTTTTCGGAACAAAACTATTATATTTGTGCCATAAAAGTCATAATTATCACAAAAATAGTTGTTATATGAAAAAGGTTTTAATCTTTATCGGCTGCCTACTTGGCTTGTTCATTTTACACACCACAAGCAACGCACAAACACTCGTGAAGATAAAAAAGCCTGGTACTTTGGGTAAGCTTCAGAATGAAGGAGTCAATGCATACGATTCTTTAAAGATATATGCAGAAGCTGTTAGTAATTATGGCAAAAAATACCCACAGGAAATCGTATTTGTCCACATGGACAACACCTGTTATTTTCTCGGGGACACATTATACTATAAAGCCTATGTACAACGAAGCGACAAAGGAGTGCCCAGCAATATAAGCCAAGTGCTGTATGCCGAACTTTTCAATCAGGATGGTTATCTGGTGGAAAGGCAAACCATACGATTGAAGGACGGGCAAGGATGGGGAAGCTTCATTTTGGCCGATTCTCTTTATGCCGGCTTTTATGAACTTCGAGCATACACCCGTTGGCAACTTAATTGGGGGGTATATGAACATCAGCATACAAAATATGCAGAAAAGTGGTTTTTAAAAGAAAATATGGCAAAAGATTTTTTCCGCGATTATGAAAAGTTATATAGCCGCGTATTTCCGCTCTACGACAAACCCCAAAAGAACGAAATGCCAGAAAGGATTATGACTACACGACCTTTAAGGAGGTATTACAAGCTGAAAGCAGAAACCCCTGATGCAATTGTTAATCTATACCCGGAAGGAGGAGATTGGATTGAAGGTATACCACAGCGCATTGCTTTTGAAGCAAATGACCCAGAGGGGAAACATTTACAAGGAGAACTGGTCATCTATAATTCTGCCAAAGAACCTATTGCAAAAGGGAAAACCTCACACAGGGGAAAAGGTTTATTAGAAATCACAGCCAAACAGAATGAGAGTTACTCTGCAGTATTCACGTGGGACAAGGGAGAAACGAACAAAATAAAATTACCTACAATACGCGGCAAAGGCACAGTCATGCGTGTAGACCAGAGGGACAATGAATTCCTTATACGTGTTGGCAAAAACGGAATGGATGAAATCCCACTTGGGCTTACAATCATGAATCATGGCTCACTTAATCACTACCAGGAAGTTAAAGGCGATTCCATCATTATTGACACAGATAAACTTCCCGAAGGAATTGCCCAACTTACACTGTACGACGCAATGGGCAGAATCTGGGCCGACAGAATGGTTTTTGTTTCAAATGGGAAAAGTAAGAACAAGGACATTTTAATAAAAGGACTGCCACAAAAATGTACCCCTTTTATGCCTGTCAACATTAAGTTGGAAGGAGAGCCCAATGCGGAAGTTTCTATTGCGATTAGGGACGAAGCATTGGCTGACCCGGTTTACGACAACGGGTCTCTGCTTACCGAGATGCTGCTGAGCAGCCAGATTAAAGGATTTGTAGAAGATCCAAGATATTACTTCGAAAAAGATGATGACGAACGAAGAAAGGCTCTTGACCTTCTGCTAATGGTGCAAGGGTGGAGAAGATACAGGTGGGAAGACATGAAAGAAAAATTTACTGTCCGGGAACCCTTTGAAATTTCACCGGTTATCAGAGGGGATGTACATAAATATACTCCTTTGGATCATGAAAATTATTTTTATGTCGAAACAATGGAGAATCCTGAAACTATAATAAAAGCGCAAACTACCGGAGGAGTAAGCGGTCCACTTATAATTGAGAAATTGAAAATAGAGCAAGAACACCCATTCCTTGAAGAGGTAAAAGATAATGACGGAATATACAATTCAAAAAAGAATGACCCCAGCAATTACCAATTCCTTACAGAAGTGGGCGAAGAATTACAGGTTCATGCACAGTTCGCACAGCCGGTAAATGTGGATAACAACTCATTATTAGAAAGCGTCATGACAAAAAACGGCGAATTTGCCATACAAGGGCCACATGCAGACAGTCCGTATTTTACCTATCTGAACGCCACAAAGAAAGGAGGAATACCAGAATTGGTAACTGACGCCGCTGAATTTCCCGAATACAGTGTACGGGTCAGACCCTTCCATCCAAGATATGTAAAGCCATACAATTACTACCATATGGCGATTATGCCTGTTAAATCAGAAAACAAGTCTGTACAGTCTACAGATAACTTCTTTAAAATCATGGACGAGGTCAGTGTAGGCGCAAAGCGAACCGGCCTACGTAAAATAGACCTGACCAAACCCGCAATGGAGATAGATGCATACGATGCATTTAACGAAATGGTTGATGCGGGACTTTCGCCAGCCTGGTATTCCGGTTCACTGTCGTTCTCTATCGGTCTGGCCCGACTGTACATTGGAGAAATGGGCATACTACGTAGCTACAAACTTGAACGCAGATGGGACGGGAAAAACATGTCAAATAACATTTCAGAAAAGATACAGCATAAATACAACAATCTTAACCAGCTTCTGAAAGTGTCTATATATACAGATTACGCGCCCAGAATGGAAGGAGATGAGAAATACGAAGCCAGCAACCAACCTGAAGTATCCGTTAATTTACAACTGATTCCTGACGATGGAAGAAGACTGGCATATCGCGAAAGAAGATATATCATGACCGGATACAATGTCTGTGAAGACTTCTATATGCCGAATTACGAGAAAAAACCATTACCCGAATTCCGAGACTATAGGCGTACCATATATTGGAATCCATGTCTAAAAACCAATGAGCAAGGAGTTGCTGAAATCAAGTTTTACAACAACTGTAGGGAAAACCAGCTCTCACTATCCATAGAAGGCATTATGCCAGACGGGACTATTCTATCAGGGAAAAGCGAATAAGGCATAGTGACTTTTACATAGTTAATGAAACAGAAAACTGTTCCCTGAAACCAGAAAAAGACAAGAAGAAATACTGGCTTTTCAGAGCAGATATACTGCATGGGCCAAAATAGATATCTTCTACGGCCGTAGAAGATATCTTAAACGGGCAACGCAGTACTACTGCTGTGAGAATTGAGATTTGACAGAAGAACATAAGGACATATTTTCCGTTGTCGGGTCACAGACCCTTATACTCAGAAACAGCGAATAACATATTCGCCATAACAGGAAGGATGTATTTTCTTTTGACTCTTATGTTCTTATGTCAAGACAAACACACGATTCTCTTTTTTATGTCCTCACATCGGGAAATGGACCAATAACCGAAATCAGAAACTTGGTTCTGCATTCCCTTTCTGATATTCCGTCCAACCGCCGGCATTGCTGAACATAAGGCCAGAGAAACGAAGAAGGTTGTCATTGACAAAGTTAAAAGGCACATTGTGGCTATAGGCAGTGTAACCGCTTCCAGCATTCTCAAAACCTGCAGAAAGAATGATTCTGTCATGGCCGACACCGTTGTCATCCCGTTCCCAACGCAGACGCCATGCACCGGAAAAAGCACCACTGAGGCCTTCCACTTCTTCCCAGTCTGTATAACGTTCCTCTCCGTCAATGGTAACGAGCTGACGCGTATGCAACTTTCTCACACCCTGCAGTTTTCCGTCGGTCTGGAACACCAGACGCTCAAAGAAACGGAGTTTGTCCGTAATACGTTCCGTGTGCCATACACCAACAAACAGGGGAGCATACCGCTGTTGCAGCTGTTCTGTCTTTTCATACGCTTCGGGGTCGGCATACTCCGGTTCGCTGCTGCAAGACACAACGAGGGCGAACAGAAGGAGAAACAACGTTACTTGTCCCATAACGGAAGACACCCGCAACCGGTCTGCCCGACGCGAAAGCGCACAACCACTGGGGCAAAGGCGCGTAAAAGTTTGCTGAAAGAGAAGGGGGCGCATCATTCTGACAGACTCATTATCTTATTCAAGATAGCATCCAGGGGAATTTCCTGGTACTTGTCGCTCAAACGGGTACGGGTATCCCATCCGTCGCTCTGCTTCAGATTGTTCAACGTAAGCGAAAGCGTGATGGGGGTTCGGGTAAAATGGAAGGACATTTCCATCTTTCCGGGAAAAGCGGTACCTTCGAAATCCCGGAAAGCAGAATAGGACCAGTCCATTACCTTTCCTTGGGGATTGCGGAGGTCGGACACACGGGTGTGCCCAACAAGCGCATCGTGCACATTGACTACAAACGTAAGCAGCATGCGGTCCGAATCGTCATTGAGCAAAAGGATACGGTCATCCTGCTGTGCCGCCTTGAAATCGGACTCGGCAGGCACTTCGCCACGATCTCCAAAAAGGAACAGCTCGTTCCAGAAAAGCGACTGAAAGGTATAGAAGTCTATTCCGGAAGTGCGAAAGAAGTCGATTTCATCGTAGGTTTTCTTTACATAACGATGATTCATGCGGTCGAGAATAAGGAAGTAGTCGGGGGTTAGTTCCATACGTCCCACCTCGAGCAGGCCAAAGGCCACAAGAGAGAGCTGGACCACATCGTTGCGCTTCATGCGAAGCGTACCGCTGACAGCCGCCTCCTTCTCGCCCATTGCAAGAGTCAGGTTTACCTTTGAAGACACGCTGGGAGCCTGTAACCGAAGGGTGTTTGTCCGCTCTACAATGCGAACATCCGTAGGCACGGCATCTGACGGGAAATTTGCGTCAAGCTGTATTGTCTTGCGGCCCTTGCGGCACCCTGCCAAAAGCAGTACTGCCATGACCAGTATTGCGATTCTGCTGATTTTCATAAATAATGCGTCTGTTAATCTGATGTATGCTGCTATTTGATGTATTTCTTCTTACGGATTTTCTTGGGAAGTTTCTCTGTAGTGGAACCATCCGCCTTCTGCAAGGCTATGTTCCAAAGCCAAACGGCCGTCTGGCGGTCTCCTGTCATATAATAGATGTCTCCGGCATGTTCTATGACATTGCCCTGCAAATCCTTGTTATTCATAAGCTCGTCCTCGTCGCTTTCGGGGCTGACAACACGGTCAATATAGATTCTGGCCTCGTTGTAGTCCTTCTTTTGGAACAGAATCCATGCGTATGTGTCCAGGTAGGTGCGGTTGGACGGTTCATTTTTCACCGTGCGATAGCTCATTTCCTCAGCTTGTTCAAGACGTTCGTTACGCAAAGAGAGGTAATAGGCATAATTGTTGAGGCAGGAGAGGTTGTCCTCCTTGTAGACCAGCGATGAATCGTATGCGGCAAAAGCATCCTGGGCACGTCCCTGTTCGTAATACAGGTCTCCCAGGATGGAGAACATCTCAGAAACCTCGTCCGGATTGACATTGTCCCCCTTGATACGTACCCCCTGGCTGAACGCCTCTATGGCTTCGGCCTTTCTACTCTGCTGGTACAGGGAAAGCCCCAGATAAAAATGGTAGGTCAGATTATCAGGATAGTAATTAACTCCCTGACGGCAAAGATTCTCAACGGCCCTGAAATCGCTCTCGCTCACATAGTACTGCATAAGCTGTGCCATGGCCATCCGGTCATCAGGCTCTACCTGCAATATATCCTTCAAGGCCTGTTCAATTTCCTTATCCGAAGCCTTGCTCTTAATAAGGTAAGCCGCTTTAAGCTCCAGTATGTCCGCATTCTTCTGCGGAGTGGCCAGTATGCGGTCGAAAGCCTTCAGCACGCCCTGATGAAGGGTACTGTCGGCCTGGGCCTCCATGATATAGTCGGCCATAAGCGCCCCACACAACTGGCTGGAAGAAGAGGGCGAGGACAAGAGAGAGTCGCGCATGAGATAATAGCGGCTTTTGTCCGGCTGGGCCTTGTAATAGGCAACCAGAGACAACTGCAGGTTTATATTGGAAGGTTCAATGCGGGCCACTTCATCATAGAGAGCCTTGGCCTGCAACGTATCGCCATAAAGCAGGTACTGATTGGCCATGATAAGCTTGCAGTTCTGGTCGTAAGGAAACTCCTCGCAAAGTTTTTTAAGTTCGGCAAAGGCCTCATCGCTGCGTTCCAAGTCCATTAAAAGAGAAAACTTCTGAATGGCCAGTTGCGGACTTTTTCCCTCAAGCGTTTCTATACGGGAGAGGGATGCAAGGGCCGCATCCGTATTTCCCACAGACTTGTACAAGGAGAACAGTTGGGACAAGACATCAGAACGCTTGGTCTGCAATGATGCCAGATGCTCCAACGCCTTGATGGAATTGGCCACATCATTATTCTCCAAATAGATAGCCGCCAGATAGTCGTACAGCCAAGGATTGCCCGGTTCCTTTTCCGCTGCCTGCCGCAGCAGGGAAAGTCCCAGGCTGTCTTCCCTAAGGTGCATATAGGAAACCCCCAAATTAAAAAGCACAGACGGGGAATCCTTTTGAATGTCCAGACAATGACGGTAAAGTTCCATGGCCGAAGCATAATCTCCGCTCAAACGGCACTTTTCCGCTTCGGTATAGAAATAATCCAGCTTAGTCTGTGCACCCACGAAAAGCGGCACAGAAGCCAAAACCGCAAAGAGAAAGGCTCTCCACATCATTGTTCACTCCTTACCGTCTACTGCATTCCGCTATGGCCAAACCCACCCTCGCCACGTTCTGTCTGGTCAAGACTTTCCACGGGTTCAAATTCTGCCTGTTCATAAGCAGCAACGACCAGCTGCGCAATTCGTTCGCCATCGTTTATGACAAAACTGTCCTGAGACAGGTTGATAAGGATGACTCCGATCTCGCCCCTATAGTCGGCATCAATTGTACCCGGGGCATTGAGGACTGTGATTCCGCGCTTCAAAGCCAGGCCGCTACGTGGCCGTACCTGCGCCTCGTAACCCTGAGGCAGCGCTATACGCAAGCCCGTTGGTACAAGACAGCGTTGCATGGGCTGAAGTTTGAGAGGGGCACTAAGGTTGGCTCTAAGGTCTACCCCTGCCGACATTGGTGTTGCATACTCCGGTAACGGATGGTGGCTGGTATTGACAATCTTTATTTTCATAATTATAATTACAATAGTGTTATAAATTCTGACTCTTATAATGTAGGAATACTCATTCCGTTTATCTTTCGGTACAGGTCCATGGCATATACATCGGTCATGCCCGAAATGTAATCCAGGACAGCCATGAGACGGCCATAAAGTGTAGGGGCTTTAATGTCGTACTGGGGACTGACTCTATTGATCAACAATTGGGAGAAGACCTTGTTTGAATGAGTCACGGCATGCACCATCATATCCACCAAGGCAAGCATTACCTGGAAACCGGCAATCTCAATATCCACCACTTCCTTGCAATGATATATTTTGGACACTGCCGTCTGCTCGCACAATTCGTAGGCCCTGCGGGGCAAATCACTGATATGGCGTATAAGGCACCCTTCGAACTTACCGGAAAGAATAGCCGACTCGTTACGGACAAAAACCTGCACACATTCATTCTCAAGGCAATTGATAACACACGAACGCAGATACACAATCTGTTCGTTAGTATCCTCGAGCATGGACATACGGCTGTTTATCATATCCTTGTCTTTGGCATTGAAGAAGCTGAGCAGCAATGATTTGGTTTCTTCTGTGGTAAGAATCTTCAGCTTATGCGCGTCTTCAATATCCATAATCTGATAACAGATGTCATCAGCAGCCTCAACCAAATAGACCAACGGATAACGTACATAGCGGAAAGAACCTTGAGGCGCTTCGAGGGGGATTATACCCAACTCGGCAGCAATGCGATTAAAAATCTCCACCTCGTCACGGAAAAAGCCGAACTTATTTTTTCCGCTGCAGAGGTCCGATGTATAAGGGTACTTAACGATACTTGCCAAGGTACTGTAAGTCATGACAAATCCGCCCGGCCTGCGCCCCAGAAAATGATGCGTAAGCAGACGGAAGGCATTGGCATTCCCCTCAAAATTGATAAGGTCGTCCCATTGTTGCGGAGTCAGCCTGTCTCCTGTCTCGGGACAGACATAATCACGGAGATACAGGCCTTTGCCCTCGCTGAAATAGGTCCCGATTGCCCGTTCGCCACTATGGCCGAAAGGAGGGTTTCCCAAATCATGGGCAAGACAGGCCGTACTGACAATACTGCCTAACTCTGACAAGTGGGTTTCTGCCAAATGGGGATGAAGCGCAAGCAGCTGACGGCTGACATCGTTACCCAAACTACGGCCAACGCTACTTACCTCCAGACTATGCGTCAGACGGTTGTGTACAAAAATGCTTCCAGGCAGGGGGAATACCTGGGTCTTGTTCTGAAGACGCCTGAATGGAGCAGAAAAGATAATACGGTCATAATCCCTCTGGAACTCAGTGCGGTCATCCTTACGTTGCGGCTGATTTTCCTGCCCAAGACGTTTGTTGGACAAGAGTTGCTCCCAATTCATCATCTTCAGTTTTCTTTATTTGGGTTTGTATATAACCTTATTGGCACCACTGGTTATCTGTACCAGTTCGGGATGTTTCTGGGCAAAAGAATCGATATGGCGTACGCGTTTTTCCTCCAGGATTTCATCCACGGCAATCAGTATTCCCGTTTCCTCCACATCGCCGAATTCATCATTTATCGCCGTACCGAAAAGTTTCATGGTGGGCGAAAGGCCCATATATGCATTTACCAATGGCGGTATGTTATAACCCAGATTACGCACTTCGCGATTTAATGTGCGATAATCCTGCTTGAAATCATTTCCTACAAAAAGCGTTTCAAATATACTTTCATCATGCCACAGACTAAGGGGGTGCATAGGAAGTATTAACGATTCGGAGTCTGAGAAATACATTTTCAGGAAATAAAGTATCATGTCTCTGGCCATACGGTCATAACTGGGATACATTGTAAATTTACCGAAGAAATACCGCGCACCAGGCATAATAACCGTAAGTGCGCCCAAACCGTCCCATAAGTTATCCAAAGCAAAAAGCCCCTTGGTCCCCATACGGCTGCTTTGATACTCCAGGGTAACGAAACTACGGCCTAATTCTATCGTATAAGGCAAATAGTCTTTTACAAACTTCTCCGAGAAACGAAACATATGACTGGTGGCAAGGATGGGCTGACCTTCTTTGTCCAGGGGCACTTCGCTACCCAGCAGATAACGATATCCTCCCAGTATCTCCTGCTCATCAGGGTCCCACACCAACAGTTGTTTGTAAGGATTCTCCATGGTATCGAATTCATCCAGATCCAAAGACAATCCGGTTCCTCCGCCCGCAGCACGGAAAGCAATCTCGCGAAGCCGGCCAAGTTCACGGACGACATTAGGCGAATCCTGCCATGTTACAATATAAATTTCATTGCCACTTTTGTTGGTTGTCCTGAGTCTTTTCTCGGGAGTCAATTCTGACAGCAACAATTCTCGCGGAACCCTTGGTATAATTTCTTCCATCATATTCAAATCGGACGTTATAGTTTATATACAGTATCCTGAACCCAACGAGCCCATTCTACCATTGTTTTTGATTTATCAAATGTTTGCCAAGGAATGGGTTTTCCAAAACGCACGACATAATGCCCCCCCTGGCTGCGATACATTTCATCCGGAAGCAACGCCATAGCAAAATTGGGCAAATGCAAACGTTTGCACCACTGGGCCACATTATAAAAGCGGCTGGAGTTATATCCTATAAAATGTACTGGAACAATATCACGTTTGGTCTGCAAACTTTTCTTCAGAAATGCCTTGTTCCATGGGATATCCCGAATGCTTCCGTCTTTCTGCCTGCGACTACATAAGCCTGCGGGAAACATTATCACATGGCAATCGCCACTAAACGCAGCATCTACCATTGCCGGAAAATTACGGGATTGTTTTCCTAATTTATTAATCGGCAAGCACAAAGGCGCCAGACCTTTTAGGTTCATCAACAAATCGTTAACCAAATATTTGATTTTACCGTCATAATGTTCGCCTATGACCCATCCCAAGGTAACACCGTCTATTGCACCCAGAGGGTGGTTACTTACAAACGTACATTTTGACCAGGCAGGAGGAAGGTTGTCCAGCCCTTCCACATCCACAGTTACATTCAAATACTCCAATACGCCCTTGCAAAAGGGGACTCCGGTATACCCACGCTGCAGATACTCGTTAATAAAGTCCTGATGAATGAACCTTTCCAAAAACCTTATCAAAAAAGAGGGAATAAAACGCGCCTTATCCTTGGCACGGGACCTGATTATGGTACCAATATCTATAGAAGTTACAGATTGTTCACTTGCCTGCATAGTCTGACATTACATTCTTTAGAATGCAAAAATACGACAAGTTTTTCAAAATCTCAACTTTTTTAGAATAAAAAGTACTATTTGATGAGTATAGGTTTGTTATTGATATAATATTGGCCTTCGGGAAGTCCGTTTATCCAATTTACACCTTTATTCAGGCGCATTACCATATAAAATGTTCCGTTATGACGGTAAATGGGCAGGACCTGATTATGATCGCTATAAACCTTAATGGAACGGCGGGTCACAGACATCTGTACCGGATATAAGGACATGTTCATCTTATGGCGATGACCAAACTCCGATTCAGCATTGCGCAACGCAAACGTATCCCGAGCATGAAATCTCCTTAAGCCTTTCTGTGGCTCTACAACATCATGCATGTTAGCGCTGGCGGACAAAGCCAGTGTAACAAGAACTATGCTTAATGCATTTTTACGTTTAAACCACATACTACTAAGATTTAATATTTTGGTGCAAAATTAAAAAAAAATGTTCAAACAGCACAAAAAAAACTTCATTTTTTTACTACTTTTGCCTCATTTATTGACAACACCCCATTCTCTCCACACTATTCCTGCAGATTTTATTATATTCCAAGAAATCATCCAATGAAGCATCTTCCATTTTTTGGAAACACGAACGTACGGTCTTGGCCGTACCAAACCCGGCTGCAAGACATTCATTTACAGTCGTTGCCTTTCCGCTTTCCACAAGATACTTAAGCTCTGATATTCGGTAGCTGTTAATGTAATCATGCACGTTATTGAATCCCTGGCTACGAACACTCTGGAGAACCAAATGCCGATTATAGCCAACGGCTTCGCACAAACGGTCCCGGCCAAATGTGTTGTCCGTCCATTCCTCTTTATGATTCTGCATCCAGTATTGGATACGTTGGAACCTTTGCACGTTTGCCTCATTAAAGTCTTCACGTTCAGCTTTTTTTACCTCCTCCTCCGTCGGCTCCGCCTCCACCGCTTCAATAACAGGCTTGGGAAGATTGACTGCCATTGTTTCGAGTACCCGAAACGTCAAATACATGTTCGCCACAGAAAATAAAACGACATAAACCATCAAACGAATAGGATCATAATATACAGAAACAAACATGTAATAAATGACTATGAGACCAAGTGCAGTACAATATCCGAACAAATATCTTGGCACGTCAGCACTTTTAGCCAAAGAATGCGGAAGACGGAAAATGTTTATAATGTAATATACACACAAGCCAAAAGCCGCAAAACGCAAGATCAAGTCTGTCCGGAAGAAATTAGAGAACAAATCCCCTACAGAAGGGACTATCAACAACTCATCCACAAACAAAAAGATAGGGATATATATCACTATCAATATAATCGCAGGAGCGGCATACCTCCACATTCTCCCCCACTGCAAATATGCCGGCATAGGAATGCTCAAGGGGTAAATACTCTGCAAAAAGCACGCTACCACCAATGACACCAGCATCATCGGATGCAACACTCCAGGCTGCCCCACAGCTATACGAGCAGAGAAAAAGGCAGTCATCAGAAACATGGCAAAAAACAGCCCATTGACCCAAGCCAAACACAAATACTGTATTTTATGTCTGGCATATATTGACATAACACAAGCAAGCACAAAATGAACTGTTGTGCAGCAGGCGAGGACTAATTGGACAATTTCTTCCATTATCATTGTATTGTTTTCTTGCAAAGATATTTTTTATTTAAATTATAGGGACAAATTTTGGGGATAAAATTAATTCCATACCAACATTTCTTTAATGAGATAAACACTTGCGCCCCATCATCCAAAAGAAAAACACACGATTTCATCGACAGTTTTTGCTTTTTTTCTCCACAATCATTTGTTTTATTACAACATCGTCCAATGGGCGGTCACTGTCATTGGTTTCCACGGCCTGAATTTTCTCCACGATTTCAAGTCCCTCTATTATTTCCCCAAAAACCGTATACGAACCATCCAAATGGGGAGTACCCCCACGCATCTCGTAATCATCAATCATCTGCTTGCTAAGACCAATTCCTTTTTCCGCCAGCTGAACTTGCACTTTATCTATAGCCGCCGGTCTGAATTTCTTGCCCCAGACTATATAGAACTGGCAGCCACTACTGTACTGGTCAGGATTTACCTCATCCGGCTCACGAGCTGCAGCCAATGCTCCACGCCAATGATACAAATACGGCAAATCAAACTCAGGATATATCACATAGCCATTATTGCCATCTCCCAACTTTACATCCTTTCCAGCATTCCTCGAATTTGGGTCACCCGCCTGAATCATGAAATCCTTTATCACACGATGGAACAACAGCCCATCATAAAATTTATTGGCTGCAAGTTTAAGGAAGTTGTCCCTATGCAGCGGTGTGTCATCAAACAACGCCACCCTCATTACTCCCATGTTTGTTTCAATACGAACAATTGAACGTTTTTCCTTCTTCTTTGCCAAAACGCTTGGAAAAAACACAACCGAAAAAAGCAACAAACAAAAAAGCTTTCTAAAAGAAATATGCCCCATAGATATTATTTTATTTTTTGCAAACTTACAAAAAAAAATACACATAGCCCAACATCAGTCCTAAAAAACGACAAAACGAGCCATGTTTGATTGTTTCTGGCAGTCTCCTGATTTTTCTCAATAACGGGGAGAGCGGAAGTAGGAGTATCCACATTTGCGCAAATATCAGGAAAAATTCCCCACCACAAAAACAAAGCCACAAAAAAGTTATCGACATTTTTTATTTTTATTTGAAAACAAGCAGAATACACCATTTCACCGAGCATTTTCAAGCACAAACAAGACACTGCAATCCACCATGAAAAAAGTTATCAACAAAAGCTCCAAAAAAAAGTTTGGAAAAAGTGTGGGGAATTGTGGAGAATTTCGTAACTTTGAACCCGAATAAAGAAAAGTTATTTTTAAATAATGAGATTCACAGGTTCAACAGACGCAAAAGTAGACGAAAAAGGACGCGTTTTCGTCCCCAGCAACTTCCGCAAGATTTTGCAAAAAGAGGAGGTTGAAGGTCTTATTTTGCGTAAAGACATTTTCCAACGTTGCCTGGTTCTTTTTCCAATTGAAGTATGGGACGCACAAGTTGATGCAATTACAGCACGAACCAATATGTTTAGTCGTGAAGGGCGTGATGCCCTGAGAAAATTTGTGGCTGGAGCTGAAAATGTTTCAATGGACAGCGGCGGACGAATTCTTCTGCCCAAAAGGTTTCTTGAAGATGCCGGAATAAAAAACGACGTACGTTTTATCGGTGTGGACAACACCATAGAGATTTGGTGCAAACATGCAGCCGAAGCATTATTGGACAACAATGACATTCTGGGCAACGCCCTGGAGGCCATGATGAATGGCGAAAACGCTTAATTTTTTACTGATAGATCTATGACTTGTGCAGCTTATCATATACCCGTTTTATTAAATGAAACCATTGATGGCCTGAACATCCGGCCAGACGGAATATACGTAGACCTGACATTCGGAGGTGGCGGACACAGTCAGGCCATTCTCAACCAACTTGGGGAAAAAGGACGTTTATATTCCTTTGACCAAGATCTGGATGCGATGAAAGGTTCATTCGAAGACAACAGGTTTCAATTTGTCAGGAGCAATTTCCGGTTTATCAGCAACTGGATGATGTACTACGGCATAGAGCAGGTAGATGGTATTTTAGCAGACTTAGGAGTAAGCAGCCACCACCTGGACACAGAAGAAAGAGGGTTCAGCTTCAGATATGACGCTCCGCTTGACATGAGAATGAATCAAAAGGCCAGCCTGACTGCAGAAAAGGTCATAAATGAATATCCCGAAGAGAGTCTGGCAAACATTCTTTTTTTATACGGAGAATTAAAAAACAGCAGAAAGCTGGCTGCCGCAATTACAAAACAGCGAAATACAGCACGCATACAAACAACCGGACAACTGACAGACTTGTTGGATCCATTATTGAACTCCGCACGTGAAAAGAAAGACCTGGCACGAGTTTTTCAGGCTCTGAGAATAGAAGTTAACGGCGAGATGAATGCATTACGCCAAATGTTACTCTCTGTTTCCAAATTGCTATGCCCCAATGGAAGATTGGCAATCCTGACTTATCATTCTCTTGAAGACCGAATGGTCAAAAACATCATACGGACAGGCAACATAGAAGGGAAAAACGATACGGACATTTTTGGCCACAACCACGCCCCGCTACGAGCCGTCCACCGAGGAGTAATCACAGCCTCCAAAGAGGAACTGGCCGCCAACCCAAGGAGCCGTTCGGCTAAATTAAGAATTGCAGAAAAAGTAAACAGCTGAAAATATGAATGATGACATGCAATCCCCCAAAGAGGAGCTTTGTACAAATTCTGACCACATAGAAGAAAAGGACTCGGCAGAAAGCCGCAAGGCCAAAATCATCAGTTCCCTACTCAACGAAGAGGAGGGCGAAACCGATTTGCGGAATTATCGCTGGAGAGACCTGCTAATTATTGACGGGCAATGGGTCCGCCGACAGATTGTACTGATACTACTTATTGTAGGAGGCATAATCTTTTATATCACAAACCGTTATCAGGCACAAAAGGACATCATAGAACTGGTACAACTGCAGAACGAACTAAAGGATATGAAATTCCGCGTTCTTACACGCAGCAGCGAGCTAACTCTAAAAACCAGACAAAGCGAATTAGAGAAGCAACTCAAAAATTTCGGGGACAGTACACTACAAGTCACTAACGAAGCCCCATTCATCATCAAGAAGAAAGATTAAAACATGAAGCCCGACAACAACTCTACCGGTAGATATCTGTTTATCTTCATCATAATATGCTTGGCCGCCATCTATATTTTAGGGACGGCCCTGCAGACTATGTTGTCGCCACAAAAGGATTATTGGATCACGGTAAGCAAACGATTTACGACAGAAAATCTGCCCATACCCGCTAACAGAGGGAATCTATTGGCCAGCGACGGCCAGCTTTTAGCCGGTTCCATACCCGAGTTCAGACTGTACATGGATTATGTTGTCATTGATGTTGACAGTTCTGCCCGCATTAAAGCCCAACATTGGAGAGACTCAGCCTTTAAACACGACCTTGACAGCATAGCTCTTGGCTTATCTAAAATTTTCCCCGACAAGAACAAAAAATGGTTCAAAAGCAGACTTGAGGAGGGGAAAAAACGCAAGAGTCATGCATGGCGCATTTATCCCAAAAATGCCACATACATTCAGTTGCAAGAGTGTAAAAAACTGCCTTTATTGCGCGAAACAAGCCTTAAAGGAGGTTTTTATACAGAAGAGATCATTCAACGGAAGAAGCCCTTCGGCTCACTGGCTTCACGAACCATAGGCGACCTTTACCGCGACTCGAACGGAGCCAAATGTGGACTTGAATTAAGTTTTGACAGTATTTTGCGAGGCAAACCCGGCGTAGGCCATAGCACAAAAGTCCGAAACAGAAGAATACGTTTCGTTGATATGGAGCCCCAACACGGACACGACATTGTCACAACCATTGATGTAAACATTCAGGACGCTGCCGAAAAAGCCATGCGGAAAATGCTGACCAGCCTTGACGGAACAGAAATAGGAGTGGCTATGGTTATGGAAGTGGCAACCGGCGACATCAAAGCCATTGTCAATCTGATGAAATCAGAAAAAGACGGCAACTTCTACGAGATGAAAAACAATGCCATCAGCGATCTAATGGAACCTGGTTCAACTTTTAAGACCGCCAGTATTATGGTAGGATTGGAAGACGGTACTATCAATAAAAACGAAAGAGTTGATTGTTCCGGGGGCTTGTACCCCATGCACGGCCGAACCATGAGAGACCACAATTGGCGCAAAGGCGGATATGGAGTGCTTTCCGTTAGCGAGATTCTGGAACAAAGTTCCAACATCGGTGTCAGCCGTCTGATAGACAAAGCCTATCATAACACCCCGCAAAAATATGTTGACGGGTTGAAGGAACTCGGAGTGGGCGTGCCTTTAAATGTTCCATTTGTAGGCAAAGGAGAGCCTATTATCCCACAACCCAACAGCAAAAAAAGATATTGGAGCAAAACCGACCTGGCATGGATGAGTATCGGCTATGTAACACAGCTAACACCCATACACACTCTTACCTTTTATAATGGCATAGCCAATAATGGCCGTATGATGAAACCCAGATTTGTCAAAGCGGAAATAGACAATGGAATAGTTGTCCGCGAATTCCCGACAGAAGTTATAAGGGACAAAATGTGTAGCCAACATACGCTGGATGACATTCATGACATTCTGGAAAAAGTAGTCAGCAAGGGTCTTGGTAAAAGAGCCGGAAACGGAGGAAAATACTTTAAAGTAAGCGGAAAAACTGGTACGGCACAAATGGCTGCAACCGGCGGAAAAGGATATCACAGCGGCACACCCAGGTATATGGTAAGTTTCTGTGGATACTACCCGTCAGAAGCGCCCAAATACAGCACCATTGTCTGTATAGTGAAAAAAGGACTGCCTGCATCAGGCGGTCTTCATTGCGGCCCAGTTTTTAGCGAAATTTCGCAATATGTTATGTCTAAAGGTGCACACCGTGAGCCTAAAGATGCCGCAGACAGCACATCTGTCTTCACTGCCGACATCGCCCCCGGAGATGCAGAAGGCGCAATGCTGTTGGCCAAACACCTGAATTTAAGATCGGAGGCATCAATTTCAGAGAAATCAGACACGACAAAAAACAGCGGAGTACCAAATGTCATTGGCATGGGAGCCAAAAGTGCCATATACACACTAAAGGAGAAAAAACTCAAAGTAAAAATAAAAGGAACAGGAAAAGTGGTTTCACAAAGCATAGCTGCCGGCAGCACCTTCAAAGCCGGTCAAACCATAAGCCTACAACTGGAATAGCATAATTATCCAATTAGAAGCAGACAAAATTCTGCGACACACTATTATATTATATATAAATAATGTATATATGAAACTCGAAAAACTGATTGATAATACAAAACCGTTATCCATTCTCGGAGACATGGACATCGACATAAACGGTATTGAGATAGATTCGCGCAAAACACGTCCCGGGAATGCCTTTGTCGCCATCAGAGGCACACAGACCGACGGACATAATTACATTTCAAAAGCCATTGAATTAGGAGCCGCAGCTATAGTCTGTGAACAAATTCCTGAAGACATCGTAGAGGGTATGGTTTACATACAATACCCTTCTACAGAGAAAACAGTCGGACAGCTGGCTACAAACTTCTACGGGAATCCTACTTCAAAGATGAAGTTGGTGGGTGTAACAGGGACCAATGGTAAAACTACAATTGCCACCCTTTTATATCAGATTTTCAGAAATTTGGGATATAAATGCGGATTATGCAGCACTGTATGCAACTACATAGACGGCACGCCCATACCCACCGAATGCACCACCCCAGACCCAATAACATTAAATGCGTTACTGGGAGAGATGGCAGATAAAGGCTGCCAATACGCATTTATTGAAGTAAGTAGCCATAGCGTAACACAACACCGTATCGGTGGTCTGACATTTGCCGGAGGCATTTTTACCAACCTCACTCAGGACCATCTGGACTATCACCAAACATTTGAGAATTACCGCGATGCAAAAAAAACTTTTTTTGATTCTCTTCCAGAAGACGCCTTTGCCATTACAAACACAGATGACAGGAATGGAATGTTCATGACTCAAAACACAAAGGCAAGAGTCAAAAGCTACTCGTTAAAGAACGCATCGGATTATAAAGCGAAAATTCTGGAAGAAAGTTTTGAAGGGATGAGTCTTGACATCGAAGGACAAGAAGTCTTCGTCCAATTTGTCGGACGCTTCAACGCCAGCAATTTATTGGCCGCATACAGCACTCTTCGCCAGTTAGGAATAGATGCAAGGGAAGCCATGATACAGATAAGTGCTGCAACTCCCGTAAACGGACGTTTTGAAACTATTCGTTCCAAAGATGGCGTTACCGCCATTGTTGATTATGCTCATACCCCTGACGCCCTGGCGAATGTACTTACAACCATAAATGAGGTTCTGCAACATCGCGGAAAATGCTGGACCGTTTGTGGTGCCGGCGGAAACCGTGACAAAGGAAAACGTCCATTAATGGCACAAGAGGCATATAAGTATAGCGACCAAGTAATCATAACTAGTGACAACCCAAGATTCGAAGACCCGCAAGAAATCATAAACGACATGTTGGATGGCCTAAGCAAGGAGCAACGTCGTCATGTCATATCCATTGTAGACAGAAAAGAAGCCATACGCACAGCCTGCATGATGGCAAAACCCGGAGATGTAATTCTTGTCGCAGGAAAAGGTCACGAAGACTATCAAATCATCCAAGGGATAAAGCATCATTTTGACGATCACGAAGTAATTTGCGAAGCATTTAACCTGTAACTTTCACAGTCATGCTATATTATCTGTTTAGAGAACTCGAAGAATTTGGAATACCGGGAAGCGGAATGTGGCAATACATTTCTTTCCGTTCATTGCTCACGCTCATTTTAAGCCTACTCATCTCCATGTGGTTTGGAGAAAAGTTTATCTGTTGGATGAAAGAGCACGGAGGCAACGAAACCCAACGCGACGCAAGCATTGACCCTTACGGTGTCGAGAAAAAAGGTGTGCCTACAATGGGAGGCATCATTATTGTGGTAGCAACCATTATACCCTGCCTTTTGCTTGGCCGTCTGCGTAATATTTATATGATCATCATGCTGGTAACCACATTATGGCTGGCTTTTATCGGCTTTATGGATGATTTTATCAAAATGAAGAAAACAAAAGACGGTCTACGCCCTATATACAAATTGGCTGGACAAGCCATTCTCGGACTGGTTGTCGGCCTAACGCTCTGGCTTAGCCCAGATGCCGTAATACGGGAAAACATCACCACAAAAAAAATAGCCGGTACCGAGATGGTTGTTCATAAAAGCGAGCCAGTAAAAAGCACTATAACAACCATTCCTTTTGTCAAGAACAACAATCTAAGTTACGCCAATATAATGAGTTTCTGTGGAAAATACAAGAATGCGGCGGGCTGGTTTTTGTTTGTTCTTGTCACCACCTTTATCGTAATGGCAGTAAGTAACGGAAGCAACATGAATGATGGGATGGACGGAATGTGTGCCGGTAATTCTGCCATCATAGCATTGGCTTTGGGCATCCTCGCTTATGTAAGCAGCCATATTCAAATGGCCAGCTATCTTAACATCATGTTTATTCCCGGTTCCGAAGAACTGGTTATTTTCTTGTGTGCATTTGTAGGAGCGCTCATTGGTTTCTTATGGTATAATGCATATCCGGCTCAAGTATTCATGGGCGACACAGGGAGTCTTACCATTGGAGGAATCATTGCTGTTGTTGCCATTATCATTCATAAGGAACTGATGCTGCCTATTCTTTGCTTTGTTTTTCTGATAGAAAGCATAAGCGTCATACTGCAAACACAATATGCAAAGATGGGAAATAAGCGTGGAGAAAAATGGCGTGTCTTCAAACGTGCACCCATTCACGACGCTTTCAGAATAAAGCCCGGACAATTACCTGCCGACTTCAAGATTTTAATAAATTGGCCGCAGGGTTGTTGGCTGGAGTCAAAGATCACTACCCGATTTTGGATTGTGACAATCATGCTTGCAGCATTAGCTATAGTTACACTGAAAATAAGATAACAAAATATGAATAAGAAAGTTGTTGTTTTAGGGGCCGGAGAAAGTGGAGTTGGTGCAGCCGTCCTTTCTCTAAAAAAGGGATTTGATGTCTTTGTCAGTGATATGGGAAATATAAATCAACGCTACAAAGACATGCTAAACCAGTATGGTATCCAATGGGAAGAAGGACAGCACACACGAGAACGCATACTGAATGCTGATGAGGTAGTAAAAAGTCCCGGAATTCCAGACAAAGCCCCGATAATCACAGAAATCAAGTCGGCGGGAATCCCTATTATCAGTGAGATAGAACTTGCTGGCAGGTACACAAATGCAAAAATGATTTGTATTACTGGCTCAAATGGGAAAACCACCACTACAAGTCTCATATACCACATTTTCAAAAATGCCGGATACAATGTCGGGTTAGCCGGAAATATTGGCCATAGTCTGGCATTACAGATTGCTGAAGGAAAGAACTATGATTTCTACATTATAGAACTGAGCAGTTTCCAATTAGACAATATGTACAACTTCCGTGCCAATATTGCCATATTGCTCAATATCACTCCAGACCATCTGGACCGCTACAACTACAACATGCAGGACTATACAGACTCTAAAATGCGTATCCTGCAAAATCAGACTGAAGAAGATGCATTTGTCTATTGGGCCGATGATCCGATAATCAAGGAGGAACTAAAAAAATACGGTATAAAGGCTCAGAAATGTCCTTTTAGCATATTAGAGAAAAACGGCATGATTGGTTATATAGAGGACAAACAGTATGTCATTGAAAAACCAACCCCTTTCAATATGGAGCAGGAAGCATTGAGCCTGACCGGGAAGCACAACCTGTACAACAGTCTTGCTGCTGGCATTGCCGCCCACATCAGTGGGGTAAAAGATGAATCATTGCGGAAAAGTCTCAGCAGTTTTGAAGGGGTGGAACACCGTTTGGAAAAAGTGGCACGCGTAGGAGGCGTACAATACATCAACGATTCCAAAGCTACCAACGTAGATGCCTGCTGGTACGCGCTGGACAGTATGACTTCTCCCACAATTCTGATTGTAGGCGGTTTGGACAAAGGAAATGATTACTCTGCCATAATTCCGCTTATTAAGGAAAAATGTGCCGGGTTGGTTTTCTTAGGAGCAGACAACACAAAACTTCACGCTGCCTTTGGAGGTCTGGGGCTCCCAATAGCAGAAACACACTGCATGAAAGACTGTGTAGAAGCCTGCCGACGCATGGCAAAGCCTGGCTACAATGTTTTGTTAAGCCCGTGTTGTGCCAGTTTCGATCTATTCAAAAACATGGAAGATCGCGGAGAACAATTTAAAGACATTGTAAGAAACCTGTAAAAACCAGATACAGATTTAAACAAAAAGAATCAACAAATATGATCAACCGACAATCATTTGCCGAGAAAGGTCTGATGCAAGGCGATACAGTAGTATGGATGATATTCATATTCCTCTGTCTGACCTCCATCATAGAAGTGTATAGCGCCTGCAGCACGATGAGTTATAAATCGGGCCAATACTGGGCGCCCATGATAGAACATGGGGCCTATGTTGTGATGGGATTCATCCTGACATGGGTCATTCATCTAATCCCCTTCAAGCATTTCAAGATTCTTTCTGTTTTAGGGCTGCATTTCCTTGCATACCCCTTGTTGGTTATGGCTCTGTTTACGGCCAAAATCAATGATGCGGGCCGATGGGTCACTATCGGTGGAAAGACCATACAGCCTTCAGAGTTCGCCAAAATTGCCCTTGTCGGATTTGTCGCTTTTGTCCTGGCCAGTTTCCGCAATGAGAAAGGCGTAAGCGAGAAAGCCTTTAAGCTGGTTGCATTGGAAATCTTTGTCACACTCTGCCTGATTGTCACAGAAAACGCCTCTACTGCCGGAATCATATTCTTGGTTATGTTGGGAATACTATTCTATGCGCAAGCGCCTAAAAAATACATGGCATGGGTTTGCGGCGCAATTTTAGCCGGCATAATAGCCATTGCGGCAGCCCTTACTCTGATTAATGATGAGGCATTAGAAAAGATGGATGTATCAGACAACCCTATATTGCATCGCGTACCTACCTGGGTAAACCGAGTAAAAGGCTACGAGATGCCGGAAGACCCCCAACAATATAACATACACGATAACCTACAGGTTACTCACGCAAAAATTGCAATTGCCACTTGTGGCATTACAGGAAAAGGTCCTGGCAATTCTGTTGAACGAGACTATCTGCCCCAGGCATATTCGGATTTCATCTATGCCATTATTATAGAAGAAGGCGGAATATTCTTAGGTGTTTTCGTCATGTCACTTTATTTGCTGCTCATGTGGCGAGCCATGAAAATTGCAAGAAACAGTAAATCGCTTTTTGCCGCATACCTGGTTATGGGTTTGGCGCTAATGATGGTTGTCCAAGCCATGATTAATATGGCTGTCGCCGTAGGTGCATTCCCCGTTACAGGACAACCTCTTCCGCTCATAAGCCGAGGCGGAACATCAACATTTGTCAATTGCGCCTACATTGGAATGATTCTCAGCGTAAGCCATTATGCAAAAAAGAAGAAAAAGACATTGCCGCTAACTAATTTGGCTGAGCCAACAGAGACAAAGGTCTCATCTGTAGATAAACAAGAGTCATAAAAAGAGAGAAAGCATATGAAAGGACTTCGAATCATCATAAGCGGAGGAGGCACAGGCGGTCACATTTTTCCAGCCATCAGCATAGCCAATGCCCTAAAGGAACTGCTCCCGGACACACAGATTCTTTTTGTCGGAGCTCAGGATCGGATGGAAATGCAACGCGTGCCTGCAGCCGGATACCAAATTGTGGGTTTACCTATTCGTGGACTTGTCCGTCCGTTGTGGAAGCCCGCAAACATTAGTATTATGCTTGACTTTCTCAAGAGCAAGAGACTGGCAAAAAAACACATTCAGAAATTTCGGCCACATGTTGCGGTTGGAGTCGGAGGCTATGCAAGTTCCGCCACACTGAATGCCGCACACGATTTGGGGATACCCTGCCTCATACAAGAGCAGAACAGTTTTGCCGGACTAACCAATAAGACCTTGGCTCAAAAAGCAAAGAAGATTTGTGTCGCTTACGAAGGCATGGAACGTTTTTTCCCTAAAGAAAGGATTCTGCTCACAGGAAACCCTGTACGCCAAAATCTGCTCAACGAAAAACTCGCCGCCTCGGATTGCCGGGAAAGTTTCGGGCTCAATCCCAATTTGCCTACATTATTGGTTGTAGGCGGAAGCTTGGGGGCACGCACAATCAATGAAAGCCTTTTATCCCACTATGAGGAAATGGCTCAGGCTCCAATGCAGGTAATCTGGCAGACAGGCGGATATTACTATAAACAAATTATGGACGAAATTAGTAAAAAAAAGAAAGCAGCCAATATAGTCGTTACTGATTTCATTGCCCAAATGGACAAGGCATACAAAGCCTCCGACCTTGTTATCTCAAGAGCCGGAGCAAGCAGCATCAGCGAACTCTGTCTACTGGGCAAACCATCCATTCTTGTCCCCAGCCCCAATGTTGCTGAGGACCACCAAACACATAATGCTATGGCGCTGGTGAAACGAGATGCAGCCATAATGGTTACTGATGCGGACGCCAGACAAAAATTAGTTGAAACAGCCACGAAAACGTTACAAGACCGTACAATCCTAAACACGATAGGCAGAAATGCACAAAATATGGCATTAAAGGATTCGGCACAAAAAATAGCACAAGAAATCATAAAGTTGGCACAGGAATATAGTCTACATGTATGACAAATAAAGGCAAAGAAATGGAACTGAAAGATATTAAAGCAGTATATTTTATAGGTATTGGCGGAATTGGCATGAGTGCCATTGCCCGCTATTTCCTGCACAACGGAGCCATTGTAGGCGGATATGACAGAACTCCAAGTGAACTTACAAAGAAACTTCAGACAGAAGGAGCCTTGATTCATTACGAAGAGAACATCTCCCTGATTCCGGAACCGTGTAAGAAAGCAGAATCTTGCCTTGTTATCTATACTCCGGCAATTCCGTCAAACCATCAGGAACTGTTATTCTTCCAAGAAAACGGATTCTGCATACAAAAAAGGGCACAGGTATTGGGTACACTTACCCGCTCCCTCCACGGCCTTTGTGTTGCCGGCACACACGGCAAAACCACGACAAGCAGTATGGCTGCCCATTTGTTGCACCAAAGCCACGTTGATTGCAATGCCTTCTTAGGAGGTATTACAAAGAATTACGGCACCAATTATATTCTCAGTCCCGACAGCCCTTATGTGGTTATTGAGGCTGACGAATTTGACCGTTCTTTCCATTGGCTTTCACCCTATGCCACCGTTATAACATCTGCCGACGCTGACCATCTTGACATTTACGGAACGGAAGAGGCCTATTTGGAGAGCTTCAGAAAATATACCAGCCTTATCCGCCCCGACGGTTTCCTTTTCCTCCATACCGGTGTGAAAATTAAGGCGGACACACAAAATGGGGTTACCACATATACTTACGGACGTGAGGAGGGAGATTTCCACGCTGAGAACATTCAGATTGGCAACGGAGAGATTGTATTTGATTTCGTATCACCCTTAGGCAACATTCCCAACGTTCAACTGGGGGTACCATTGAGCATCAACATTGAAAATGGAATTGCCGCTATGGCCTTGGCCCAGATTGCAGGAGTCTATTCCGAAGAAATCCGACAAGGAATGGCTACATTCAAGGGTGTAGACCGCAGATTCGATTTCCATGTAAAGACAGACCGCATTGCATATCTAAGCGATTATGCCCACCATCCCGAAGAAATCCGGCAAAGTATACTCAGCATCAAGGAACTTTACAAGAACAAGCACATCAAGGCTATTTTCCAGCCTCATCTGTACAGCCGTACCCGAGACTTCTATCAAGAGTTCGCCGATGCACTTTCTCTGCTTGACGATGTGGTAATTCTTGACATCTATCCCGCCCGGGAACTTCCCATTCCCGGAGTCAGCAGCGAACTCATATACAACAATCTTAAACCAGGCATCCAACGCCAAATGTGCCACAAGGAGGACATTCCCGCCTTGGTAGAGAACAGTTCCTTTGACGTACTTGTCACTTTAGGAGCCGGCGACATTGAGGACTATGCCACTTGCATTCAGGAAATAGTGAAGAATAAAGTATGAAGATAGTCATTAAAATTCTGCTCATTGCCCTGTTTATGGGCTACCTTGTCTTTGCAGCGGCCAAATTACACAGTCCGGCTGAAGAAAGAGTATGTTCAGCGCTGAACATCAGCGTCAAAAGTAATTCCACATATAATTTTGTGGATAGCGACTATGTACAGTCCATCCTGGAAAAGCAAAAGATAACAGTTAAAGGAGAATCACTCGGAAAAATCGATCTGCAGGAAATAGAAAGTTGTCTGGAGGAAAACCCTTATATAGACAGTGTGGAATGTTTCCACTCTGACCGTGGTGCACTCTGTATAAATGTCATTCCACAAAAGCCAATACTTATGGTCATGGCAGAAAACGGAGAGCAATACTATTTGGACAGAAAAGGCGCCACCATGC
Organism: Bacteroidaceae bacterium; assembly: GCA_017935785.1. GTDB lineage: Bacteria > Bacteroidota > Bacteroidia > Bacteroidales > Bacteroidaceae > Physcousia. The sequence continues at coordinate 25,966 of JAGBGU010000019.1, forward strand.
CTATTGACAATTTCAATCTGGAATTGTGCGTAGCCACCGGCAACATTACGCCTCAGTATGCATCACAAAAGTTGCTGCCACTGGCCCGTTACATTTACAACAACCCTTTCTGGAGTGAACAAATCGAGCAGATTCACGTCATTTCAGATGACAAAATTACACTATACCCCAGAGTTGGTGAACACACTATTATATTAGGAGATTTAAGAGATTTTGAAGACAAGCTCAACCGTATGCTTCTCTTTTACGAGAAAGGGCTTCCCCAAGTTGGCTGGAACCGTTACGAAAGCATAAGTTTAGCATATAAAGGACAGATTGTCTGCAAAAACCGAAACAAAAAAACAAATAGATATGGGAGCAGCAAAAGACATTATCGTAGCCGTGGAATTAGGTTCCTCTGCCATCCGCGCTATCGCCGGCAAGCGTCTGCCGGACAGTACACTGCAAATATTGGCAGTATCACTCGAAGAAAACAACAATTGCATTCGCAATGGTATCATAGACAATTTGGATAAAACGTCTGCGGCCATATCTCGTGTCGTCAAACAAATTGACGACAAACTGAATATTCAAACAAAAAAAATATACATCGGACTCTCAGGTCAGTCATTGCATACGACGAAAAACACGGTAATTCGCAGTTTTGAGACAAAGACGCTCATTACCGGCAGCATGATTGAATCATTGAAAGACATCAACAAAGGCACAATCTATTCTGATGCAAAGATGTTTGAAGCCATACCACAGGAATACAATGTAGGTTACCGAACCACATCAGATCCGGTGGGGCTCCAAAGCAACATGCTTGAAGCCAGCTTTGCCAATGTGATAGCACGCACCAGCCTATGCGAAAACATTGAGCGTTGTGTCCAGAACGCATCTTTGGAGATAGCGGATATTCTTATTTCTCCTATTTGTCTCTCCGAAGCATTGCTCCAGAACAATGACAAGCGTTCCGGTTGTGCATTAGTTGACATTGGGGCTGATACCACCACTATTGTCATCTATACCAACAATATCATGCGGAGCCTCACTGTCATTCCCCTCGGAGGTAGTGATGTTACCAGCGACATCGCCAGCCAAAACATAGAACATGAGGAAGCTGAGGCATTAAAGCTAAAGCACGGAAGCGCCTTGCACGAAGAAGATGAGAACAAACAAAGTGCCCCCATTGCCATCAGCCATGGCCGTAATATTGAAGAGCATTTGCTTCAGGACATCATTGAAGCCCGGTACGAGGAAATTCTGCTCAATGCATGGAGCCGCATCAAAGAATATAGTGACAAACTGCTCTCTGGTATAACCTTTACGGGAGGTGCTTCACGCATAGCCAATCTGAAAGAAGCGTTCCAGAAACTTACCAACTTTGAACATCAGATTCGCATAGCTAAGGGATTGCCCACAAGCATTTCCTTGGCAAATGATGTGCATATGGAAACACCCGACACATTGTACACCCTTATGGCATTGGCCATTTGCGGAGAACCGGTTTGTGCCGGAGACCCACCGGCAGAGCCAGAAGCTGTACAAACCGAAATAGACTTTTCTCAAGAACACGAACAAGAGGACACCTCTGTTCCAGCAGCTACAGAAGAAAAAGAAGAGAATAACACCGCGGAAGTTTCTCAAGAGGATAAGGAAGAAGACAAGCCAAAGAAAGAACGTAAAAAATCAATTGCATTCTCTGAAAGATGCAAAATAGTCTGGAACAAAATTAATGAAATGCTTTCAGAGCCGGAGGATGAATAACCATTCTCGCGTACATTATAAATATATATACATACGAACCCCTTATAAAACGAAATACAATGTCTGATAGTTATAAGAATTCTGGCGGCTTATCTTTCAATCTCCCAGAGGCAAGTCCCAGTATAATTAAGGTTATTGGTGTGGGAGGCGGAGGCGGAAACGCTGTAAACCACATGTACCGGGAAGGCATACACGACGTAACCTATGTTATGTGCAACACCGACAAGAAAGCGCTTAGCGATTCACCTGTCCCCACCCACTTGCAATTGGGACGCGACGGACTTGGAGCCGGCAACCGTCCGGAACGTGGAAAGCAAGCAGCTTTGGAAAGCCTTGAAGAAATCAAAGAAATGCTAAACGATGGTACCCGAATGGTATTCATCACAGCAGGCATGGGAGGCGGTACCGGAACCGGAGCTGCTCCCATAATAGCCCAATGTGCCAAGGATGCCGGTATCCTTACCGTAGGCATTGTCACCATCCCCTTCAAGTTTGAGGGAATGAAAAAAATCAATCAGGCCCTTGATGGTGTAGACGAGATTTCCAAGCATGTAGACGCGCTGTTGGTTATCAACAACGAGCGCCTACGCGAAATATATCCGGACCTCACTGTCCTCAATGCATTTGCCAAGGCAGATGACACATTGAGCATTGCCGCACGCAGTATTGCTGAAATCATCACCATGCATGGTATCATGAACCTTGACTTTCAGGATGTCACCACCGTACTCAAAGATGGCGGTGTAGCCATTATGAGTACCGGATATGGCGAGGGCGAGAACCGTGTTACGAAAGCTATCGAGCAGGCGCTCAATAGCCCCCTTCTCAACAACCGGGACATTTTCGACAGCAAAAAGGTGCTTATCAACATTAATTTCTGCGGAGACAATGAGCAGAACAGCCTCATGATGGAGGAAATGAACGAGGTTAACGACTTCATGAGCAGATTCAGCCAAGACGTAGAAACCAAATGGGGACTCGCCACAGACAGCAGTTTGGGCGGGAAAGTCAAGATTACTCTGTTGGCCACGGGCTTCAACCTGCTCAATGTTCCCGGCATGGAACAAGTGAAAAAAGAGAAGGACATCATTGATGAAGCGGAAAACGATGACCGTCTCGTCAGAGAAGGCGAACGCATCTCACGCTATTATGACAAAATCACACAAACCCCTCGTAAACGACTTCATAACATCTTCATCTTTACCGATGAAGATCTTGACAATGAGGATGTCATTGCCGAAATTGACATGCGTCCTACCTACAAGCGCACTCGCGACGAGGTAAAGCGTATACGTGAAAAAGAGGCAGCGGCAAATACGGCAAGCCCCTTGGAAGAAGGTGGTTTTATTATGAATCAACAATAACCCAATATATAAAACATGCTATTTGAACAAGTAAGTGCAGACATCGTATCTGCCATGAAGAATAAGGACAAAGTACGCCTGATGGCTCTGCGGAACGTAAAAAAATACTTTATAGAAACCAAGACCGCCCCTGGAGCCAACGATGAACTTTCAGACGAGGACGCCATTAAAATACTGGCAAAATTAGCAAAACAGGGCAAAGATACTGCCGCCGTGTATGAAAGTCAGAACCGTGCAGATTTGGCAGAAGAAGAAATGAAACAGGTACACATCATTGAGGAGTACCTTCCCAAACCTCTAAGCGCCGAAGAACTGCGCGCTGCACTGTCTGCCATTATTCAGGAAACAGGAGTAACTGACATAAAGGAAATGGGACGTGTCATGGGCATAGCCAGCAAAAGACTGGCAGGAAAGGCAGAGGGACGCACCATTAGCGCCATGGTAAGGGAACTATTGTCTTAGTCATCCCAAGACTTCGCGCAAGACCTGTGCCGACTTAGGTTCAGGAAACTCGGGTAAATGTATACGGTAAAAGCGCATAACCGCATCTATAAACTGCTGACGCTGTACTCGGTTAAAGCGAAAAAGATGCATAGAGTTAAAATTCATGCGCAGCATTACGGGTAATAATGCAGCCTCTTCCGGGACAAGGGAAGCACCGGAAAGGGGTTGCATTTTTGTAAACCTGCATTGCAGCATGTCATAATAAGCACCAGGAAACCAATCCTCCGTATTGGGCCAAAATCCCAAGAAACGCGTCAGCCTCATTAAAAACACCAGATGAAAGTTGGCCACTCCGCGCTTACAGTTGTCCAACCACGCAAGGCCATAACATAAATACCGGAACAGAGGCTCGTTCCTGTCCTCATTTCTCAATCCATAATAAAGTACCTCTCCAAGGAACAAAGCCAAGGCTCCTTTAATAGGATCATAAGGCAAAGAGCTATACGGAACCGCCACTCTTATATCGCCAAACTTCTGCAATTTGCTTTTGGGACGAAAATCGTATGTAACATCCAGGACATTAAGCACGCGCAAAAGCGAGGTATGCATACCAGCACGTCGCTGCTTTGGCATTTTAGCCAAAAAGGACATTGCCCCTCGTTTTTCCGTATAAAGCCACACAACAGCCTTATCCTCGCCTATCCGTTGCATATGCAGAACCACCGCCTTGGTTGTTTCCTCCATTTTTCTGTTCTTTTTTATGCTAAGATATGAAAAAAACACATATCACTACCCCGAAATCAGAAAAATAGGAAAGTTTTTTCATTTTTTTCTTAAAATATTTTGTCAGTATTTGAAAATGCTATACCTTTGCAGCGCAATTAAGGAACGACACTTAAAAGCACGGGCTTAGAAAGCCGAAGGTTTGGTCCCTTCGTCTATCGGTTAGGACGAGAGATTTTCATTCTCTAAAGAGGAGTTCGACTCTCCTAGGGACTACAAAACAAATAACACAGAGATACAAAGATGGCTAATCACAAATCATCAGAAAAAAGAATCCGTCAGGAGCAAAAGAGAAGACTCCACAACAGATATTACGCTAAGACCATGCGTAATGCAGTACGCAAGTTGCGTGCTACTAAGGAAAAGGAAGAGGCTTTGCAGCTGTACCCCAGTGTACAGAAGGCTTTGGACAAGTTGGCAAAGACCAACATCATCCACAAGAACAAGGCTTCTAACCTCAAGTCTAAGTTGGCTCTTTACATCAACAAGCTCAGCTAATAAGACATCTTTTAACCATAGCGGATACAATTTAAACGACTACTTAAAAGTAGTCGTTTTTTTGTATCTACATCCTTCTCCATTTCAGTTTTTTTTTGTAAATTTGTACCCAATTACAAGACACCACTTTAAAATGGAAAATCTTCAACAGAACAATTCAGAATACAGTGCCTCCAACATTCAAGTTTTGGAAGGACTGGAAGCTGTGCGCAAACGCCCGGCCATGTACATTGGAGACATCAGTGAGAAGGGTCTCCACCATCTTGTTTACGAAACCGTAGACAACTCCATAGATGAAGCGCTGGCCGGTTATTGTACCGAAATCGAGGTCACCATTAACGAAGACAACAGCATAACCGTACAGGACAATGGACGCGGAATCCCGGTAGACATGCACGAGAAGGAGCACAAAAGCGCCTTGGAAGTGGTCATGACTGTATTGCATGCCGGAGGAAAGTTTGACAAGGGAAGCTACAAGGTAAGCGGCGGTCTCCATGGCGTAGGTGTATCCTGCGTTAACGCGCTCAGCTACAAAATGATTTCACAAGTCTATCGCGACGGCAAAATCTACCGTCAGGAATATGCTTGCGGAAAGCCCGTAACTGGAGTGGAAGTCATTGGTGACACAGACCGCAGAGGAACACGCCAGCAATTTTGGCCCGACGCCGATATTTTCACTACTACAACCTACAAATACGACATCCTGGCCAACCGCATGCGCGAGCTCGCCTATCTGAATGCCGGCATAACCATTATCCTCAGCGACCTTCGCCCGGACGCAGAAGGCAACACCCGCACTGAAAAGTTCTACAGCCAGGGCGGACTAAAGGACTTTGTACGTTACATAGACAGCAGCCGTACCCACCTTTTCAATGACGTTATCTACCTCAACACAGAAAAGCAAGGTACGCCCATCGAGGTGGCCATCATGTACAACACCGGCTACAATGAGAACCTGCACTCATATGTCAACAACATCAACACCATAGAAGGCGGAACCCACCTCCAAGGTTTCCGCATGGCACTTACACGCGTACTCAAGAAGTATGCCGAGGAACAATTTGCCAAGGAAATGGAGAAACTGGCCAAAAACCACGTTGAGATCAGTGGAGAAGACTTCCGCGAAGGACTTACCGCCGTTATCAGCATCAAGGTTGCTGAGCCCCAGTTTGAAGGACAGACCAAGACAAAGCTCGGCAACAGCGAAGTGGCAGGAGCCGTACAGCAGGCCGTAGGCGAAGCCCTCACCATGTATTTGGAAGAACATCCCCAAGAGGCCAAACTGATAGTTGACAAGGTAATACTGGCCGCTACCGCACGTGTAGCTGCCCGAAAGGCACGCGAAAGCGTACAGCGCAAGAGCCCCATGGCCGGAGGCGGACTCCCCGGCAAATTGGCAGACTGCAGCGACAAGGACGCAGCCAATTGCGAACTTTTCATCGTCGAGGGTGACTCTGCCGGCGGTTCTGCCAAGCAGGGACGCAGCCGCCAGTACCAGGCCATTCTGCCCATCCGCGGAAAAATCTTTAACGTGGAACGCGTCATGTGGCACAAGGCCTTTGAACACGAAGAAGTAAACAACATCATCCAGGCGCTTGGCGTACGCTTCGGACTGGGCGAAGACAGCAAGGAAGCCAACTACGAGAAGTTGCGTTATTATAAAGTTATCATCATGACCGATGCCGACGTCGATGGCTCTCACATCGACACCCTTCTGATGACTCTTTTCTTCCGCTATATGCCCGAACTTATCCAGAACGGCCATCTCTACATTGCCACGCCCCCGCTCTATCGCTGCAAGGCCGGCAAGGTGGAAGAATACTGCTACACAGAATCAGACCGCCTGCGTTTCCTGCAGCAGTATAACAACGGACGCGAAGACGGCGTTACCACACAGCGCTACAAAGGTCTTGGTGAAATGAACCCCACCCAATTGTGGGAAACCACCATGAACCCTGAAACCCGCCTGCTTAAGCAAGTAACCATAGAAGATGCCGCCGGCGCCGACTATGTATTCTCCATGCTTATGGGCGAGGATGTAGGCCCGCGTCGTGAGTTCATTGAAAAGAACGCCACTTTCGCTAACATAGACGCCTGATAAAGTCTCTCCAGGCAAAAGCATATTAAAGCAAAAAGCATCAGAGTTGAACTCTGATGCTTTTTGCTATTTCTTCAAATTCTTCGGCGCTTAGCTCCACGCGCGGATTCGTAAACCGCAGATCGGCTTCTGATTGCATGGGCACCAAATGAATGTGGGCATGCGGAACTTCAAGCCCCAGCACGCACTGCCCCACCTTTACACAGGGGATAGCCTTCTTTATGGCTACGGCCACTTTCTTCGCAAAGACCTGCAAACCGGCAATTTCCTCATCTGTCAGGTCAAAGATATAGTCCACTTCACGTTTGGGTATCACCAGCGTATGTCCTTTAGCCAAAGGGCTGATATCAAGGAAGGCAAAGTATTTTTCGTCCTCTGCCACTTTATAGCAAGGGATTTCCCCTGCAATGATTCTGCTGAAAATTGTCATGGCTTCCTATTCTTCAAAACTGATGCTTACCACTTCCAGTTCAATCATCCCCTGGGGCACCTTAATGGAGGCCACGTCGCCCACCTTCTTGCCCAGCAGCCCCTGTGCTATCGGAGTGCCGACAGAAATCTTGCCTTCGCGCAGATTGGCTTCCGATTCACTAACGATGCGGTACTTCATCTTCATGTTGTTTTTCACGTTTCTCAACTCCACAGTACAGAGTATCTGCACACTGCTGGTATCCATGTGGGTGGTATCAATGATCTTAGCCTCAAGGATAGTCTGCTTCAGCAAAGCTATCTTTGTTTCCAACTTACCCTGCCATTCCTTGGCGGCATCGTACTCGGCGTTCTCGCTCAAGTCTCCCTTGTCGCGGGCTTCAGCAATGGCAGCACTGGCTGCGGGACGGTCCACGCTCTCCATGTGCTGCAGTTCGGCCACCAGTTTGTCGTAGCCTTTTTGTGACATGTATGCCATAATCTATTCCTTGTTTTATTATTTAATTATCCGTTATGTTTTTCGTAAGACATAAAAATTAAAGAATTCCAGCTGGATAGCCGGAACCCTTTGAATATTCCTTGTGTCTCTCTTAAAACCGCTGCAAAGTTAGGGATTAAAGTTTGAATCCCCAAACTTTTTAATGTTTTTTATGAATCAACGGCCTCAAAGTAGTTTTTCTATAGCCTTTTCCAGATCTTGTATGTTTTCCATACGCGCCTGCAGGTCGCAGTTTCTGTCTATCAGGAAGTAATAAGGCAGTGTATACACCTGATACAGGTTGATGAAGCTGCTTCCTGCACCTTCTTCGCAGAACACGCTCACCCATGGCAAATGCTCGCACCGCTGTGTCCAGAAGTTTCTGTTATTGTCCAGGCTTACCTGGTAAATCTCCAACCCTCTGTCATGGTACTTGTTGTATATCTCGCGCAGCTGCATGGTACGTTCATGGCTGCCTTCAAGGGCAAAGCTGGTAAAGTCCAGCAACACCACTTTACCGCGCAGATCGCTCAGCGTGCGTTCCTTGCCGTTTATGTCCGGCAGCGTAATGTCAATTATACCCAGTTCGCGCACCTTGCTGTTATCCAGGTCCAAGACAATTTCTTTTGGTTTGGCCTGGTTTTTCCTTCCCTGTGCCGCAATATTGGCCAGGTTCTCGCTACGCGGACTGCCCGGATACTTCTCGTTCCAGGCATTGGCCACCGCACGCAGCCATGTAAGGTCGCTCTTGTCCTGCATCGGGTCAAAAACATGAACGGAGCCCAGCATCTGGAAGCAGGCAAAATAACTGGCCGTGCTGCCATAGTGGTTGCGGATAAAGTTCATCTTTACATCGTTCTTGTACCTTGCCACCAGAGTGTCAATCTTCTCATTACGTTCCGGAATGGTAAAACTGCGGTCTTCGGCAACCCGGCGCACTGCCTTTTCCAGATCGGCAAGTTTGCCGCTTAGAATCTTGATGGTGTCACACGCTCCGCTGCCTTCCACCGTGTATCCGAAAGACAGGTTCTCCATACTGGCCGTAACGGTAACGGTTTCCGTGCTGTCTATAGCCAGGTTTATGCCCTGCCCGCCAATACGCAGACGGTAGAATTCGGGAGTCTGCGGAGCCTCGCCGCTCAGTTGGAAAGTTCCCTCGCTGTTAAGGCGCACAGAATCCACCGCTACAATGCCGTCCCCCAAAGATATATGTTCCAGATACAGGGTGGTATCCGCTGCGCCCGATATGGTTCCGTTCACATGAAAACGGTTTTCCTTTGCACAGCTTGCCGCCACTATTGCAACAATCAGATAAAAAAGTCTTTTCATTCGTTTTTTGTCGTTAATTAGGCTTGCAAAGGTACGATATTTCCCCGAAAATACACCTTATTTAATAAAAAAATACAAAAATACGCCTTTTGAACAGTAATAATGACATCGTATGACAGCTATTCTGATTGTTTTTTTATACCTTTGTGCGATTTTTTGACGCAATATATTTTATATCAACAAGATGAACGTAATTACAAAGACTGTCGAGTTGCCTGATGGAAGAACCATCAGCATCGAGACCGGAAAGTTGGCCAAGCAGGCCGATGGCTCGGTAATGCTTCGTATGAACAATACGATGCTTCTGGCCACAGTTTGTGCTGCCAAGGATGCCGTACCTGGAACAGATTTTATGCCCCTGCAAGTAGAGTACCGTGAGAAATATGCCGCTGCCGGCCGTTTCCCCGGAGGATTTACCAAGCGTGAGGGCAAGGCAGGCGATAACGAGATCCTGACCTGCCGCCTTGTGGACCGCGCGTTGCGCCCCCTTTTCCCCAGCGACTACCATGCTGAGGTGTATGTGAATGTGATTCTTTTTTCTGCCGATGGTGTGGACATGCCTGATGCGTTGGCCGGTTTTGCTGCTTCTGCCGCATTGTCTGTCAGCGACATTCCTTTCGACGGACCCATCTCAGAGGTTCGTGTGGCCCGTATTGACGGTCAGTACGTAATAAACCCCACATTTGAACAGCTTGAAAAAGCCGATATGGACCTCATGGTGGGCGCCACCGAGGAAAACATCATGATGGTGGAAGGCGAAATGAAGGAAGTGAGCGAGCAGGATCTGCTCGAGGCCCTCAAGGTTGCCCACGAAGCCATCAAGCCCATGTGCCGTCTGCAGAAGGAGCTGGCCAAGGAACTGGGCAAGGACGTAAAGCGTGAATACTGTCATGAGGTAAACGATGAGGAACTGCGCCAGCAGACCCACGACGAATGCTACCAGGCAGCCTACGACGTTACCAAGCAGGCGCTTGAGAAGCACGCCCGTGCAGAAGCGTTCGAGAAGATTCGCGAAGACTTCAAGGTACGCTATGCCGAGGCTCACGCCGACCTCACTCCCGAAGAATTGGAAGAGAAGAACGGCCTTATAGACCGCTACTACCACGATGTGGAAAAAGACGCCATGCGCCGCTGCATTCTGGATGAGGGAATCCGTCTGGACGGCCGCAAGACCACCGATATCCGCCCCATCTGGTGCGAGGTGAACCCGCTGCCCGGGCCTCACGGATCTGCCATCTTTACCCGTGGCGAAACTCAGTCATTGAGCACCACCACCCTGGGCACCAAGATGGATGAGAAGATGGTAGACGATGTGCTGGACAAGAGCTACATGCGTTTCCTGCTCCACTACAACTTCCCCCCCTTCTCTACCGGCGAAGCTAAGGCACAGCGTGGTGTGGGCCGTCGCGAAATCGGACACGGCCACTTGGCATGGCGCGGTCTGAAGGGACAGATTCCTGCTGATTACCCCTACACCGTACGCGTGGTTTCTGACATCCTGGAGAGCAACGGTTCCAGTTCTATGGCTACCGTTTGTGCCGGCTGCCTCAGCCTGATGGATGCCGGTGTGCCCATGCAAAGCCCCGTGAGCGGTATCGCAATGGGACTGATCAAGAACCCTGGAGAAGACAAGTATGCCGTACTGAGCGACATCCTTGGCGACGAGGACCACTTGGGCGACATGGACTTCAAGACCACCGGTACTCCCAAGGGACTTACCGCCACACAGATGGACATCAAGTGTGACGGACTCAGCTTCGAGATTCTGGAAAAGGCACTTATGCAGGCCAAGGCCGGCCGCGAGCACATCCTGGGCGAAATGATGAAGACCCTGGATGCTCCCCGTCCCGAACTCAAGCCCCACGTTCCCCGCATCGAACAGATTATCATTCCCAAGGAATTCATCGGTGCTGTCATTGGCCCCGGCGGCAAGATTATCCAGGGCATGCAGGAAGAGACCGGTGCCACCATCGCCATTGAGGAAATCGACGGTGTGGGCAAGGTACAGGTTTCTGGCCCCAACAAGGATGTCATTGATGCCGCCCTCGGCAAGATTCGTGCCATCGTGGCCGTACCCGAGGTTGGACAGGTTTACGAGGGAACCGTTCGTTCCGTAATGCCCTACGGCTGCTTCGTGGAGTTCATGCCTGGCAAGGACGGTCTACTCCATATCAGCGAGATTGACTGGAAGCGTCTGGAAACCGTAGAGGAAGCCGGCATCAAAGAAGATGACAAACTGCAGGTAAAACTGCTCGACATCGACCCCAAGACCGGCAAGTTCAAGCTCTCTCGCCGCGTGCTTCTGGAGAAGCCCGAGGGCTATGTTGAGCGTGAGCGCCGTCCCCGCCCCGAACGCGGTGAGCGTCGCGAACGTCGTCCCCGTCCCGATCAGAACAAGACTGAGGAATAATCAGATAGCGCTCCGCAGAGCCTATATATTATAATGAGGTTTATCCCCAAGCGTACTTTGCGCTTGGGGATTTTTTGTAAAATATAGGGGCGGCAATAATATTTTCCTATAAAAACACATTTACTTTTATAGAAAATTTGTAAATTTGTGTTGCTTTTACACAAAAGCTGCACAAAAAGCAGACATATTGATAAAGGCGTTTTTCACGCATATAAAAAATAAAAAAACGAGTATTATGGAAGAACTGAAATTTACTGAGAGTGAATGCTGGGGATTGGCAAGAAAAGACTTGCGCGGCCGTTGGCTCGAAGCAGCATTGTTGACATTTGTCTATGTATTGGTTTCCTGTTTGATTTCTGCTACCGTGGGAAGTGGATTAAACCTTATCTGCCCAGGGTTTAGCCTTATTGTCGCGTTATTGTTGATGCCCATGGGCTGGGGTTGGTCCATGACCTTCCTTGAATGTCACCGTAGCGACAAAGACCCGTTCAAGGACCCGTTCAACGTAAAGAACCTTTTCGTGGCATACAACAAGGATTTCTCACGCATCTTCACCACCTTATTCCTTCAATTTCTTTACACCTTTCTGTGGACGCTGCTGCTCATTGTGCCCGGCATCATTAAAAGCCTCTCTTATGCACTTACACCTTACATACTGAAGGACTATCCCGAGCTAAAAAACAACCAGCCAATAGAACTGAGCATGGCCATGATGCAAGGATACAAGCTGGAAATGTTCATCCTTTGGCTCAAGTACTTCGGTTTGTGCCTATTGTCAATCCTTACATTGGGAATCGCCTACTTCTGGATTGGGCCATTCTACAGTGCCGCCATGGTCAATTTCTATGAAGAGGTGAAGAAGGCATACAACGAAAGAAGCGGAAACACATTATAAGAAAAATCTTTACATAAAAATGGCATAGAAACAACACTTAAGTGTTTCTTCCGTAACAGTTAAGTGTTTTTCCAAAAAGACTTAAGTGAAACTCAAGAAACACTTAAGTCTTTTTTTCGTTTGTTTCAAACCTTTATTTTCCTTACCCGTATCTTGCTGATTATATGCATGTTACCAGTATCCTTAATTTTTCTCTCCTCCCCAAAATCTCCTTTTTTTGTTTTTTGACAATTAGAGATAATGGCACGCAGATGACACAGAAACCGCAGATTTATTTTTCTGACAGAAGAACATAATTTCTTCTTTTGCTGCTTGTGTACTTCTATATAACAAATGACGATAGCCCAGAGTAGATGGTCATCCTGAACTTGTTTCAGGATCTGTCCGCGGAGAAGGACAAGATAAGGCTCGCTGCCAGATGCTGAAACAAGTTCAGCATGACATTTGGAGGCATTT
>JAGBGU010000020.1 GCA_017935785.1 Bacteroidaceae bacterium
ACTAAACCCTAAACAAATCACCCTTTTGTCTCTTTTGTTCTTATGTCTACCCGAAAAAACACTATCTTTGGCATGTCGCCGAAGGTACTACCGCTGACTTCGTCTTCCTCCTCCTTACGAGGCATAAAATGCCAGTCATTTTCTGCTCTTGTCTCGTTCGTCGGTTCGGAAATCCTCAAGCAAGCTTGGTATTTCGCTCACTTAATCGTACCTTTGCATATCATGACACTGTATAGGACACTTTTGACAATCCTTTTGGCCGCCACTTTCACCGCCTGCACGGAACATGGCGACTTTGAACGGCGGCTAGCCACGGCGGACAGTCTGATGACGCACGAGATGCCCGATTCCGCCTACCGCATGCTGTGCGAGATGAACGCCGAGGCGGAGAGTATGCCCCAGTCCTTGCGTATGCGCCACCAGCTCCTGCGCTCCAACGCACAAAATAAGGCGAATATACAGTTCACATCGGACAGCATCGGCAACGTACTGGTCAACTATTACAATACACACGGCACATCCAACGAACGTATGCTGGCACACTATATAAAGGGATGCGCCTATCGCGACATGAAAGACCAGCCCGCCTCCCTGCGCTGTTTCAACGATGCCGTGGCTGCGGCCGACACATCGGCTGCCGACTGCAACTTTTACCAGCTCAGTATCATCCATGAACAGATTGCCAAAATCTTCAACGACCGCGCCATGCCCGACAACGCCTTGCAAGCCTATGAATTTGCCGAACGCTATGCGAGGAAGATACAGGACAGCATAGGCATTCTAACCATTTGGGACAACAAGTCCAACGCACTCATAAATATGGGGAACATTGAAGAAGGAGTGAAAATAAAAGAAAAGGTTGTTAAGGGATTTAAAGAAATGAGATTAGCCGAAAAGGCGGCAAGAAGCATTGGCGGATGCATAAAATGGTATGCCCGGAAAGGAGAGTTTGACAAGGCCCAATCAGCCATAAACGATTACGAAGCCCACTCGGGCTATTTTATGGAAGACGGGAAGTCCATACCAGGCAAAGAAAGTTATTACAGCATAAAGGGAACTTATTTTCTGGAAAAAAACGAACTGGATTCTGCCGAACATTATTTTCGCAAGCTCCAACACGCCGGTACCACGCGCAATGAGCAGTATCTGGCCGCATGGGGATTGACCCAAATGTATTGTAACAAAAAACAGCTGGATTCCGTAGGGAAATATGCCCTGCAGACTTTCTTGCATAGCGACACTCTATATAACATTGGGACGGCACAAAACCTGCAGAATGCGCAGGCTATGTATAATTACGCCCGCCACCAAGAAAAAGCGCTACGCAAGGAAGTGGAAGCCAAGGACACACTATTGCGGCTCTACAAATGGATTATAGGGAGTGTCGCCACGGCCATATCGCTGACAACCCTCGTTCTGTTCCTGTACAGAAGAAACAGGAAAAACTCGCGAAATCTCATCATCGCACACAAGGAAAACGTCCAGTTACACACACAGATTCAAGAAAAAGCCCAACTTATTCTTGCGCTCAACAACCAACTGACCCAAAACGAAGCAGACATAGAAACATTGGTACTATTGAGAGAGAGTACTACGCAGCTTTCGCAAAGATGTAAGGAACTGGAAGAAGACATCAGACGGAGAGATGCGCTGAAAACAAGAGGAAACGTGGAGAACGAGGACATTGTGAAACGCTTCCTGCAAATGGCAGAAAGCAGAGACGCCACACCCAACGCCGACGATTGGGCTAAAATCATCAGCGTTACGGAATACTACTACGCGTCCTTTGCCCTCCACATAAAAGCGTGTCCCACCATTAGCAGAAACGAGTACCAGGTGTGCGTACTTACCAAGCTGGGTATGCGGGCCGGCGATATTGCCTATCTTACCGGAAACTCCTCCAGCAACATCACCAACATGCGCAGTCGCATGATGCCAAAACTCTTTGGCGAGGAGGGCGGCGCCAAGGATTTCGATGCCAGGATTTCGGTTCTGTAAACTCTAACACTGGCAATTTTTTGTTTTTACAAACATCCCTTATCTTACTGTATACCAAAAGTCTTTTAAGGTTGTGTAAAAATGTGTAATGATTTTCTTGGCCAGTTCTTGCACAAACTGTAATTTTGCAAGCAGATTGATTAACTCTCACAGCAATATTTCATGAAAGGTACAAGATTCATCGCAAACTTCCTTATGACGGCACTTCTTCTGAACATGGCTGCAGGGATTTTCACCTCCTGTTCGGACAGGTTTACCAGGGCTGCCGCACTATACGAAAAGGGAGAAAGCTGCAATCGCCAAGGCGGCATAGAGTCTTATCTGGAATCGAAAGAATACTATAAGGGGGCGGTAAAGTTGTTCCAAAAAGCGGCAAAGCGCGGAAATGCCGAGGCACAATACAGACTGGGGTTTTGCTACGAAAAGGGCAAAGGCGTGAAAGCGTCACTTGCAGAAAGTGCAAAATGGTTAGGCATGGCAGCCACCAATGGCCATGTCGAGGCGCAATACAAACTGGGACAGTTGTACGAAAATGGCCGGGGCAGCATGTTGGAGCGGTCATTAACCGAATCCGCCAAATGGTATACGAAAGCCGCCGAGCAAGGCCATGCCGAAGCGCAGTACCATCTGGGGTTGTGTTATGAATACGGAACTGGCGTGGAGCAGTCATATACCCAGGCCGTGAAGTGGTATCGGAAATCGGCCGAACAAGGTTCAGAATATGCGCAGAACAACCTGGGCGTGTGCTACGAAAAAGGATTGGGCGTGGAGCAGTCATACACCCAGGCCGTAGAATGGTACAGAAAGGCAGCCGAGCAGGACAACAGCTATGCGCAAAACAATCTGGGCGTGTGCTATGTAAAGGGACTGGGCGTGGAACAATCCTATACCGAGGCGGCAAAATGGTATCTCAGGAGTGCCAAAAACGGACGTGACTGGGCACAGAACAATGTGGCCTGGTGCTACAAGCACGGCAAGGGTGTGGAACAGTCGGACAGCCTGGCCTACGAATGGTATCGCCGCGCTGCATTCAACGGTATCAGTGAGGCCCAATTTGAACTGGCCTGGTGTTACGATAAAGGCCTGGGCGTGGAGCAGTCCTATTCCGAAGCCGCAAGATGGTACAGAATGGCTGCCGAGCAGGGACATGCCAGCGCACAATGCAACCTGGGCGTGCGTTATGCAAAAGGGCAGGGCGTGGAACAGTCGGACAGTCTGGCCTTAAAATGGTACCGCAGCGCTGCCGAATCAGGAAACAGAGTGGCACAAAGCAACCTGGCGCGGTTCTACTGCAAGGGACGTGGCGTGGAAGCATCGTGCGCCGAGGCTGTGGAATGGTATCTCAAGTCTGCCGAACAGGGATATGACGTGGCACAGTATCATCTGGCATCACATTACGCACACGGCAACGGGGTGCTGCAGTCATATACCGAGGCGTTCAAATGGTGGAAAAAGGCTGCCGAGCAAGGGCATACGGCATCCCAGTTTCATGTGGGGGTCTACTATATGTTAGGCCATGGCGTGGAACAATCATTATCCGAGGGCATCAGGTGGATAACCATTTCCGCCGAAAAGGACTATCCTTCGGCACTATATTGGCTGGGGATATGTTACAGGAACAGCAAAGGCGTGGAACAGTCATACACCCAGGCAGCCAAATGGTTCCGGAAGGCCGCCGAAAAAGGCGTTGCCCCGGCGCAGAACGACCTGGGCGTGTGCTACGCAAAAGGCCAAGGTGTGGAGAAATCCATGACCGAAGCCGCAAAATGGTGGAAACTGGCAGCCGAACAAGGTAATAAGAAAGCAAAAGAGAATCTTGCGAAAATGTCTGCTAAAAACATGAAAAGCCCTAAAGCGAATCTTTATGAAGATCCATTCATACTCCCAGCTCTCCACGCCAAGGAAATTGAACTCAGCAACGAATCCAGAGAATAGATGTGCACAGCAATCCAAACGCAAAAAATTCTATAACATTTTTTAAACCAATTTGTCATGAAGAAATATGTAATTGCGCTCAGCCTCTGCATTGCAGGAATGGTAATGTATTTCACACTCTCAAACCGGGAAAGCCACACAACATTGTACAACGGGCCTTACCACGACCCCGTAGCCCCTGAAATGAGAGCAGAGAGAGACCAGTATCTCGCCCGTCTGCACAGGCTGATGGAAGAAGGCAAATGGGCAGAGGCCGACCTCCTTTGCGACACGTTGCTGAGGCGTTTTCCCCAGTCGCCCATCAGTTTCATGACGGCAGGAATAACGTCCTACAAACTGAATGATTCCGCGCAAATGCGCCAGCGGCTCACCAAAGCCAACGAGATATTAGACTCGCTGATTCTGGAGCACAATGACGGCAGGGACATGATGAACAACCTTGCCGTAATACGCAGTCTGCACGGCAAAGACGCGGCCGAGGATGCTCTGGAACGGTACATGGAAAGAGGCCTGAACACGCTTGACACAATGCATCTCGAAATCTACAGACATTGGGTTTACGATGCTGAAAATCCGCTTTTCCAGATCTTCGACTGCCCCAATACGGAAACCTGTCCGCACAAGTAATTCACAACAAAACACACATCACCGATGAAGAAAGCAACAAGACCAAACGCATGGATGCGGAGCAGAGCGTTCTGCGCCATTGCAGCGGCGGCACTGGCAGTCAGCGCCTATGCCGTTCCGGAGAATGCCGCCACGGCAACCGTGCCCGTGAGTATGTATGCCACAGCAGAGGAGAACGACTCCATATATGGTACGGTGGACGAACTGCCCGTATTCCCCGGAGGCGACCAGGCCTGTGCCAAATGGCTGGCCGACCATCTTAAATACCCTGCCAAATGTGAGAAGGAGAAGATTGAGGGCCGTGTAATCGTGCAGTTTGTGGTGGAGCGGAACGGAAAGATTTCAAACGTAAAAGCTATTCGCTCTCCCCACCCCGACCTGTCGGAAACCGCCATACGCACCATGAGGAAGATGCCGAAGTGGAACCCCGGTAAGAACGGAGGCCAGGCAGTGCGCTGCCGAATGAATCTGCCCGTTATGTTCAGGCTTCGCAAATAGCGGTCCGTCTGCGGCGGCACCGAGAAAACGTTTATTGTCGGCTCCCGACCCCTCCGACAGGGCCAAATACATCTATTTGAGGCTCCCGACCCCTCCGACGAGGCCAAATACATCTATTTGACGCTTTCCAACCCCTCCGACAGGGCCAAATACATCTATTTGACGCTTTCCGACCCCTCCGACAGGGCCAAATACATCTATTTGACGCTTTCGGAACCCTCCGACAGGGCCAAATACATCTATTTGACGCTTTCCGACCCCTCCAGCGAGGCCAAATACATCTATTTGACGGTTTCAGAACCCTCCGGCGGGGCCAAATACATCTATTTGACGCTTTCCGACCCCTCCGACGGGGCCAAATACATCTATTTGTCGCTTTCGGAACCCTCCGGCGGGCCAGACAAAGTTTGAAACTTCTCTTGGCGTCACTAAAACGGCTAAATGGCGTAGTGGCTAAAGGATAAAAAAGCACAGACGCATTGCCTCTCTCTTCCGGGCAATGCGTCTGCGTCATATCTGTCTGTGCGTGCGGCAAATCACTTGTTGCGCTGCGCCAGGTAATCCACATAATGGCGGAGGGCTTCCACTACGGTCTGGTCGGCATCCTCGGGGATGAGTCCGGCGGCCATGTAGCGGAATTCGTCCATGGCCCATTCGGCATAGGCGATGCCTTCCTGTTCGCGGGTGAAGGCTACGAGCGAGTCGATCTCCTGGGCCGTGGCCTCTCCGCGGCGCACCTTCATGGCCAGTGCCGTCATTCCGTCATCGGCGGCCTTGTTGAGTGCATGGATTACGGGCAGGGTGAGCTTGCCCTCCTTCATGTCGTTTCCTGCAGGCTTTCCGGTATCGGCCTTGTCGTCGAAGTCGAAAATGTCGTCGCGCAACTGGAAGCACATTCCCACAAGCTGTCCGAAGCGGCGCATCCGCTCCACCTCTTCCCCGCTTCCGCCGGCCAGAATGGCGCCTACCTGGGCGCAGGCCGAGAAGAGCGAGGCGGTCTTCTTACGGATTACCTCGTAGTAAGAGGCCTCGGACAGTTCCTGCTTCTTGGTGTTGGCAAGCTGCAGCAGTTCGCCGTCGGCAAGGGTCTGGCCCAACTGCGCCACCACGCCCACCACCTCCGTATTCTGCGTCTTTGCCGCAAGCTGCAGGGCCACGCTCAGCAGATAGTCGCCCACCAGCACGGCCACCTTATTGCCCGAAAGCGCATTTACGGAAAGCTGTCCGCGGCGCGTATCGCTCTCGTCCACCACATCGTCGTGGACAAGGCTGGCGGTGTGCAGCAGTTCCAGTGCGGCCGCAGCGTTCAGCACGGCATCGTTCACCCGTCCCGTCAGGCGTGCGCAAAGCAACACCAGCACAGGGCGCATCCGTTTTCCCGTGCGTTTTTTCAGATGCTCCAGCGCCATGCCCAGCAACGGATTCTCGTGGCTGAGTGCGGTTTCAAAAATGTCGGCAAACTGCTTCAACTCCTCCTTAACGGGAGTCTGTATACTTTCCAATTGGCTCACAATATTCCTGTTTGAGTTGCAAAATTACACAAAAAAGGCGACCAATTCATATTTTTTGCCTAAATTTACCACAAAATTATCAGAATCTCATGGACAAACTCTTTCTTCTGGATGCATATGCCCTAATCTTCAGGGCTTATTATGCCTTTATCAAGAATCCGCGCATCAACTCTAAGGGCGAGAACACATCGGCCATACTGGGTTTTGTGAACACCCTGGAAGAGGTGCTTGCCAAGGAACAGCCCACCCACATTGGCGTGGCCTTTGACCCCGCAGGAGGCACCTTCCGCCACCAGGCCTACCCCGAATACAAGGCGCAGCGCGAAGCCACGCCCGAGAGCATCCGCTTTGCCGTGCCCCACATCAAGGAAATCTTGGAAGCCTACCACATTCCCGTGCTGGAAGTGGCGGGATTCGAGGCCGACGACGTAATAGGCACCCTGGCCCGGCAAGCCGACGCAAAAGGGATTGAAACCTATCTGATGACACCCGACAAGGACTACGGCCAGCTGGTTACGGCGCACGTCAGCATCTACCGCCCCTCAATAGGCAAGAACGGCGCCGAGATAATGGGGCCGGAACAGGTTACGGCAAAGTGGGGTCTCTCCCACCCCACGCAGGTCATTGACATGCTTGGCCTGATGGGCGACACCTCGGACAACATTCCGGGCTGCCCCGGCGTGGGCGAAAAGACCGCCACAAGGCTTATTCAGGAGTTCGGCAGCGTGGAGAACCTGCTGGAACACACCGCCGAGCTGAAAGGCGCGCTGCAGAAGAAGGTGGCCGAAAACACCGAAAAGATACGTCTGAGCAAATGGCTCGCCACCATCAATACCGAGGTGCCCGTCAGCCTGGACATGCAGGAGCTGGCGCTGCAAGAGCCGGACAAGGAACGCCTGAAAGTCCTCTTTGACGAACTGGAGTTCAGAGCCTTGTCGCAAAAGCTGTCCGCCACGCCGCCCCCCGCTCCCGCCAAAAAGAAGGCTGTGCCCATACAGGGCGACCTTTTTGAAGGGTTCGGCACGGAACCGGCCCCGGCAGCGCAGGAAACGCCCGTTGCGGAAGAAGAGGCCGAAACCGTACCGGAAGAGACAGCATCATACGCCACATCCGGAGCCAGCTACCACATTGCCGACACGCCCCAAAAACGCGCCGAACTGATAGAAAGGCTGCTGCAGGCACGGGAGGTGTGTCTGGATACGGAAACCACCTCCACAGACGCGCTCTCCGCCAAGCTGGTGGGGCTGAGCTTTGCCGTGGACCAGGGCGAGGCCTGGTATGTGCCCGTCATGGATGACAAGGCGGTAGTGGAAGAGTTCCGCGCCGTGTACGAGCATCCCGGCATACTGAAGATTGGGCAGAACATCAAGTACGACCTGCAAGTGCTGCGCAACTACGGCATCAGCCTGGCCGCTCCCATGGCCGACACCATGATTGCCCACTACCTGCTCCACCCCGAGATGCGCCACGGAATGGACTATCTGGCCGAGGCCTACCTGCACTACCGCACCATTCCCATCAGCGACCTCATAGGAAGCGGTAAGCAGCAGAAGTCCATGGACAGCCTCTCTCCGGAAGAGATATATGTCTATGCCTGCGAAGATGCCGACATCACCCTTCGCCTGTACCGTCTGTTCCGTCCCCAGCTCGACGAGCAGGGACTTACCGCCCTGTTCCAGGATATGGAGATGCCCCTTGTGCCCGTACTGGCCCGGATGGAGCGCAACGGCGTTTGTCTGGACACGGCGGCATTGCAGGAGACCTCGGAAAAGTTTACCCGCCTGATGGAAGATCTGGAAAAGGACATCCACGCCCTGGCCGGGACAGACTTCAACATAGCCTCGCCCAAACAGGTGGGCGAGGTATTGTTCGACCGCCTGCAGATTGTGGCAAAGCCCAAGAAGACCAAGACCGGACAATACGTTACCAGCGAGGACGTGCTGGAGAGCTTGCGCAGCAAGCATCCCATTGTGGAGAAGATACTGGAGCACCGCGGCGTAAAGAAGCTGCTGGGCACCTATGTGGATGCCCTTCCGCAACTCATCAGCCCCCAGACCGGCCATATCCACACCAGCTTTAACCAGACCATCACCACCACGGGCCGACTGTCGAGCAGCAACCCCAACCTGCAGAACATCCCCGTTCGCGACGCCATGGGCAAGGAAGTGCGCAAGGCGTTTGTATCCTGTCCGGGAGAACTGTTCTTCAGCGCCGACTACAGCCAGATAGAACTGCGCATAATGGCCCACCTCAGCCAGGACGCCAATCTGATTGACGCCTTTGTACAGGGCCACGACATACACACCGCCACAGCGGCAAAGATATTCAAGAAAGAGCTCTCCGAGGTAACCCCCGACGAGCGCCGCAAGGCCAAGACTGCCAACTTTGGCATCATCTACGGCATCAGCGCCTTCGGACTGGCCGAAAGGATGGGCGTGAGCCGGACGGAGGCCAAGACGCTGATTGACGAGTACTTTGCCACCTATCCCGGCGTAAGGGAATACATGGACCGCAGCATTGCCATGGCACGCGACAAGGGCTACACCACCACCCTTTGGCAGCGCCAGTGTCATCTGCCCGACATCAACAGCCACAACGCCACCGTGCGCGGCTATGCCGAGCGCAACGCCATAAACGCCCCCATACAGGGCAGTGCGGCAGACATCATAAAGATTGCCATGATCCGCATCCATAAACGTATGGAGGCCGAGGGCGTGAAGAGCCGCATGATTCTGCAAGTACACGACGAACTCAACTTCAGCGTGGTGCCGGCGGAGAAAGAACTCATCCAGCGCATTGTCATTGAGGAGATGCAGGCTGCCGCCAGTCTGTGCGTACCCCTTATCGCCGACTGCGGATGGGGCGGCAACTGGCTGGAGGCGCACTAAAAGCGCCCCTATATGCTCCGCACAGCGCCGAATTATACCCCCCACACCACCCTTTTCTCGTTTTTTTTAACTAATTTTGCAGCCAAAAGCAAACATAAATCATTCTAAAAGAACAAAAAACAAACAGATATGGCATTGAAAGCAGGTATTGTAGGACTGCCCAACGTAGGCAAATCCACCCTTTTTAACTGTCTGAGTAGCGCAAAGGCACAGGCCGCCAACTTCCCCTTCTGCACCATAGACGCGCAAATGGGCCAGGTAAGCGTCCCCGATGAAAGACTGACCAAACTGGCCGAGCTGGTACACCCCGGACGCATTGTTCCCGCCGTGTGCGACATTGTGGACATTGCCGGACTGGTAAAGGGAGCCAGCCAGGGCGAAGGACTGGGCAACCAGTTCCTGGCCAACATTCGCGAATGCGACGCCATCATCCACGTGCTGCGCTGTTTTGACGACCCCAACATCGTACACGTTGACGGCAGCGTAGACCCTGTCCGCGACAAGGAAATCATCGATGCCGAACTCCAGCTCAAGGACCTGGAAACCGTGGAGAACCGCATAAAGAAGGTGGAGAAACAGGCCAAGGTGGGCGGCGACAAGGCAGCCAAGACAGAGTATGAAGTGCTGCTTAAGTTCCGCGACGCCCTGAACCAGGGTCTGAGCGCACGCACCGTCACCTTTGACACCGAAGAGGAGGAAGAGGCCGCCAAGAACCAGTTCCTGCTCACCACCAAACCCGTACTCTACGTATGCAACGTGGACGATACCAGCGCCGCAGAGGGCAACGCCTTTACAAAGGCCGTGGCCGAAGCCATCCAGGGCGAGAACGCCGAGATGCTCATCATCAGCGCACAGACCGAGGCCGACATTGCCGAGCTGGAAACCTACGAGGAAAAGCAGATGTTCCTGGAAGACATGGGACTGAGCGAGAGCGGATGTAACCGCCTTATCAAGGCCATCTACCACCTGCTCACCCTGCAGACCTTCATCACCGCAGGCGAGATGGAGGTGAAGGCATGGACCTTCCGCCGCGGATGGAAGGCTCCCCAGTGTGCCGGCGTAATCCATACCGACTTTGAAAAGGGCTTCATCCGCGCCGAGGTAATCAAGTACGACGACTATATCAAGTACGGCTCCGAATCCGCCGTGCGCGATGCCGGAAAGATGAGCGTGGAAGGAAAGGAATACGAGGTGCAGGACGGCGACATCATGCATTTC
Organism: Bacteroidaceae bacterium; assembly: GCA_017935785.1. GTDB lineage: Bacteria > Bacteroidota > Bacteroidia > Bacteroidales > Bacteroidaceae > Physcousia. The sequence continues at coordinate 10,676 of JAGBGU010000020.1, forward strand.
CGCTTCAACGTATAATCCCCCCATTTTAAACTCAGAAAATCATGGAGACACTCTTTATCCACTGGAACCCCGATGTAGTGGCCATAGACCTGGGCTTCATTGCCGTGCGCTGGTATTCGCTATGCTGGTGTCTGGGTCTGGCCGCCGTATATCTGCTTATGCACCGGCTCTTCAAGGAGCAGCGCATCAGCGAGGAGCAGTTCGAACCCATGTTCATGTACAGCTTCATAGGCATATTGGTAGGCGCCCGTTTGGGCCACTGCCTGTTCTACGAGCCCGACTATTTCCTGTCCCACCCCATTGAGATGCTGCTCCCCATCAGGGAAAGCATGGATCCCCAGCGGTGGACATCGTGGCTTATGTGGATCCCTACCGGCAACGAAAACACCCACTGGGTAATGACCGGCTACGAAGGGCTTGCCAGCCACGGAGGCACCCTGGGACTGATGATAGCCCTCTGGCTCTATGCGCGCAAGGTCGGGCTAAAGTTTGTCCACGTACTGGACAACGTGGGCATAGTAACCCCCGTCTGCGCTTTTGCCATCCGAATGGGAAACCTCATGAACAGCGAAATCATAGGCCGTCCCACCGATGTGCCCTGGGCGTTCATCTTTGAGCGCGTGGATGCGCAGCCCCGCCATCCCGGACAGCTCTACGAGGCCCTCTGCTATGCCGCCTTCTTCTTCATCAGCTGGTATCTCTACCGCAAGTTCCCCAAGCGCGTGGGAACCGGATTCTTCTTCGGCCTTTGCCTGTTCCTCATCTTTCTGAGCCGCATCTTCATTGAGTACACCAAGGAGAACCAGGTTGATTTTGAAAACGGCATGCTGCTTAACATGGGACAGCTTCTCAGCATCCCCTTCGTGCTGCTCGGCGCCTACTGTATGTGGAAAGGCATGAAAAAAGCATAATACTTATCCGCTCAAACAAACCATCTTAATCATGAAGACAAGACACATCGCACCCATTCTGCTGGCCTGCCTGCTGGGCAGCGCCCCAATGAAAGCACAGAACTACGACGAAACCAAGGTTCCACTATATACCCTGCCCGACCTGCTCACCGCCGAGGACGGCACGCCCGTAACCACGGCCAGACAATGGAAAAAGCAGCAACGCCCCCACTTGCTTGAACTGCTGGCCACGCACGGATACGGCCATACGCCTACGCAGAAAACCGACGTTACACACGAAGTGGTGTACGAGAACAAACAGGCACTCGGCGGACGCGCCACCCAGCAGCAAGTACGCTTCACCTTCAGCGGAGAGGGAAAGACCATCCAGGCCCTGCTGCTGGTCTATTACCCCAACGAGAGAAAAGGAAAGGTACCCGTCTTCATCTGCTACAACTTCAAGGGTAACCACAGCACCAGCACGGATGAAAACATCCTCTACTCGCCCTATTTTGAGCAGCTCCCCAACCGCCAGGACCCCATTCTGGTACGCGGCAACCAAACATCGCGCTGGTCAATCCCTCTCATCATAGAGCGCGGCTATGCCGTGGCCACCATGTGCTATCACGACATCTACCCGGACCACAAAGACGGCGAGAGCCAGAGCGTACTCACCCTTTTTCCTAAGGACACCTACGGAAAGCCCGACAGCTGGCAGGCACTGGGCGCATGGGCATGGGGCAGCAGCCGCATAGCCGACTGGATAGAACGCCAGCCCTGGGCAGACAAGAAGAAACTGGCCGTCATGGGCCACTCACGCCAAGGCAAGGCCGCACTTTGGGCCGGAGCACAGGACGAGCGTTTCCAAGTGGTCATCTCCAACAATTCCGGATGCGGAGGCGCAGCCCTCTCACGCCGCGAATTCGGCGAGACCGTGGCCAAGATTAACAGTTCCTTCCCCCACTGGTTCTGCCGTAACTTCTCATCCTACGGAAAGCGCGTAAACGACCTTCCCTTTGACCAGCACACCCTTCTGGCCATGATGGCTCCCCGCCACGTCTATGTGGCCAGCGCAAAGGAAGACACCTGGGCCGATCCCAGAGGCGAATTCCTTGCCACCTTCCAGTTAGGCCCCGTCTATGAACTCTTCGGCATGAAAGGCCTTCCCTCGCCCATCATGCCCGACATACACCGCCCCGTAATGACCGATGCCGGATACCATATCCGAGCCGGCAAACACGACGTAACCGAGTACGACTGGGCACGCTACATGGATTTCTGCGACAAGGTTTTCGGCAGATAAAAGAACCGGAAAACCATAAAAAACGAGCAACGGGAAGGCTGCACACAGCCCTCCCGTTGTTTGTATATCACATTGTTCCACTCACTGCCTATTCCATTCCCCTCTCCAGCAGAAGCAGCGTCATGAAGCCCAGCAACAGGGCGTATGTGGCCTGCTTCTGGTAACCGTGGGCATGGGTTTCGGGAATCATCTCGTCCGATGTAACGTACAGCATGGCACCACCGGCAAAGCCCAGCATAACGGGCAACATGGTGACCGATACCGTACCCATTCCAAAGCCCAGCCATACGCCCAACACCTCTAACAAACCGATGCCCAAGGCTATGCCAAACGTACGTAGCACACTTACTCCGGCCACCAGCAGGGGCGCAATGATAACCATACCCTCGGGGACGTTCTGAAGGCTCAGACCCAGCGTTACGCCCCACGAAACGGCCTCGCCGGCATCGGGAGCCATGCTCACACCCGCCGCAATGCCCTCGGGCAGCTTGTGCAGCGCAATGGCCATCACAAAAAGCATTACCCTGCTCAGGCTCGTACCCTGCACATGACGCTCAGGGTCGAGCCCAGTAATGTGGTGAAGATGCGGTGTCAGCAGGTCAAGCACGTTCAGGAACGCCGCGCCAGCCATTACACCCAAGGCCACAATCCACCATTGTCCCGCACCGCCCTGCTCAAAAGCCGGCACAATAAGTCCCAGCGTACTGGCCGCCAGCATTACGCCCGCACAATATCCCAGTACCGTATCATTCCATTTATGGGGCAGTTCCTTGATAAGGAATCCCAGCACAGACCCCAAGAGGGTGGTGGCGCAAAGAGCCGCCGCACTAATCCAAACCTGTATCATCGTTACGCTCCTTTTGTTTCTGTTGGTAAGAAATTGACTTAAATCCTCGCAAAGATATATCTTTTTTATCTTTTTTAGGGTAAAAACTTTGCATCAGCAACAAAAACACCCTATCTTTGCAAGTGAACATTACAAATTTACATAACAAAATAACAGAAAAGTATTATGGCAACAAAGTATTCAGGAACCCAGACCGAGAAGAATCTGGAGGCCGCTTTCGCAGGCGAGAGCATGGCACGCAACAAGTATACCTACTTTGCATCCGTAGCAAAGAAGCAGGGATTTGAGCAGATTGCCGAACTGTTCCAAAAGACAGCTGACAATGAAAAAGAACATGCCAAACTGTGGTTCAAGGAACTGAACGGCATTGGCGACACCGCCCAGAACCTGGGAGCCGCTGCCGACGGCGAGAACTATGAGTGGACAGATATGTATGCCGGCTTTGCCAAGACCGCAGAGGAAGAAGGTTTCCCCGAACTGGCAGCCCGCTTCCGTCTGGTAGCCGCCATCGAAAAGCGTCACGAAGAGCGCTACCGCGCCCTGCTGAAGAATGTGGAGACCGCCGAGGTATTCGCCCGCAGCGAGGTAAAGGTATGGGAATGCCGCAACTGCGGCCACATTGTAGTGGGCACCAACGCCCCCGAACTGTGTCCCACCTGTCTGCACCCCAAGGCCTACTTCGAGCTGCACACAGACAACTTTTAAGATTTGAGGCTTTAGTGGTGAGCCTCATAGTTCATTGCTCATTACTCACAGCCCAAAAACAAACAGGGCAGGGGAGCCAGTCGGCCTTCCCTGCCTTTTTTTATGTTATCAGCCCATTGCACGCTATATTCCTTCTTTAACCTACAAAAGCTGTTAAACTTACGCTATAAAGTGCGGGCATTCACATCACAAATCACTTCCCCTTTACCAACCGTTTGATTTCGCTGAGCTTGTTGAGGGCTTCAAGGGGGGTGAGGTTGTTGATGTCGAGATGGAGCACCTCGTCACGCACCTGGCTGAGCACGGGGTCATCCAGCTGGAAGAAATTCATCTGCACGCCCTTCTCTGCGGTATCGGTCTTCAGGGCGCCGTCGCCTACGTTCTCGGTGTTCTTGCTCTGCTCCAACTGGTGAAGGAGTTCGTCTGAGCGGCGGACAATACTCTGGGGCATACCGGCCAAGCGTGCCACATGGATGCCGAAACTGTGCTCACTTCCGCCGCGTTCCAGACGGCGCAGGAAGATAACCTTGCCCTCTGACTCGCGTACGCTGACGTTGTAGTTCTTTATGCGGGGGAAACGGTTCTCCATCTCATTCAGCTCGTGATAGTGGGTGGCAAAGAGGGTGCGGGCACGTCCTTGGTGGTGTTCGTGGATATACTCCACTATGGCCCAGGCTATACTGATGCCGTCGTAGGTGCTGGTTCCACGTCCCAGTTCGTCGAAGAGGACCAGCGAACGCCCGGAGATGTTGTTGAGGATGCTGGCGGCCTCGTTCATCTCCACCATAAAGGTGCTCTCGCCTTGGGAGATGTTGTCACTGGCGCCAACGCGGGTAAAGATTTTGTCCACAAAGCCGATGCGCGCGCTTTCTGCAGGCACAAAGCTTCCCATCTGAGCCATAAGGACGATGAGAGCGGTCTGGCGCAGGAGAGCGCTCTTTCCGGCCATATTGGGTCCGGTAATGATGATAATCTGCTGGCGTTCGGTGTCCAGCGCCACGTCATTGGGGACATAGCATTCGCCCACGGGCATCTGTTTCTCAATGACAGGATGGCGGCCCTGGCGTATTTCGATGACATCGCTCTCGTCCACCACGGGACGGATATAGCGGTTATCTGCGGCACTTATGGCAAAGGAGAGCAGGCAGTCAAGCTGCGCCACCAGCGAGGCGTTGGTCTGGATGGAGGCAGTATAGCCCGCAAGTGCCTCGACAAGAGCGGTATAGAGGCGGTTCTCCAGCTGGAGGATTTTCTCCTCCGCGCCCATGATTTTCTCCTCGTAATCCTTGAGCTCCTGTGTAATATAGCGTTCGGCACTGACCAGCGTCTGCTTGCGTATCCATTCGGGGGGAACCAGGTCTTTGTAGGTGTTGCGCACCTCCAGATAATAGCCGAACACGTTGTTGTAGCCAATCTTGAGGCTCTGGATGCCCGTTGCTTCGGCCTCGCGCTGCTGAATCTGCAGCAGATAGTCCTTGCCCTGATAGGCTATACGGCGCAACTGGTCCAGTTCCTCGTTTACGCCTTGGGCTATGACTCCACCCTTTGCCGCCAATAGGGGAGGGTCGGGGGTTATCTCACGGGCGATGCGGTCGCGTATGTCCTGACAGAGAGAGAGGTTTTCGCTCATGTGGCGGAGAGTGGGGTCGTCCGCCAGCGCACAAGCTTCCTTGATGGGAACGAGCGCCTCGAGCGCTATACGGAGCTGCACCACATCGCGCGGCGATACACGGCCCACGCTTACCTTACCCACAATGCGTTCCAGGTCGCCGATGCGCTGGAGCTGTTCCTGGACAAGAGAGCGAAGGTCGGGATGGCGGAAGAAGCAGTCTACCACATCCTGTCTACTGCGCACCTTGGGCATATCCTTCAAGGGGAAAAGCACCCACCGGCGCAGCATACGGGCACCCATCGGAGTGATGGTCTTGTCAATGACATCGAACAGGGATACGCCGCCCTCGTTCATTGAACCGAGCAGTTCCAGGCTGCGGATGGTAAATTTGTCCAGACGCACAAAGCGGTCCTCCTCAATACGGCGCAGTGCGGTAATGTGGCCCAACTGGTTGTGCTGGGTAAGCTCCATGTACTGCAGGATGACGCCCGACGCCACGATGCCTGCCTTGAGATGTTCCACACCAAAGCCCTTGAGGTTCTTTACCTCGAAATGCTTGAGCAACTTGCCTCTTGCGGTGGACTCGGCAAAGGCCCAGTCGTCCATCTCGTAGGTGACAAAGCGGGTACCGAAAGCGCCCTGAAACATGGCACGCTTTCCGCGTTCGTAGAGCACTTCCTTGGGCTGGAAGCTGTTGAGCATCTTGTCTATTTGGTCCACCATGCCCTCGGTAACAAGAAACTCGCCCGTACTGATGTCCAGAAGGGACATTCCGCACATGGAACGGCCGAAATGGACGGCGGCCAGGAAGTTGTTCTCCTTGCAGTTGAGTACGGTATCGTTCATGGCCACACCAGGGGTTACCAGCTCGGTGATACCACGCTTTACCAGAGTCTTGGTGAGTTTAGGGTCTTCCAACTGGTCGCAGATGGCCACCCTGCGGCCAGCACGGACAAGACGGGGCAGATAGGTGTCCAGCGCATGATAGGGGAAACCAGCCATGGCGGTGGAGGGAGCCGAGTTCCCGTTATTCCGCTTGGTAAGGGTTATACCCAGTATCTCGCTTGCCGCCACCGCATCATCAGCATACGTCTCGTAGAAATCGCCACACCTGAAAAGCAGCAGCGCATCGGGGTGTTGTGCCTTGAAGTCGTAAAACTGCTTCATCATGGGTGTGAGTCCGTCCTTTGCCATATCTTTTTCTTTTTATTTACTGCAAAGGTACGGTTAAGTGGGCGAAAAAACAAACTTGTTTGAGTTTTTCCGAACGAGAGTACTATCGGCAAAGCCAAAGGTACGGTTAAGTAAGTGTTTCCGAACGGGACTACTTTCGGCAAAGGAAACACAACGAGGCCGGAAAACGAACTGTCCATAAAAAATTAGGAGCCGAAAGCGTTCCCTTTTTCCGCCTTTTTCCATTTCCTGTCAAAAAACTTGGCTCTATAGGCATCCGATTACTTGAAATTCATTATCTTTGTAGCCGAAAAAGAAAACAAATATATCCATAAAATGGCAAAAGAATATAATTTTCAAGAGATTGAGAAAAAATGGCACGAGCAGTGGACCAAGTGGCACACCTATGAGGTTGGCGAGGATGCCAGCCGTCCTAAGTACTATGTACTGAATATGTTCCCTTATCCCAGCGGTGCCGGACTGCATGTGGGCCACCCGCTCGGCTACATTGCCAGCGACATTTACGCCCGCTACAAGAGGCTGACCGGATTCAACGTACTGAACCCGATGGGATACGACTCTTACGGTCTGCCCGCCGAACAGTATGCCATACAGACCGGACAACACCCCGAGAAGACCACATACGCCAACATTGACCGCTATCGCGAGCAGTTGGACAAAATAGGATTCTGCTTTGACTGGAGCCGTGAAGTACGCACATGTGACCCCGGTTACTACAAATGGACACAATGGGCCTTTGCCAAGATGTTCAACTCATTCTTCTGCAAGGACTGCCAGAAGGCCAAGCCCATTGAAACGCTGATAAAGTATCTGGAAGAGAACGGAACCCTGGGGCTGAACGCCGCCCAAGGCAAGGAACTGAACTTTACCGCCGAGGAATGGAAGGCCATGAGCGAGCAGGAGAAGAGCCAGACGCTGATGAACTACCGCATTGCTTTCCTGGGCGAGACGATGGTGAACTGGTGCCCCAAGCTGGGAACCGTACTGGCCAACGACGAAGTGATTGACGGCGTGAGCGAACGCGGCGGATACCCCGTGGAGCAGAAGAAGATGCGCCAATGGTGTCTGCGTGTGAGTGCGTATGCCCAGCGTCTGCTGGACGGACTGCAGACCATTGACTGGAGCGACAGCATAAAGGAGACACAGAAGAACTGGATTGGCCGCAGCGAGGGTGCAGAGGTGCAGATTAAGGTGGACGGCAGCGATGCGGACTTCACCATCTTCACAACCCGTGCCGATACCATGTTCGGCGTAACCTTCTTCGTACTGGCACCGGAAAGCGAACTGGTGGCAAAACTCACCACCGAAGAGCAGAAGGCCGCTGTGGACGAATACCTGACCTACGTGAAGAGCCGCACCGAACGCGAGCGTATGATTGATCATACCGTTACCGGCGTATTCTCCGGCTCATACGGCATCAATCCCATCACGGGCGACAAATGCCCCATTTACATAGCCGAATACGTACTTTCCGGCTACGGCACCGGCGCCATCATGGCAGTGCCCGCACACGACTCACGCGACTATGCCTTTGCACGCCACTTCGACCTTCCCATCATACCGCTGGTAGAGGGCGCAGACGTTAGCGAGGAAAGCTACGACGCCAAGGAAGGCACCGTTATGAACTCGCCCATGGAAGGCAAGAGCTCCTACAAGGGATTCACCCTGAACGGCCTGAGTGTAAAGGAAGCCATTGAGGCCACCAAAAAGTTTGTGAGCGAGAACGGACTGGGCCGCGTAAAGGTGAACTTCCGCCTGCGCGACGCCATTTTCTCGCGCCAGCGTTACTGGGGCGAACCCTTCCCCGTATATTACAAGCAGGGAATCCCCTGCATGATTCCGGAAGAATGTCTGCCCCTGGAACTGCCGCAGGTGGAAAACTTCCTGCCCACCGAAAGCGGGGAGCCCCCATTGGGCAACGCACAAATCTGGGCTTGGGACGAGACCAACCGCAAGATTGTGGACAAGGCGCTCATTGACGAGAAGACCATCTTCCCCATAGAACTCTTTACCATGCCCGGATTTGCCGGTTCAAGCGCTTACTATCTGCGCTACATGGACCCCGCCAACGACAACGCTCTGGTAAGCGAAAACAACTCGGCCTACTGGCAGAACGTAGACCTGTACGTGGGCGGAAGCGAACATGCCACCGGTCACCTCATCTACTCCAGATTCTGGAACAAGTTCCTCTTTGACTTGGGAATCAGCAAGAAGGAAGAACCCTTCCAGAAACTCATCAACCAAGGTATGATTCAGGGACGAAGCAACTTTGTTTACCGCGTTAAGGACACAAATACATTTGTGAGTCTGGGTCTGAAGGGGCAGTACGAAACCACTCCCATCCATGTGGACGTGAACATTGTGAAGAACGATGTGCTGGACGTGGATGCCTTCAAGGCATGGCGTCCCGAATACGAAACGGCAGAGTTTATTCTGGAGGACGGAAAGTATATCTGCGGATGGGCCGTGGAAAAGATGTCCAAGAGTATGTTCAACGTGGTGAACCCTGACATGATTGTGGAGAAATACGGCGCAGATACCCTTCGCCTGTATGAAATGTTCCTGGGGCCCGTGGAACAGTCGAAGCCCTGGGATACCAACGGCATTGACGGATGCCACCGTTTCCTGAAGAAATTCTGGGCACTCTACTGGGACAAGGACGGACAACTGGCCGCCAACGACAGCGAACCCACCGCAGAGAACCTGAAGAGCCTGCACAAGCTTATAAAAAAGGTAACGGCAGACATTGAAGTGTTCTCCTACAACACCAGCATACCCGCCTTTATGGTGGCCACCACAGAACTGGGACAGCAGAAATGCACAAGCCGTGCCATCCTGGAACCACTGGCGGTGCTGATTGCCCCCTTCTGCCCCCACATTGCCGAAGAACTTTGGGAGGCACTGGGCAACACAACCTCAGTTTGCGACGCACAATGGCCCGAGCTGAACGAAGAGTTCCTAGTGGAAGACAAGGTAAAAATGCCTATCCAGTTCAACGGAAAGGTGCGCTTTACCATGGAATTCCCCGCTGACGCCACAAAGGAAAGCATGATTGAGGCAGCAATGAACGCACCCGAAGCCGCCAAATTCCTTAAGGGAATGCAGGTGGTGAAGCAGATTGTTGTGCCGGGAAGAATCATCAACCTGGTTGTAAAACCTGAATAAGTAACAAGAACGACAATAATACCTAATACACATGCCACAGATTTCCAAAATACGCATTTGGGAATTCACAAAGGATTTCCTTATCATTAATGTGGGATTGGCACTCTATGCATTGGGATGGGCTGTATTTATGCTGCCCTACCACATTACCACCGGTGCGCTTACGGGTGTGTGCGCCATTATATACTATGTAACATCCTTCCCCATGAGCTACTCGCTCTTCATGGCCAATGCCGTACTGCTGCTCATGGCCCTCAAACAGTTGGGGTGGAAATTCACAATGAAGACCGCCTATGCCGTATTTGCCCTTTCCACCTATCTGGAGCTGGGACGGCAGCTTATGACGGATGATGCGGGTAACCTTATCCAGATTCTGGGCGAAGGACAGGACACCATGGCCTGCGTAATCGGCGCCATCATGAACGGAATCGGCATAGGAGTGGTGTTCCTGGCCGGCGGAAGCACCGGAGGCACGGACATTGTGGCGGCAGTGGTAAACAAATACAAAAACATCAGCCTGGGGCGTGTAATCCTCTTCATGGACTTCTTCATCATCGGTTCCTGTCTGTTCATCTTCAACGACTGGCGCATGGTGGTGTTCGGCTATGTGGCGCTTGCCATCTACACCTACACCCTGGACATGGTGGTAAACAGCACCAGGCAGGACGTGCAGTTCATCATCTTCACCCGAATGCACGAAGCCATTGGCGAACGCATCATACACGAGACGGCACATTCCGTGACGGTCATCAACGGAGAAGGGTACTACAGCCATCAGGAAGTGAAGATTCTCATTACCATCGTACACAAGCGCGAGGCCGTCTATATCCTCAGACTCATCCACGAGGTGGACCCCGCCGCCTTTGTATCACAGAGTAGGGTAGAGGGCGTTTACGGAAACGGATTCAATCCCATAAGAGCATAAAAAAAACAAAAAAACGAAAGGAAAGCACATGGAACACATCAAGCAGAAAATATGGGATCTGTCCAATACATACACGAAAATTGTTATCGGACTGATTATCTATTGTGTGGGCTATACCTGCTTTATGTTGCCCTACCAGATTACTTCCGGCGGTGTGAGCGGTATCGCCGCACTCATCTACTACGCTACCGGATTCCAGGCCCAGTACAGCTACCTCATCATTAACTGCGCCCTGCTTGTCCTGGCATTACGCATCATGGGAGCAAGCTATTTTACCCGTACCATCATAGCCACGGTACTGGCCAGCTTCTTCATCGGATTCATTCAGGAATACATCACAATGGATGACGGTACGCTATATAAGTGTGTGGGCGACCAGAAGTTCATGGCCTGCATCATCGGCGGCTGCCTGGAAGGTCTGGGCCTTGCCATAGTGTTCCTGGCCGGCGGAAGCACGGGAGGCACAGACATTATTGCCTCGTGCGTGAACAAATACAAGGACATCAGTCTGGGGCGCGTAATGCTCTATGCGGACATCCTTATCATCAGTTGCAGCTATCTGCTTTTCCATGATGTGGAGACGCTGGTTATCGGCTATCTGACCATGATTGTGTCCATGAACTTCCTGGACTTTATCATAAACGGAGCACGGCAAAGCGTACAGTTCATCATCATTTCGGACAAGTGCGACCTCATTGCAAACGAGGTGGGTCTGAAAATGGAGCGCGGAGTAACCATCCTTTACGGCGAGGGGTGGTACAGCAAGGAACAGCGCCGCGTGTTGCTTATCATGGCCAAGAAGCATGAGAGCAGACGGCTCTTCGACCTGATTCACGCACTCGATACAAAGGCATTCGTATCCATGTGCAACGTGGAAGGTGTATTTGGAGAAGGATTTGACAAATTGAAAAAATAAATGAGAATGATACGAGACCTACTAGTCATGGCCACCAATAACGAGCACAAGCTCAGAGAAGTGCGCCAAATGCTGGACCACAATTTTCTGATTAAGGGTCTGGAGGAGATTTTCTGCTATGATGAGATTCGCGAAACCGGCGACACACTCGAAGGAAACGCCCTCCAGAAGGCGCACTATATGCACGACCGCTACGGCGTAGACAGTTTTGCCGATGATACCGGTCTGGAAGTGGACGCACTAAACGGCGAGCCTGGTGTATATACCGCAAGATACGGTTGTATGAACGGCTACGGGAAAAGCCACGATGCAGAAGCCAACATGCAATGTCTGCTGGACAAGCTGAAGGGCGTGGAAAATCGTAAGGCACGTTTCAGAACTGTAATAGCGCTGGTAAAAGAAGGGAAAGAGTACCTTTTTGAAGGCGTGGTGGAGGGAGAAATCCTCAAGGAGAAATCGGGTACTGAAGGTTTCGGATACGACCCCATCTTCGCTCCTGAGGGTAAAGGGGGAATGTCCTTTGCCGAGATGTCGGCCGAAGAGAAAAACCTTATCAGTCACCGCGGACGCGCCATGGCAAAACTGGTCGCGTGGCTGAAGAAGGAATACAGAAACGAGACAGACTAACCGAAAAATCATAATGACATGGTTGTTTTCCGCAAATATATCCTTACCTTCCTGCTTTGCTGGCTCACCGCCTGCAATGCCATCGGACAGGAAATAGGCAAATGGGACGTATACCCCTCATACTGGCAAGCCACAAAGAACATGGTGGCAGGGAGCATTGTCTATACGCTTTGCGGAAACAATCTGCTGGCCTACGATACAGAAGATACAAGTGTCAGGACATTTAACTGCCTTGAACACCTTAACGGTGTACATATTGCCTATATGAGCTACAGCGAAAAGGCCCGCACGCTGGTTTTGGTTTATACCGACGGCGGAATTGATTTGCTGGATGACAACGGAAATATCCACTATCTGCCCGATCTGAAGGAAAAGGCCATTGCCAACAAAGAGGTCAATGCCATCCATACGGAAAACGATATGGCATACCTTTGCACCGGATTCGGCTATATTGAACTGGACCTTAAGGAAAAAGTTCTGCGCAACACCTATAATCTGGGCCTGAATACGCATGGCCTGGCATTATTGGACAACAATGTCTATCTGGGCACGACAAAGGGCGTATACACTTGTCCGCAAAATAAAAACAAGCTACAGAAGGATAATTGGAAAGCCATTTCCACAAGCAACTTTGCCAACCTTACCGGTTTTGACGGCATACTGTGGGGACAGGCTTACCAAAAAGTTTTCTCTATCAACCCCACCACCGGAAAGCATGCCGTTGTGAGCCAGGAAAAATCCCGTTTCCTGCGCAATTGCGGCGATTACCTTATCTGGGCATCCGAGGAACAGATTAACCTTTGCGCTAAACAAAAGCAGATAACAACCATCAAGCAAGCAAACAACTGGTATGATGCAAGTTACCGCAACGGTACTTTCTGGGTAAGCCAGGGAGATGAAGGCTTACACTGCTATACTTTGCAAGGGACCGCCCTGACCCATAAAGCGGGGCCCATACAGCCAAACAGCCCCAAGCGAGACTTGTCATACCGCATGCAATGGGTGGGCGACCGCCTTTTGGTTGCCGGCGGCATCAATACGGTAGATGCTATCTATAACGACCCCACGGCAATGATTTTCCATAACGGCGAGTGGGAGAATTTCCAGGAAGCTCCATTAAAGGATCTGGCCAGACAGTATCCCAACTTGCGTTTGGCAAATACCACCTCTCTGGTACAGGATCCGCTGGACGACACACACCATTTTGCCGCCCTTCACCGAAACGGACTATGCGAATACCGCGACGGAAAGTTTGCCAAGCTTTACAATTGCGACAACAGCCCTCTGCGCAGTATCCTTCCCGATAACGCCAACTATTACAACTATGTTTCTTGTGCCGGACTGCAGTACGATACGGACGACAATCTGTGGATGCTATGCAGCGAGACACACAACATCATCCGTATCCTCAAGGCCAACGGGAAATGGGCGTCGCTCCACTACAAAGAGATTGACAGTGTATCACTTTGCGACGACTATCTGATGCATAGTAGCGGACTGAAGTTTATCAACAGCCGCAGAATGGACGGAAAAGGCTTCTTCTGCTTTGACACTTCTGGTACGCTGGACACACAAATGGATGACCGCCACATTCTGCGCTCCACCATCACCAATCAGGACGGCACGTCCTATTCTCCGGACGAATTCTATTGCATGACCGAGGATTTGGACGGACGCATCTGGTGCGGAACCAATCTGGGCATATTTGTCATAGAGGATGCAACACGCTATTTCGACAACGACTTCCGCTTTGAACAAGTAAAGATTTCTCGAAACGACGGAAGCGGACTGGCTGACTATCTGCTAAATGGTGTGGCCATATCCTGCATAGCTGTGGACGGCGGAAACCGAAAGTGGATTGGCACACATACGGACGGGCTATATCTTATAAGTGCCGACGGAACGGAGATGATTCACCACTTTACCAGCTCAGACTCGCCCCTGCTGAGCAATGCCATACAGTGTATTGCCGTTCATCCCACCACAGGTGTGGTTATGATTGGCACAGACAAAGGCATTTGCAGCTACGCAGCCGAAGCAACCGAAGCAGTAGAGAAAATGGATGCAGACGAGGTGCTTGTGTTCCCCAATCCGGTAAAGCCCGACTATAACGGTACAATTGCCGTGCGCGGACTCTCCATGGATGCCGAGGTGAAGATTCTCAGCAGTTCCGGACAGCTTGTGTGGAGCGGAGTTTCAGCCGGAGGAACCTTTACATGGGACGGACGCACACAAAAGGGCAGGAGAGTGGCCAGCGGCGTATACCATATCGTAGCCAACAACGCAGAAGGCAAGAAAGCCATTGTGGCACGCATTGTCATCATCCGATAAACAATACAGGATATACATAATATATATATAATAAAAAAATACCCTTATGAAAGCACTACGACTCCTGGCCATACTATGGCTCGCCCCTTTGGCCTTACAGGCAAAGGTACACAAAATCCAGTTCGACAGCCAGCGCACAAAATCGGGAGCCAAAGTATCCATTAAGGAACTCAACCCCCAAATGCCCCGCAGTTGGGACGGATATAACTACGTGGGCATAGAGTTCCGTGTATCCACGTCTCAGCGCTTTCTTCTTGGGTTTACCACAGACCATGGCTATGACGAACTGCAAGTACATAGCTATGTGCCAGGACAATGGAACCGTCTGGTCATACCCCTTGTCTATTTCAGAGAACCGCCAGCCAGCTCGCACGACATGGCCAGTATGTTCAACAAACCCCGACAGACAGGATGGGTAAATATTGGCGGCAATGTAGGCCCCATGACGGGCGTAGACTCTATCGGAATCAGACAATACAGACCGCACAAGGATTCGTGGGCCGAAATACGCAACATCGAACTGTTCACCGAAGACCCCGGTGACGCATACTACGGCAAGAAACCTGTATTGGACGAACTGGGACAACACAATTTGGTGGAATGGCCCGGAAAAATAAAGGGTGTCAAAAACTTGAAAAAGGCATGGAAGGAAGAGGAGGAAGAGGAAGTTTCTGCCGAAAACCTCTACGGCTATTCGCGTTACGGAGGCTATCTTTCCCAGAAATCACAAGCGACAGGTTTCTTCCGGAAAGAGATGAAAGACGGCCGCTGGTGGCTGGTAGATCCCGACGGTTACCACTTCCTTAGCGTGGGCGTATGCTGCATCAACCTCTCTTCCGGAGGCGGTGTAAAAGACCTGGACAAGCGCATGAATATGCTCAAGCAGCTGCCGCCCGAAAAATTCATCCAGACAAACAGAAGAGGCGGACGCACGGCAGACTATTCCGCTTGGAATCTTGAACGCCGTTTTGGCCCTGACTATGAAAAGGCCGCCATTGACCTTACTATCAAGCGTATGGACAAATGGGGTGTAAACACCATAGGAAACTGGAGCGACCGAAGGGTGGAAAAGAGCAACCGGAAGGCATTTACTTGCACCATGCATCCGGCCGGGGTGGACAGCGGGCTGTTTGGTCTGGGCGACCCCTATGAACCGCGGCTGGACGAGCGGCTGGAAGCATCGCTCAAACCGCTTATGGAGGGATACCGCAACAATCCCTGGCTCATTGGATATTATGTAGGCAACGAACCCACTTGGGTTGGCTCGGAAGACCGCCTATGCAACACATTGCTTAACGGCCCCGACCGCGCTATGAAGAAGGCTCTGCAGGAATATCTGGCAAAGCATGGCGACAGCCGCGAGAGCCGCATAAGCTTTGTTTATGAAACCTTCGATGCCTACCTCACCGCTATCAAGCGTGTTCAGCTCCGTCTGGACCCCAACCACATGAATCTTGGCTACCGTTTCGGAAACGCTTATGCAGTAACCGAACGTCTTGCCGCAATCTGTGCCAAGCACTTCGACGTGATGAGCTTCAACGGATACGCCCTGAAGCCCGACACCAAGCTTATGGACAGACTGCTGACCTGGAGCGGACTGCCCATGATTATCGGCGAGTTCCATTTCGGAGCGGCCGACCGCGGACTGGGACAGTCCCTTTACCAAGTGGCAGACCAAGCCAGCCGCGGACAAGCCTACCGTTACTATGTAGAACAGGGCTTCACCCATCCCGGTCTGGTGGGACTTACCTATTTCACATGGAACGACCAGGACGTACTGGGTCGCTTTGACGGAGAGAACTACAACTGCGGACTGATTGACGTTACTAACGTGCCCTACCGCGAACAGACCGAGGCCATGATGGAGACGGCACGCCATCTGCGCGCCGTTCATGCTGGAGAGAAAGCTCCCTTCGACAAACTTCCCGACTACATCGTGGGCATGGAACGCGGCGGAGACGAATGGTAATTCAGAAGGCACACCACTATAAAACATGAGAAAAAAAGACCCTAAGACTAATATTCCATTTTGAGACATGAACAACAAATATCTATTAGGATTTGACATAGGATCAAGTTCAGTAAAAGCATCGCTGGTCAATACTGACAGCGGAAAATGTGTGGCATCCGCGTTTTACCCCAAGACAGAAGCGCCCATCATTGCCGTTAAGGCCGGTTGGGCGGAACAGGAACCCGAAATGTGGTGGGAATATGCCAAACAAAGTCTGGCGCAAGTGCTGCACGATTCCCAAGCCAAGGCGGAAGACATACAAGCCATTGGCATATCTTATCAGATGCACGGACTGGTTTGTGTCGACAAAGAGCTTAAACCCCTTTGTCCGTCCATCATCTGGTGCGACTCACGCGCCGTACCGTACGGCGAGAAGGCATTCAAGCAAATCGGTTCTGAAAAGTGCCTTTCCCATTTGCTCAACTCTCCCGGAAACTTCACCGCATCAAAACTGGCTTGGATAAAGGAGAACCGCCCCGACATTTACGGACAAATATATAAAATCATGCTCCCGGGCGACTATATTGCCATGAAGCTGAGCCATATCCCCAACACCACCATTCCCGGACTGAGCGAAGGCATGCTTTGGGACTTCAAGAACGGAAAGGTAGCCGATTTTCTGCTCGACTGTAACGGATTCTCTCCCGAACTGATAGCCGACATTGTACCTACCTTTGCCCACCAAGGCACTGTTTCAAAGCAAGCAGCGGCCGAAACAGGACTGGCCGAGGGTACGCCCATCACATACCGTGCCGGAGACCAACCCAATAACGCCCTTTCCCTGAATGTGTTCAACCCCGGAGAAATTGCCTCCACCGCCGGCACTTCCGGAGTTGTTTATGGCGTACTGGGCAAAGTGAACTACGACCCCAAAAGCCGCGTAAACACCTTTGCGCATGTCAATCACACGGCCGAGAATCCCCGCCTTGGCGTACTGCTCTGCATCAACGGTACCGGAATCCTCAATGCTTGGATAAGAAAGAATATAGTTCCTCTGGGAACCGGCTATGCAGAGATGAACAATTTGGCCGCCCAAATACCCATCGGAAGCGAAGGGTTGTCTGTCATCCCGTTCGGGAACGGAGCCGAACGCGTATTGGAGAACCGGGAAACAGGCTGTTCCGTAAGCGGTTTGGATTTCAACCAGCACGATATGAGACATCTTCTCCGGGCATCGCAGGAAGGCATTGTGTTCAGTTTCTGCTACGGCATGGAAATTATGCGCGAGATGGGTATGGATATCAAGAAAATCCATGCCGGAAACGCCAATATGTTCCTCAGCCCCATATTCCGCGATACGCTGGCAGGCGTAAGCGGCGCCACCATAAATCTTTATGATACGGACGGAAGCATAGGCGCTGCCCGCGGAGCCGGAATCGGAGCCGGAATCTACAAAGACCACAACGAAGCGTTCGCCACATTGGAGAAACTACAGACCGTTGAGCCTTCTGAAAAAGACAGCATGGCATACCAGGCCGCCTATCTGCAATGGAAGGAACGGCTCAAGGCGATTATCGGTTGATACAGCAAATCATTTGAGTAAACAGACATACATTATTTTTATTAACATTTAAAATATTAACCTATGGCAAAAGAATTTTTCCCACAAATCGGTAAAATACCTTTTGAAGGACCCGAAAGCAAAAACGTAATGGCATTCCATTATTATGATCCTGAAAAGATAATAATGGGAAAGAAAATGAAAGACTGGCTCAGGTTTGCCATGGCATGGTGGCACTCGCTCGGTGCAGCCTCAGCCGACCAGTTTGGCGGACAGACCAGAAGCTACGAATGGGACAAGGCAGACACCCCCATGCAGCGTGCCAAGGACAAGCTCGATGCCGGATTTGAGATTATGGAGAAACTGGGTATCGAATACTACTGCTTCCACGATGTGGACCTGGTTGAAGAAGGCGAAAGCATAGCCGAATACGAAGCCCGTATGCAGGAAATTACAGACTATGCCCTGGAAAAGATGAAAGGCAGCAACATCAAGCTGCTCTGGGGAACAGCCAACGTATTCGGCCACAAACGCTACATGAACGGAGCCGCCACCAACCCCGACTTCGACGTTGTAGCACGAGCCGCCGTACAGATAAAGACCGCCATAGACGCCACAATAAAGCTGGGCGGAGAAAACTACGTGTTCTGGGGCGGAAGAGAAGGCTACATGAGCCTGCTCAACACCCAAATGCAACGCGAGAAAGACCATCTGGCCAAAATGCTGATTGCCGCCCGCGACTATGCACGCGCCAAGGGCTTCAAAGGCACATTCCTTATCGAACCCAAGCCCATGGAGCCCACCAAGCACCAGTACGACGTGGATACAGAAACCGTAATCGGCTTCATCAAGGCCAACGGCCTGGAAAACGACTTCAAGGTTAACATCGAGGTTAACCACGCCACCCTGGCCGGCCACACATTCGAGCACGAACTGGCCGTAGCCGTGGACAACGGCATGCTTGGCTCCATCGACGCCAACAGAGGCGATATGCAGAACGGATGGGACACCGACCAGTTCCCCATTGACAACTTTGAACTGACACAAGCCATGCTCCAGGTTATCCGCGCTGGCGGACTGGGAACCGGAGGCTCCAACTTCGACGCCAAGATCAGAAGAAACTCAACCGATCCCGAAGACCTGTTCATAGCTCATATCAGCGGTATGGACGCAATGGCACGCGCCCTTGAAAATGCTGCGGCCATACTGGAACAGAGCGAGATTCCCGCAATGGTAAAGGAGAGATACGCAAGCTTCGATGCCGGTATCGGAAAGGACTTCGAAGAAGGCAAGCTCTCTCTTGAACAACTCTACGAATACGGAAAGAAGGTTGAAGAGCCCAAGACCACTTCCGGCAAACAAGAGAAGTACGAAGCCATCGTAGCCCTCTATACTAAATAAGCCACCTACGAGCGCATATAAATCTAAAAACAGCGAGCGGAAACCAGATTATAGTCTGTTTACGCTCGCTGTTATATTATATTATATTGCTGTCCGGTAAAAATCATGAAGCGTTTCAAAAACAACATTTCCCCGGACAGCAATAATTTATATTCTCATTTTGGGGCATCCCAATTCAATACTTATGTTCTTTTGTCAAAAAATAAAATCAGCAGCAATAACCATCGTTTTCCAAGACAAAAATATGGGGAAAAAGTAAGATAGCTAACTTGGTCTCAGGAGATAGCTTATTTACTCTGAGGAGATAGCTAACTTGCCCCGAGGAGA
>JAGBGU010000003.1 GCA_017935785.1 Bacteroidaceae bacterium
AAAACTTATGTCCTTATGTTCTTTTGTCGAAAAAACTCAAAGCCGATTGCTCATAATGTTCTTCTGTCAAAAAAACATAATCCGTATGCCATCAAAATTCTTTACAAAACCGTATTTCCGTATAAATCCAGCTGGAAAGCCGGAAATGCCCAGTTGGAAAAATTTTGTTTCCCAACTGGAAAATTATTTTTTCTCAGTTGGAAATTTATTTTTTTCCAGTAGGGCTGTTTTTTGAGGCGAATTAGGTTTGTTTTTGAACTGTTTTAAGCGGTTTTTTGTTCATAATAAAACCAACGTGTGATAGGTAGATGGTAGTAAAAATATTTTACACCACAATAAAGAGGAACAAAAGAATCCCTTCAAGCGACAGAAAGAATATCAGTGGAAGTCCACTACACCACAGAAGGCTTCATATGACTTTTCTATACGCGAAAGTTCAAAAGGCTGCAAACGGAGCGAAAAGGTTCCTTTAAGTTCATCAAGACCATAAATGGATTTAATCAGACTGGCCACATTGAATGAAAAAGAATCGCCACGGGACATTATATAATACGCCACCTTAATAAGGAAAGCACGGTCCTGTTCTACATAATGCAGAGCCTGAAGCAACACAAAGGATGTTACTTTATTGAATGATTTCAGAAGAAAAGGTATCCGAGAAGACATTTCATCATATCCCAGCATGGTAAAGAGAAAATGCACTTCATTGACTTGCCTTAGGGCCGGCAGTATGGTCTGAACCGTTTTCTGACGGTCAATTTGCGATGCCCTGAGCAGCATAGCCGCTTCTTTGAATCCATCGTCATAAAGCGACAGGCTACCCTGCTCCATTCCTTGTACAAAACACTTAAGCATGGTAACGAGGAACGCCTTTGAATTGTAACGGACAAGACAGACAAACAGTTGCCAAAAGGATGAGGACTGAACAGACAAGCCTATGCGTTCGCCAAATATATATCCTGCCGTTCTGAACTGTGAGTTGGAAAGACTGTTGAGAAAAGCAGTTAAAGCGTCATAATCCTTTTGTTCAACAAGAAAGGTCAACTTATTGAACAAGACTGAATTAAAATGACTGTCTTTTCCCATTATAGATATATGTTATTTGCGATAAAAAAAATAAAAGCGAAACACTGGTTTCGCTTTTGCTTGAGCCTCTTGTCGGATTCGAACCAACGACCCCGAGATTACAAATCACGTGCTCTGGCCAACTGAGCTAAAGAGGCGGGTGGGAAAGCTACCTGCATCGCGCCGCTACAACCAAGTACCCTTGCTGCGATCAAGCCCTGGGGGATTCCAAGGGAGCATGCCGTGAAGGACTTTCCCATTTTTGCGGTGCAAAGGTAATACATTTCATTGACTCGGACAAATATTTCCTTCATTTTTTTATCATGATCCATTTTATTGCTCGCGAACTTTATTTATATAGAAATAAAGACGTAAATTTGCGTGAATTATAAATTACAGAGATGAGCAACAACCCTTTTGATCGTAATCAGGCTCTGGCCACGGCCTCGCAAAACGGTATAAGACTGGGACTGATGTGGCTTGCCAGTTTTGGCTGTACCATGTATGCCATGGATATCCCTTTCCTGGGTACGGCCGGCAATTTCATCGGTCTGTTTTCCATATTGGCATGTACAAGAATGATACGCAGCTACCGTACACTGGTGTATAATCTGAACTGGCTGCAAAGCCTGTGGTTTGCCTTGACCTGCTTTCTCAACGCAGCGCTGATAACTACGCTGGGACAATACATTTACTTTGCCTTTCTGGATCAGGGACATTTCATAAACACCATCAGCACGATGTTCCAAGACCCGCTGTACGCAGAAACCATGAAGCATAACTTTCCAGACCTGGACATAAAGACACTGCTCGATGCACTGGCTTCAATGAGTACGCGGACCATAATCGTGCAGTTGCTCTTCATGAACACCATGGCTACAGGATTCTGCGCACTGCTCAGTTCCCTTTTTGGAGGTTTGGGCAGAATTAACCCACAACCCGAAGTAAAATCATAAAACAAACGACATAAGACAACCAATGGACATTTCAGTTGTAATACCCCTTTACAATGAGGACGAATCGCTCCCCGAACTCTTTTCGTGGATAAAGCGGGTAATGGAAGAAAACAAATTCACATACGAGGTAATATTTGTAAACGACGGCAGTACAGACCGTTCATGGGATGTAATCAACGAACTGCACAACCAGAATCCCGACACGGTACACGGCATTAAATTCAGACGTAATTACGGAAAAAGCCCGGCACTGTATTGCGGATTTGACCGTGCCAAGGGAGATGTGGTAATAACCATGGACGCCGACCTGCAGGACTCGCCCGACGAGATACCCGAACTGTACAGGATGATTACCCAGGACGGCTATGATCTGGTAAGCGGATACAAGCAGAAGCGGTACGACCCGCTGTCCAAGACCATCCCCACCAAACTTTTCAACGCCACGGCAAGGAAGGTGAGCGGCATACACAATCTGCACGACTTCAACTGCGGACTTAAAGCTTACAGAAACGAGGTGATCAAACACATTGAAGTGTATGGAGAGATGCACCGCTATATCCCCTATCTGGCCAAAAGCGCAGGATTCAGCAAAATTGGCGAAAAGACGGTACACCACCAGGCACGCAAGTTCGGCAAGTCAAAGTTTATGGGACTCAACCGTTTTGTCAACGGCTATCTTGACCTGCTTTCGCTATGGTTCCTTGACAGTTTCGGGCTGAAACCAATGCACGTGTTCGGATTCATAGGCACTCTGATGTTCATCGTAGGCCTGTTGAGCGTGATTGTAGTGGGTGCAACCAAACTTTATTACCTGAACAACGGATATGTACACCCACTGGTAACGGACAGTCCTTATTTCTATCTGGCCCTTACCATGATGATTCTGGGCACACAACTATTCGTTGCAGGTTTTCTGGGCGAGCTTATCAGCCGCAACGCCCCTGAACGTAACAACTACCAAATAGAAAAAGAACTGTAATGCGCCGAATTCCAATACTTCTTTTATCATGCCTTGCCCTACTTGGCGCATGTGACCAAGCCGACTGCACACTTGACAACAGCGTAACCTACACCTGCAATTTCTATGCAGAGGGAAGCAAAGTTACGCTTAACGACATTATCACTGTTACAGCCTGCGGTACTGACTCTGTGCTGGTAAACCAAAAGCAGGGAGCGACAGGAATAGAACTGCCCATGAGCTACTGGAACGAAGAGGACACACTGGTATTGCGCATTCAGGGTAGCGGATACACCATGGAGGATACCATTTGGATAAAGAAGAACAACATTCCCCATTTTGAATCGCCTGATTGTCCGACAAAAATGTTCCACCTCATCACAGACGTGAACAGCACACATACCTTCATTGATTCGCTGTCACTGGTAAATCCTAATGTAAATTATGCCGATGTTGAAAATATACAGATACATTTCCACGCTGCTGATTAGTCTGACGGCAGCCACTGCCCTTTCACAAACCACAGAAGAGAATATCGCTGAAAAGGCCAAGGCTCTCCCCGATACACTAACCGCCGCGCAAAAGGAGAAAAAGAGCGCCTTCATATCAGGCGCGGCCGTTTCTGTTGACATGTGCGGTCTGATGATGAAGCTCATGAATTCGCGTTTTGCCAACATGGAAGCATCGGCCCGTCTGAATTTCAAGGAAAAATACTTCCCTGTATTTGAACTCGGAATAGGCGACTGCACACGCGAAGGAGAAGAGAACAACAACGTATTCAGCACAACCGCACCCTACTTCAGAGTGGGAATGGACTACAATTTCAATAAAAAACACAACGGAAACCGTTTCTTCGGCGGTGTCCGTTACGCTTTTTCCACGTTCAACTACGATTTTGAAAACCCCGACTTCATGGATGAAGCGTGGGGCGTACACACACCTCTTGTACTTGACGACGTAAAAGGCAAGGCACAATGGGCGGAGATTGTCATCGGTGTGGAGACCAAACTGTGGAGCATCATACGTCTGGGATACAATGTGCGCTACAAAATGCGTATCAAACAGAGCGGCAATGAATGGGGCGACCCATGGTATATTCCGGGATTCGGACGAAACGGAGGATCAGGATGGGGAGGCACGGTAAACCTGACATTTGACGTAGGCAAAACAGCACGTAAGAACAAAACAAATCTGAAAATATGAGTTCCATAGAAGTTTGGTGGATAGGCATAGCGCTGGCTATGGACTGCTTTGCCATCAGCGTTGCCACAGGTATCAGTTCAAGAAAGTTGCTGCCGGGACTTATGACAACGGCCATCCTGGCTTTCGGTATCTTTCAGGGAGGGATGTTCATGGCAGGGTACGGAGGCACATCCTTCTTTTCCGAATACTTTACCATAATCGGCAAATGGATTTCCGTACTGCTGCTTGTCTTCCTGGGCACTAAAATGATATGGGAAGACTTTCATCCCCAAGAAAAGAAGCATTCCGGCATGCTGACCTACAGAAACATTCCGCTATTGGCCATTGCCACCAGCCTGGATGCCATGGCTGTGGGAATATCATTCTCATTCATACAAAATGCGGGATGGCATTACATGCTGTGCGTCTCGGCGGTTATTGCGTTCTGTTCCTCTTTTCTTTCCATCATAGGAATGGGCATAGGAATTCTTGTGGGAGAAAAACTTCATTTCCCCACTTCATTCATAGGAGGAATCATATTGATTTGCATAGCCATAAAGACGGTTGTGGAACATATTGCGAATATCTGAAAAAAAATCATACAAGAAATGACTGACAATAAGACAAAAACTCTAAAAAAATGGCATCTGCCGTTTCTCTTGTTCCTCATTATAGGAACCTATCTGGCCATAACACGTAAAGAAGAGGCAAAGGACATACCTTTCCAATACTGCGAGGGGGCTATTTTTGGCACAGTTTATCATGCCACATATCAATGCGACAGCAGCCTTAACGGTAAAATTCTGGAAGAGCTGCAGGCTGTTGACCAATCACTCTCCATGTTCAACCCCAACAGCACAATCAGCCAGATCAATTCGGGCAAAAGCAACGAAACGGATTCATTATTAAGAACCATATTCCACATAGCCCGCGAAGTAAGCCAAGCCACAGACGGAGCTTTTGACATTACGGTGGCACCACTTGTGAATGCCTGGGGATTCGGTTTCAAACACGGAGCACTACCCGATTCGCTGCAGGTGGACAGTCTGAGACAATTGATTGGCTGGAACCGAATCAGTTTAAAGGACAACATATTCTTCCGTGAAGACCCACGCATGATAATAGACCTCAGTGCGGTGGCGAAAGGATTCGGATCAGATTGTGTGGCACAAATGTTCCGCAAGCATGGCATTAACAACTTCATGATTGAAATTGGCGGAGAAGTTGTAACAAGCGGAGTCAGTCCAAAGGCCAAAGCATGGCGAATAGGCGTAAACAAACCGCAAGAAGACTCCACATCAACCAGCAACGAACTGCAGACGATACTGCAGATGAACAACTGCGCCATGGCTACAAGCGGAAACTACCGCAACTTTTATATTGACAACGGAAGAAAGATTGCCCATACCATTGACCCCAAGACAGGCTATCCGGTACAACATTCAATACTGAGCAGCACAGTAATAGCGCCCACTTGCGCCATAGCTGACGCTTATGCCACAGCCTTCATGGTATTGGGGCTCGAAAAGTCACTACAGGTTCTGGACAAACATCCCGAGCTAATGGCCTATTTTATCCATACAGACAAAGAAGGTAACTACCAGGTATGGAAAAGCCCCGGAATAGAAGCCCTTATCGCACAATAAACCGACATGTATACCGAACTTACACAACTGCCTCTGCTACAAGGTATGAATGCCGCGGAAATTACACAGATCCAGAAACAGGCTTCCATATATAACACAAACGGCACAAACATTCATATCTGCACACAAGGCGAAGTATGCAACAGACTCTACCTTTTACTGAAAGGAAGCGTGGTACGGCGCACATCGTCAGCACAGAAAGACTTTGAGTTTGAAGAAACCCTGTTTGCACCATGGGTTATAGAACCGGAGTCTCTGTATGGTCTGCATTGTATGTACAGGAGCGATTACATTACCGCGGAAACCTGTACCCTGATGACACTTGAGAAACCCGAAATGGCAAAATTGTTTACACGTAATGACATTTTTCGGATGAATTATCTCAATCTGCTGTCTGCCAACATACAATACTTGAAAGAACAACAGATGCAACCTTATACATCATGTACAGCCAAGCGACTGATATATCTCATCCGCACACTCTCTTCCGTTTCATACGGAAGCAAGACTATGAGAATCAAAATGGAAGATCTGGCTGCCTATATGAACGAGACAAGACTGAACATATCGCGTCTGCTAAACCATTGGCAAGACCAGAACCTGATAAAGTTGCAACGAAAAGAAATTCATATCCCACGGTTGGAAAACCTAATATCCCATGCGCTTGCTTCGCATTAACAGTAAACCGGCAAACAAAACAGAAATTTGACTACATGAACGCTACAAATCCATTTGCAGAACCCAATTACGGCACACCGTATAACACCGTTCCCTTTGACCGCATCAGACTGGAAGACTATGAATCTGCCATGACAGAAGGGATGAAACAGGAAGAAGATGCCATAAGAAACATCATAGCCGAAACCGGAGAACCCACATTTGAAAACGTAATCCTACCGGAAACAGACCAGCTGCTGTCTCGTGCCACAACTGTATTCTTCAATCTGACAAGTGCCAATACCAACGATGAGATGGATGCCCTGGCACAGAAAATGACACCGTTGCTAACAGCACACTCTAACCGTATAACACTGAACGAGGAACTTTTTGAAAAAATAAAATACGTCTACGAACACCGGGACGGGCTGGACAGTGAGCAAAAACGACTCACAGAAAAAGTGTACAACGGATTTGAACGCAACGGTGCCAATCTGAAAGGAAAAGACAAAGAAGAGTTTGCACGCATTACAACAGAACTTTCATCTCTCACCCTGGACTTCAGCCAAAAACTGCTTAAGGAATTAAATGCGTTCAAACTGCATGTTACAACGCTGGAACAGTTGGAAGGACTGCCCCAGAGACAACTGGAAGCAGCGCAACTGGCCGCTAAGGAAGAAGGGCTGGAAGGCTGGCTCTTTACATTGCACGCACCAAGCTATATACCCTTTATTACATACGCAGACAACAGAGAACTGCGCAAACAAATGTACATGGCCCGGAATACACTATGTCACAAGGATAACGAGTTTGACAACAGGAAAAACGTGGCACGTATTGTAGAGCTCCGCACAAAAAAAGCACAGTTATTGGGCTATGAAACTTATGCCCAGTATGCCTTATCACAGAGAATGGCACAAGACACGCAACACGTCTATGACTTGCTTGACACATTGTCAGACGCTTGTCTTCCGACAGCGCAAAAGCAGGTAAAGGAGGTTGAAGAACTGGCAAGAAAGACCGAAGGCGAAAACTTCGTTCTGCAACCCTGGGACTTTGCCTATTACAGCCATAAGCTGAAAGTAGAACGATTTGATGTGGACGAAGAAAAGTTGCGTCCGTATTTTCCTTTGGCCCAGGTACAGGAAGGCATCTTCTCATTGGCACACAGACTATATGGCATCAGTTTTAAAGAAAACAGCCATATACCGGTGTTCCACCCTGATGTAAAAGCTTATGAAATAACAGACAGCGACGGTACATTCCTGGCCATACTGTACACGGACTTCTTTCCTAGGGCAAATAAGCAAGGCGGTGCCTGGATGACATCATATCAGGAACAGTATATAGAAAAGGACGGAACGGATGTACGTCCGCACGTCAGCCTGACTGCCAATTTCACTCCGCCTACAGCAGACAAGCCAAGTCTCCTGTCACTGGATGAAGTTGAAACATTCCTTCATGAATTCGGTCATTGTCTCCATGGCATTTTCTCAAAGGTCCGCTATCGTTGCCTTAGCGGGACCAACGTTCGATGGGACTTTGTGGAACTGCCATCACAAATTATGGAAAACTTTGCGACAGAGCCGCAATTCCTGCATACATTTGCCCGACACTTTGAAACCGGAGAACCTATTCCGGAGAATTTGATTGACCGCATAGTGCAAAGCCGCAAGTTCCAGGCTGCGTACAACTGCATAAGACAAGTCAGTTTCGGCCTGCTTGATATGGGATTCTACACCCAGCAAGAAGCCATTACGGAACCGATTGAAGACTTTGAGCAGAAAATGATGCAAAGCACACAACTGCTTCCCCACCCTTCAGGGTGTTGTATGGCAGTTCAGTTCTCGCACATCATGAGCGGTGGTTATGCGGCAGGCTATTACAGCTACAAATGGGCTGAAGTGCTCGATGCCGATGCCTTTGCCGTATTCCGCCAAGCAGGAATCTTTGACAAGGATACGGCAGAAAAGTTCAGAGAATGTATTCTTTCAAAAGGAGATACCGAGCCGCCAATGGAACTCTACCGCCGTTTCCGCGGAAAGGAACCGCAAGTGGACGCACTACTGGAACGTACCGGTGTTACACAAGAGACATAAATAATTAAGAACTACTAAAATTTCGCCATAAAATGGAAAAGAAACAAGCAGAACTTGATAACAGATACCTTCGCATGGCCTGTATCTGGAGTGAGAACAGTTATTGCAAACGCAGACAGGTAGGCGCCCTGATTGTAAAAGACAACATGATTATCAGCGACGGCTACAACGGCACCCCTTCAGGATTTGAGAACATCTGTGAGGATGACAATGACGTAACGCTTCCCTATGTACTCCATGCCGAAGCCAATGCCATCACAAAAATAGCACGGAGCGGAAACAACAGCCAGGACAGCACTTTGTATGTTACAGACTCTCCCTGTATCGAATGTGCCAAACTAATCATTCAGGCCGGGATAAAACGTGTAGTCTACAAACGCGCCTATCGCTTGACAGACGGGGTAGACCTGTTGTTAAAGGCCGGTATTGAAGTGGAACACCTGCCCATGGAAAACGAGCAATAGCATATTTCAATATCATCCTGACAACTCCTGTTATGGACTCCAGAAAGTTATAATAATAAACGTAATACTCATATAATACCTTGAAATGAATAACAAAAGACGGTTCACCCCACTGCTCATGTGTCTCTGTATCGTGGGAGGTATATTCATAGGTACACATTATGCCTATCGTTTCTCTGGTCACACCATAAACATTGCCAATAGCGGTTCAAACAAGCTGAACCATCTGCTGCAGCTGATTGACCAGAATTATGTGGACACAGTGGATTTGGCCAATCTTATTGAGGACGCCATGCCTCAGATATTAAATGAGCTTGACCCTCATAGCAGCTATATTGGCGCAAAAGATGCAGAAAAGGCATCAGAAGACCTGAAAGGTTCATTCTCGGGAATCGGTGTAAGTTTCACCATGCAACAAGACACCGTTAATGTCATGTCCGTTATCCGCGGCGGACCAGCGGAGAAAGTTGGTATTCTGGCTGGCGACCGCATTGTAATGGCAGACACCTCGCTGTTGGTAGGAATAAAAGACACCGAGGTTATGAAGCGTCTGAAAGGCCCTAAAGACTCCACGGTCAAGTTAGGTATTAAAAGACACGGCAGCGACAAGCTCACCTGGTTTACCGTGGTCAGAGGCGACATTCCCGTGCAAAGCATAGATGCGGCCTACATGATTAACGAAAACACAGGATATATCCAAATCAACAAATTCGGAGAACAGACATACGCTGAAATGCTTGTTTCGCTTGCCGACCTGGCCATGAAGGGAATGCGCAGCATTATTATTGACCTGCGCGGAAACACCGGCGGATACATGCACATTGCCATTCAAATGGCCAACGAATTTCTGACACGCAACAGCCTCATTGTATATACAGAGGGACGGAGTATTCCGCGTGAAGAATACCGCAGCGACGGTAAGGGAAGCTTTCAGCAGCTCCCAATAGTAGTACTCGTTGACGAGGGCAGCGCCAGTTCCAGCGAAATCTTCGCCGGAGCCATCCAGGACAATGACCGCGGTACCATCATCGGCCGCCGTACATTTGGAAAAGGACTGGTACAACAGCCTATGGAGTTCCGCGACGGCAGTCTGGTACGCCTGACCATTGCCCGCTATTATACCCCCAGCGGACGCTGTATCCAGAAGCCTTATACAAAAGGACACGACATGGAGTATGAAATGGACTTGATTGCACGCTATGAGCGAGGCGAATATTTTTCGCAGGACAGCATACATCTTGACGGCCCCGAATACAAGACCAAACTGGGACGTACCGTGTATGGCGGCGGTGGCATTATGCCGGATGTATTCATCCCTGAAGACACCACACAATTCACCTCTTATTATAAGGAAGCCATTATGACCGGACTGTTGCGGCAGTTTGCATTTAAGTTCACCGACGAAAACCGCCAGGAACTTGACAAGTACGAAACCATGGAAGATGTTGTGAAATATCTGGACAAGCAGAATCTTCTGGACAAGTTCGCACGCTTCGCCGAGAAGAAAAAGTTGCGCAGACGCAATCTTATGCTTAACCGCAGCAGAAAGCTATTTGAACGCAACCTTTATGCAAACATCATCTACAATGCCAAGAATACCCAGGAATATGTGCAGTTCCTCAATCAGGACGACCCTGTGGTACTCAAGGCGCTGGAGATTATCAAGAATTCAGAAGCATTCCCTAAGGCTCCGTCAGATACCGAATCCGAAAAGAAGAAATAACTCATACATTATAATATATAATAACATATTATGGAAAGAATTATCGGTCTCATAAATGCACCATTCACCCCCTTCACAAACGAAGGGAAAGTAAACACCGAACCTATCCCTGCTTATGCTGACATGCTGGTACGCAACGGTTTGAAAGGCGTATTCATCAACGGTTCTTCCGGGGAGGGCTACCTGCTTACCGAAGAAGAACGGATGATGCTAGCAGAAGCATGGATGAAAGCAGCGCCGTCGGGTTTCAAGGTTATAGTACACGTAGGAAGCACCTGTGTGGCCGCCAGCAAGCGACTGGCTGCTCATGCACAAACGATAGGCGCCTGGGGAATAGGCGCAATGGCTACCCCCTTCCCCAAGATAGGACGTATTGAGGAACTGGTAAAATACTGCGAAGAAATAGCTTCCGGTGCTCCTGACCTTCCTTTTTACTATTACCATATTCCGGCATTTAACGGAGCATATCTATCCATGCTCGATTTTCTGAAGGCTGTAGACGGCCACATTCCGAACTTTGCCGGCATAAAGTATACTTTTGAGAGCCTTTATGAATACAACCGTTGCAGACGCTACGCCAACGGAAAGTTCGACATGCTGCACGGACAAGACGAAACCATACTGCCCTGCCTGGCCATGGGCGGTGCACAAGGCGGTATCGGCGGTACAACCAACTATAACGGACGCAACCTTTGCGGTATAATAGAAGCATGGAAGGCCGGTGACTTGGATCGTGCACGGGAACTGCAGGAATTTTCCCAGGATGTAATAGACGTTATATGCCACTACAGAGGAAACATTGTAGGCGGAAAAAGAATAATGAAACTTATAGGACTGGATTTGGGACCAAACCGCACACCATTCCAGAACATGACTGACGAAGAAGAAGCCTGTATGAAAAAGGAACTGGAGGCTATCAACTTCTTTGAAAGATGCAACAAATAATTAACCTGAATCCATTGCATGAAAAACGTAAGAACCCTATGTCTGCTTTGGGCGCTCATCCTGACGGTTATTGGGATGAAGGCCCAGAACGACAATAAATTCAACAAAGTAACATACAGTAATATGCCCGGACTGGCCGTAAGTGCCGGTCAGGGCGTTTCCGCACCCTTTACCGGCATGATAAACGGAGAAACCGTAATTGCCGGCGGATGCAATTTCCCGGACACTCCGGCTGCAGAGGGCGGAACAAAAGTGTTTTACGGAAACATATACAGATTGACGGAAAAAGGCTGGAATGAAGAGCCGCTGAAGATAAGGCCTTCGGCATACGGTGTGAGCGTACAAGTTCCCGAAGGCATTGTGTGCATAGGCGGCCAGACTGCCGATTCCCTGAACCCAGTATTGTCCGATGTATTCCTTCTGTCATCCGAGAACGGAAAAATCAACAGCACCGAACTTCCTTCGCTGCCTGTATCCATACACAGTGCAGCTGGCGGATTTGACGGCAAGTACATCTATGTGGCAGGCGGAGAACACAACGCAGCCTACCGTCTTCCCTATCCCGAAGGCAGGAATTGGGAGGAACTGCCCTCCATTCCCGGCAGACCACGTATCCAACCCGCAGGCGTGGTGCAGAATGCGGCTGTAGGAAACCACTTCTATCTGTTCGGAGGCTTTGCCCCGCGCACAGCCGCAGACACCGCTTATGTCCACACGGACGGCGTATATTTTGACGCTCGGAAAAACTGTTGGAAAAACACCTCGCCCATCGTGGCAGACGGTACGCAGCGTGCGGTAGTTGGTGCATCCGCCCTCAGTTCCGGTGTGGCACATGTAGTTATTGCCGGCGGTGTGAACCGCCAGGTATTCCTTGATGCGCTAAACCGTCCCCAGGCAGACTATCTGACACATCCTGCCGAATGGTACCGTTTCAATGACGAACTGCTGATTTACCAGACCATTACCGATGCTTGGGCAACTGAATCGAAACACGAAGGTCTGGCACGTGCAGGTGGCGCATTTATAGACTGCGGAGACAAATGGCTGATGATAGGCGGTGAGACCAAGCCCGGCATTCGTTCGGACCGTGTGACTGCTGTCAGTCTGAGCACACGCGTATCCTTCGGTTGGCTCAATTGGACCGTACTGGGACTTTATCTCCTCGGCATGCTGGGGCTGGGATATTACTTTATGCTACGCGAAAGTTCATCTGAAGACTTCTTCAAGGGCGGAGGACGAATTCCATGGTGGGCGGCCGGAATATCCATCTATGCCACCATGCTAAGCGCCATCACCTATATGGCCATACCTGCAAAGGCCTACGCCACAGACTGGACATACTATCCCATGCTCGTCACCATTCTGGTGGTATCGTTCCCAGTAATAAGATACTATCTGCCCTACTTCAGACGGCTGAATCTGACAAGCGCATACGAGTATCTGGAATACCGGTTCAACACACTGACCCGCCTTACCGCAAGCGCACTGTTCATCACATTCATGGTGGCCCGCACGGCACTTGTGCTTTACCTGCCCTCATTGGCACTGACCGCCGTTACGGGTATTGACATCTATCTGTGCATCGTTCTTATGGGCGCCATTACCATAGTCTATTGTACCATGGGCGGTGTAGAAGCCGTGGTATGGGGCGATGTGGTACAGGGAATTATACTGGTGGGCGGAGCTATCATGGCGGCTGTATACCTGATGGTGAATACCGAAGGCGGAATGGCAGGCTTTACGGAACTGGCCGTTCAGAACGACAAGTTCAGGCTGTTCGACTGTGCCTTCGACCTCACCAGCGCCACCGTATGGGTAATCATACTGGGCGGACTGGCCAACAACCTGATTTCGTACACGTCTGACCAAACCGTGATACAACGCTACATGACCACAAAGGACGAGAAAGGAGCGGCACGCGGCATTCTCATGAACGGACTCATGTCTGTGTTCATCAGCGTATCTTTCTATTTTATCGGAACCGGACTTTATACGTTCTACAAAACACATCCGGCAGAACTCGACTACACTATGGCTAAGTCTGACGCCATATTCCCCTTCT
Organism: Bacteroidaceae bacterium; assembly: GCA_017935785.1. Classification (GTDB taxonomy): domain Bacteria; phylum Bacteroidota; class Bacteroidia; order Bacteroidales; family Bacteroidaceae; genus Physcousia. Next base: position 13,758 of record JAGBGU010000003.1, read on the forward strand.
TCATGACCAGCCAAATGCCGGCAGGACTGGCAGGACTGCTGATTGCGGCCATCTTTGCCGCCACCATGTCCACCATATCATCCAACATCAACTCCATCTCCACGGCATTCAGCGTAGACTTCTACAAGCGCTTCCGCAGTTCGGCATCGGACAAGAGCATGCTTTCTGTGGCACGGTGGTCGTGCATGATTGCCGGACTCACGGGCATGGCACTGGCTCTGCTCATGGCCACATGGGAAATTCTGTCACTGCTCGACTATTTCAACACGATTCTGGGACTGCTGTCCAGCGGCCTTGGCGGACTTTTCTTCATGGGCATATTCTGCCGCAGGATTGGCGGACGCGCCGCCATGGCCGGATTCGTTGCCGGCGAGGCTGTGGTGTTCTGGATGTACGCCTATACGCCCGTAAGCTTCCTGCTCTTCGGTTTCATCGGCATGGCGGTCAGTGTGGCAGTGGCACTGCTGCTGTCTTATCTGCCCGGGATGAAAGCTGACATAGAAATCACATTCAACAACCCCAACACATAAATTATACGCACAATATGGATTTCAAGAAATTAGCACAACAGTACAAGTCGGAACTGCTGGACAAGGTAATCCCCTTCTGGTTAGAAAAATCTCAGGACACGGAATACGGCGGATTCTTTACCTGCCTGGAACGAGACGGAGAAGTATTTGACACTGACAAGTTCATCTGGCTGCAGGGCCGCGAGGTATGGATGTTTGCCACATTATACAATAAGGTAGAGAAAAAGCAGGAGTGGTTAGACGCTGCCATACAGGGCGCCGAGTTCATGAAGAAGTATGCCCACGACGGCAACCTTAACTGGTACTTTGCCGTGGACAGAAAGGGACAGCCGCTGGTGGAGCCTTACAACATCTTCTCCTACACGTTTGCCGTAATCGCATTCGGACAGCTTGCCATCGCCACCGGCAGCCAGGAGTATGCCGAGATTGCCAAGAAGACCTTCGACATAGTACTGTCCAAGGTGGACAACCCCAAGGGACGGTGGTCAAAGGCATCGCCGGGCGCACGTTCGCTCAAGAGTTTTGCACTGCCGATGATCCTGTGCAACGTGGCGCTTGAGATTGAGCCGCTGCTGGACAAGGACTTTATGGAAAGGACTATACACACATGCATTAACGAGGTAATGAACACCTTCTACCGTCCCGAGCTGGGACTCATCGTTGAGCATCTGAACACAGACAACACGCTTGCCGACTGCATGGACGGTCGTCTGCTAAACCCCGGACACGCCATAGAGGCCATGTGGTTCATCATGGATCTGGGCAAGCGGCTTAACGACAGAAAGCTTATCGAAAAGGCTGCCGAGATTGCACTTGCCGAAGTGGAATACGGCTGGGACAAGGAATTTGGAGGCATATTCTACTTCATGGACCGTCTGGGCCGGCCGCTCCAGCAGCTGGAATGGGACCAGAAGCTGTGGTGGGTACACATTGAAACCCTCATTACCATGCTCAAGGGATACCGCCTGACCGGAAATCCCAAATGTCTTGAATGGTTTGAACGCGTACACGAATACGTATGGTCCCACTTTGCCGACGCTGAACATCCCGAATGGTTCGGTTACCTTAACCGCCGCGGCGAGGTGTTGCTCACCCTGAAGGGAGGCAAGTGGAAAGGCTGTTTCCATGTGCCGCGCGGACTGTTCCAATGCTGGCAGCTGTTGGAGGAACTGGCCGCAGAAGACTGATTAACACACATCGATTGCCTGCGGTAAAAGACAATCGTCAAACAAAATTACAGCGCTGTATCTGTGTGCTGAAAATTTTTCAGTAAAAGATACAGCGCTGTAAATTTGTTCTGAAAACGCCCCATCCGGCGTAAAGACTTATCAATCCCGCTTTACACGCTTGCGCAACAGGCGGAATGAAAAAGCGGCAGAAGCCAAGAACAGGGGAATGCCCACACATAGCTTCAGCCACAACAGGGGTTGCAGACAAACCGCCACATTGGCGGCAAGCAAAAGGAACTGTACCATAGACAGTCTGACCGTCCCTGAAGCCAAACGGCATCCGTACAGACGGCCGTAGACAAGCAACACCACGGCCACATCGTAAAGCGCAGCCACCGAAAAGGCTATTCCCACTCCGGCAAGCTTGCCATAGTGCCATCCAAGCCATACCAAAAGACAGAACACGGCGTTGTATGCCAGTTCCACGCACAGATAAACCAGGCTCTTGCCTTTGGCCAGCGGCGTATAGGCCACAGGCAGCATGATGGCACGGAAAAAAGTATAGAACGTGGCACAAAGCGCCATAACAGTCATGGACATGAACTCATCTGTATAAAGCAGTCGGATAACAAGGGGCAGGCACAGCGTAAGCAGGATAAGCAGCGGCGTAATGAGCAGCACGCACACGTCTATCTGCTGATTGATGCACTGGTTCATACGCTCGGGATGATTATGCGTGGCGGACAGGCGCGGATAGTAATCCGCCTCGAGCGCTACGAACACCATTCCGGCATAGCCCACCATAAGGGCAAAGGCGGCGCGGTACAGGCCCACATCGTCCATATTTCCACTGCTCAGGATAACGATGGGCACGGCCATGGCTGCGGCGCTGGTGGAAATACCGGACACCACATAAGGCAGGCCGCGGCGCACAAAGGGCCAACCGCTACGCAATACGCGCAGGCTGAAGGGCTTTATGCGGTAAGGCACCAGGCGCACACTGAACCACAGATGCACGAAGGCCGAAATGCAGGTACTGGCAATCAGGGCGATAATGATACCGTTCAGCCCAAGCCAGTAATAGAACGGCACGGTACTGAGCAGGGTTGTCACCGCCACAATGCTCTCTATGGTGGCCACGGAACGTACCTTGCGCATTCCTTTCAGCAGACTGCATTCGCCCTCGGCTACAAGAAAGGCAATCACCATGGGCGTAAGCAGGATTACCTCCAGACAGTGGTCCCACTGGTGTTCAAAGAAGAAATAGGACAGCACGGGCGAAAGGGCCACACTGAGCAGGGCGGCTGCCACGGCGGTCCACACCACCCAGGTACGCACGGTGCATACAAAATCGTGCATCTGCTCCTGCGTACCGTCTTCGTACAGCTCACTGGTCTTTTGCGTGGTATTGATGGGGATGCCACAGTTGCAGCAGTTGGTTACAAACTCGGTTATGCTGGAATACACGGCAAGCAGTCCGAACCCTGTCGTACCAAGCAGATAGGACGAAAGCTTGTTGCGGATTACGGACACAATCAGCTTCAGGCTCTGCACTCCGCCAAAGATGCCGGTAAACATCAGCACATGGCTGTATGTGGCAGTCTTCTTTGCCGGCATATTATTCTGTTCCTTATTATCTTGCATAATTATGTTGTTTTAGGCAGGCAAAGATACTATAAATTTTATTTTTACCTTAGTGTAGAACTAAAATTTATGGCTATTATTGTACAAACAAAGGAAAATATGTACTTTTGCGAGGCAAAACAAACGGCCTCACCAGCAAAAAAGCATGAAGATATTACTCCTTGGCGAATACAGCAACGTACACCACAGTCTGGCCACCGGACTAAGGGCGCTCGGACACAGCGTTACCGTGGTGTCTGACGGCGACGGATGGAAGGACTATCCGCGCGACGTGGACATCAGCCGCCAGTCTACCGGTGTATGGCACACCATTCGCTATCTGTTCCGGCTGCACCGACTGTGGCCCCGCCTGCGTGGCTACGATGTGGTGCAGCTAATCAACCCCGTATTCCTGGAACTGAAGGCCGAACGCATTCTTCCGTACTACAAGAGTCTGCGCCGCCGCAACAAGAGCCTGTTCATGGGCGCATACGGCATGGACTACTATTGGGCAAAGGCCGGCTGCGACTGCACCACGTTCCGCTACAGCGACTTCAATCTGGGCGGCGAACTGCGCAATACGCCCGACACGGAATGCTTCAAGGCCGAATGGCTCAGGGGCGGAAAGGGAGAGCTGAACAGATACATTGCCGAGGACTGCGACGGCATTGTGTGCGGCCTGTACGAATATTACGCCAGCTATACCGCACATTTCGCACACCCGGAAAAGCTGGCCTACATACCCTTCCCCATCATCATTGAACCGCACACACCGGACGGCCGCACACCGCAGCCCGTCAGGTTCTTCATAGGCATACAGCGCAGCCGCAATGCCTACAAGGGGACAGACATCATGCTGGCCGCGCTGGAACGCCTGCACGCACGCTATCCGGAAAGCACGGAAATCGTAAAGGCCGAAAACGTGCCCTTTGAGCAATACAAGCGGATGATGCTGGGCTGCGACGTAATCCTGGACCAGCTCTACAGCTACACACCGGCAATGAACGCCTTGCAGGCCATGAGCCAGGGACTGGTATTGGTGGGCGGAGGCGAACCGGAGCATTACGACCTGATAAACGAAAGCAGGCTTAGGCCGATAATAAACGTAGAGCCGTCGGAGGAGAGCGTTTACAGCCAGCTGGAACAGCTTGTGCTACACCCCGAACGTATCCCGCAGCTTAAACGCGACAGTGTGGAATATATACAGAAGCACCACGACCATGTGGCCGTGGCGCAATCCTATCTCCGTTTCTGGAAACAGCAGTAATTTTGAAAAGTGCCCACCGGATTCCCGCGGACGTTTGGCAGACGTAAAAAAAGTGCCCGCAACTGAGTCGCCGGCCTATTTCTGCCGTCCCGAAAGGCGGGAAAGAGCTCTACGTTACCCTACATTATATATTATAATATACGAGCGCGCTTATTTGCATCGTCTCTGCAAGACAAGCTTTACGGGAATGCCATGGCCTTCTTCGCCCTTTATGTGATGGAGATAGAAATCGTCATAAGAGCCGAAGAGAAGGAGGGATGCCTCTTTACCGTCCACCACTGCATCGCTGATGTAATAAGTGTTCTCCGTATAGGTGTGCAGCGTAATGGAAAGCGCCCCCTGAAGATTGCGGACCTGTTCGTATGTGAAGATTACCTTATAGCGGTCTTTCTCGTCCGTTCCAATCCATCCCTGGGACGATTTCTCGCTGAAAGCTATGCAGCGTCCGGGCTCATAAGTGAAATAATCCTGCAGGGGCAGCGGCGTAGTGAGTTGCCATACACCGCCCTTCAGCGTTGTGGGAGCGGCCCACTCTTCCTCGGAACATCCGCACAGGGAGAAGAGGGAAAGCACGGAAATCAGTATCAGATACAAGCGTTTCATTTTCAGCTCTTGTTTTGAGGGTTGGTAAAGAGGTGAATGAACAGGGGAAAAGGCGGAATTGCGGGTCCGTTCAGGACAGACCCACAATTTCACCATCAACAAGGTCTATGCGTTCGGCCTGCGGGCTGCGGGGCAATCCGGGCATTCGCATGATGTCTCCGGCTATAAGCACAAGCATCTCGGCACCGCAGTTCACCACAATGTCGCGAATGTGGATATTGAAGCCGGTGGGGCAACCGTACGCTTTGGCATCGGCGCTGAAGGAATACTGTGTCTTGGCTATGCAGATGGGATAATGGGTTACTCCCAGCTCTTTTATGCGTTCAATCATCTTCTTGGCCTGCGGACTGAAGGTTACGCCGTCTGCTCCGTAAATGGTACGGCAAACGGCCAGTGCCTTCTCCTCCACACCGGCCTCATCGGGGTAAGTAAAGTGCAGAGGGGCACTGGGCTTGGTGTCGATGGTCTCAACCACAAGCCGTGCCAGTTCCTCCGCACCGCTTCCGCCTTCGTTAAAAGCATTGTTAACTGCAAAACCCACGCCGATATCGTTACAATGCTGTCGGCAGAAGCTTATTTCCTCATCAGTATCTGTGGCAAAACGGTTGAAGCATACCACTACGGTCTGCCCGAATGACTGAAGGTTGGCAATGTGACGGTCAAGATTGCGCAGTCCTTCCTTCAGTCCCTGCGGATTAGGCTGCTTTATCTCTTCCACGGGCACGCCTCCGTGCATCTTCAATCCCTGTGTGGTGGCCACAAGCACGGTCAGTGCCGGCTGCAGTCCGCTCTTGCGGCACTTTATGTTATAGAATTTCTCCGCTCCAAGGTCGGCGCCGAATCCGGCTTCGGTAATCACATAGTCGCCATAGGTAAGGGCGAGCCTTGTGGCCAATACACTGTTGCATCCGTGCGCAATGTTGGCAAACGGCCCTCCATGCACCAGAGCGGGCGTATTCTCCGTGGTCTGCACCAGATTGGGCTGCAGCGCATCCTGCAACAGCACGCATATGGCGCCGGCCACGCCCATGTCCTTTACACGGAAAGGCTTGCCGTCAACGGTAGTGCCCAACAATATGTTCTCTATGCGGCGGCGCAGGTCGTCGGCATCTGTGGCCAGGCACAGGATGGCCATAATCTCGCTGGCCGGGGTTATGTCAAAGCCGCTTTCCATCATCACGCCGTTGGTCTTGGCCCCCAGTCCGGTAATAATCTGGCGCAGATTGCGGTCGTTCACGTCGAGCACGCGTTTCCAAAGCACCTCCTTCATGGCAAAGCCCTCTTCGCGATGCTGATAGATATAGTTGTCCAGCATGGCTGCAATCATGTTGTGTGCACTGGTGATGGCATGGAAATCGCCTGTAAAATGCAGATTTATCTTGTCCATCGGCAACACCTGGGCATAACCGCCTCCGGCCGCACCGCCCTTCATGCCGAAACAGGGTCCTAACGAAGGTTCGCGCAAAGCCACAACCGCCTTTTTGCCTATACGGCTCATGCCCAAGGCCAGCCCAACGCTGACGGTGGTCTTGCCGATACCGGCCTTTGTGGGGGTTATTGCCGTAACAAGAATCAGCTTGTTCTGTGCAATCTTTTCCTTGTCTGAAAGGGTGGCTGGCACTTTTGCCACGTATCTGCCGTAATGTTCAAGCGCATCCTGGGGTATACCCACTTGTTCAGCCACTTCTGAGATGGGAGTCAAAGTGGTACTGCGAGCAATTTCAATGTCTGTTTTCATGCTGATGATATTAGTTTGATATTATCTTTTCACAAAAGTATGATAAAACATTGATATATTAAAAAAAAATCTTACATTTGTGTGGAAAACAATCATTTTTTAAATCATTTTGATTATGATATACGAAATTAAGGCAGACCGACTAAGTATTAAGGTCAGCTCCAAGGGAGCGGAACTTCAGAGTATGAAAAGGCAGGACGGAACGGAACTGCTCTGGCAGGGCGACGCCAAGTATTGGGACGGGCAGTCTCCGCTGCTTTTCCCATTCCCCGGCAAATCCTGGGACAATAAACTCCGCATTGACGGCGCAGAATACACCATGCCAAAGCACGGATTTGCCAGCAATATGGAGTTTGAAATGACTCAGCAGGAAGGAAACAGCATAACCTTCAGACTGACCGACACAAAGGAAACATACGAGATGTACCCCTACCACTTTGTATTGGAAGTTACCTATACAATTGTGGGAAGTTCGCTAAACGTAAGCTGGAAGGTTACCAACAGGAATACAGGGATGATGTATTTCATGATTGGCGCACATCCTGCGTTCAATCTGCCGGACTTCAGGGAAAAGGACAAAATCCACGGATATATCTGCACAATGGATGCTCCCGATATGCAAAGTAATGTGGTTCTGCCGGACGGATACTGCCACGACGAAGTGGAAACGGTGGTATTGGAAGACGGACTGCTGCCCATCACGAACACCACGTTCGACTGCGACACCATCCTGGACCAGACCGGACGCTTCAGGGAGGTCATTCTGACAGGAAAACACAAGGAACCGCTCGTGCGCGTAAACTTCCGCATGCCTGTACTGGCCATCTGGGCGCCCAACGGCGGAAACGCTCCCTTTGTCTGCATTGAACCTTGGCATGGTATCTGCGACCGCTTCAACGACCCGCGCGAACTGAAGGACCGCAACCACATCATCAGCCTTACAGCCGGGGATACATGGAGCCATACATATACAATCACTGCGATATAATACAATGTTATAATGCAATAAGACCATGAAGAAAACCCTTGTTTTTCTCTTCTGTGCCCTTACAGGAACCGGGCAGCTACATGCACAGAAACCTTTGGCAACATGGGGCGACCAGAAGAACGGCACATACATAAACCCCGTACTGAATTCAGACTATTCCGACCCTGACGTTATTCGTGTGGACAGCTGCTACTATATGGTAGCGTCTGACTTTCATTTCATGGGAATGCAGATTCTGAAATCAGAAGATATGGTAAACTGGAGACTGCTGGCGCAGATATATGACCGTTTAGACTTTCCTGGATGGGACACCAACAGCCACTATTCCGGCGGTTCCTGGGCACCGGCCATACGTTACCACGACGGAAAATTCTGGGTTTACTTCTGTACGCCTGACGAGGGTTTGTTCATGACCAATGCTGAGAACCCCGAAGGCCCATGGGCTCCGCTGACGCATGTGGCCAAAGTGCCCAAATGGGAAGACCCCTGCCCATTCTGGGACGAAGACGGTAAGGCCTATCTGGGCCGAAGCATATACGGTGCAGGACCAATCATCATTCACCGCATGAGCGCCGACGGAACAAAACTTCTGGACGAGGGGCGTACCGTCTATACGGGTCCGGTTGCGGAAGGAACAAAGATTCATAAGCACGAGGGATATTATTACCTGAGCATCCCCGAGGGCGGCGTGTACGGCGGATGGCAAACCGTGCTGCGCTCAAAGAACATCTACGGACCATACGAAAAGAAAGTGGTTCTGGAACAGGGAATGACCCGCATAAACGGCCCCCACCAAGGCTCCATAGTGGATACGCCCCAAGGCGAATGGTGGTTCTATCATTTCCAGCAGTTCAATCCGCTGGGCAGAGTGGTACATCTGCAACCCATGCACTGGAAGGACGGATGGCCGGTAATTGGAGTGGACATGGACATGAACGGCATAGGCGAACCTGTAGAGTCGTGGCGCAAGCCCAATGTGGGGAAGCACACTCAGATTGTCACCCCCGCTGCGTCAGACAATTTCAACGGCGAAAAACTGGGTCTGCAATGGCAGTTCAACCACAATCCCGTAAACGAAGCATGGAGCCTGACAGCACAAAAGGGCAAGCTTACCTTCCATGCCATAAAGGCCGACAATTTCAGAAACGCTCGGAACACGCTTACACAGAAGACCATCGGCTATACAGGCGAGGCAACAGTGAAGATGGAGTGGAACAACAAGGAAATGGCCGACGGACAGCGTTGCGGCATTGTCTGCATGGGCAGACAGAACTGGACGCTGGGCATTATGCAAGAAGAAGGGAAACGATACATCTATCTGGAAAAGGACAACCAGATTATTCGGCAGGAACCATACAAGGGAAATGCCGTCTACCTGCGTATGAACGCCAATGCCACGGATAACGCATACCAGTTGCTCTACAGCACGGATGCAAAAATGTTCACTGCGCCGGAAAGTTCATTCCCCATGCACTTCGGAAATTGGAAGGGTGTACGCGTAGGTCTTTATTGCTACAACACAAAAGAGAATGCCGGAAAAGTCTGCTTTGACGATTTTGTTTACCGGCACGACGGACCAAAATAATATTCTAATAACAAATCAAAACAATTCAAGGTATGAAAATCATCGGCAACATCATCTGGTGGATCTTCGGCGGTCTGGAAGCCGCCATCGGTTACTTTACTGGCAGTCTGGCCATGTTCGTGACAATTATCGGCATCCCCGTAGCACTACAGACATTCAAACTTGGCCTGCTCTGCCTGTGGCCTTTCGGCTCTAAGGTGGAAAAGTGCGAAAGTTCAATCGGCTGTATCCGTATTCCTCTCAACATCCTTTGGATAATCTTCGGCGGACTTTGGGCCTGTCTGATGCACATTCTGTTCGGAACGCTGCTTTGCATTACCATCATTGGCATCCCCTTCGGCAAACAGCATTTCAAGATGGCAGGACTCTCTCTTGCACCCTTCGGCAAGAAAATCACATTGGGACTATAATAAAAGACACTACAAGACACCGGCCTGGCGCAATGGCAAACATCTGCGCCAAGCCGGTGCAAATCAGGCAAAAAGGAACGCATATTCGTTAAAAAACTTTAACGCGTTATTATTTTCGGAAAGGATTCTTTAGAAAAAGAAATAAAAATCATAAATTTGTCACGTATTTATTGTCAAATTTTAAAATCTAAACGACTATGTTAAAAAGAATTTCCATCTTCGCAATGCTCCAGGCAATTGCAATCAGCATGTTCATTTACGGACAGAACGCAAAAATTAAGGCTATTGTGGTGGACGATGTAACAGGCGAGCCGCTGCCCTATGCCAGTGTGTACGCTACCCCGGAAAAGGGCACCATGACAAATGATGAAGGGGAATTCAGTCTGGATCTGGATGCCGGACAGCAGATCCGAATTTCCTACGTAGGCTATGAAACGCTGAACGCTACAACCGAACCAGGGAAACGGACTTTCCGGCTGAAACGCCTGTCCACGCAGATGCAGGAAGTGACGGTATTGCCCACTGAAAAGATTCTGACAGAAGTGACCAAACGGCTCTACAAGGACTACAAACGTAAAAAGAGAAAGGAATCAAACTATTTTTACCGCCTTACCAACAACTATTCCGGCACAACGGAAATGACAGAAGCATTTCTGCGCGGACAATCAGCGGTGAACCTTCGCGACATTGCCTTTTACAGCGGCAGACGCGTAAGGCAGACCAGATACAGCCGCACAGAATCGAACATTGCGTACAGCAATCTGCAACATCTTGTAGACCTGGGCCCGATGACCGTTGACGTGCCCTTCTGGAAAAGCGCCGTGCTGCCGATGTATATTAAGGACAAGGTGTCGTGGCAGGCTTATCACATCATTGACCCCGGAATCGGATTCAGGCAGCACCCCTATGCCTACTGCATGTTTGCCTTTAACACAAAGGTAAGGGAGGTAAAGACCGACAATGGCAGCCACATCTATAGCATAGACATGAAGATGAAGGATGGACTGACCTACCCTGCCTTGGAAGGAACCATGTACGTGGATGCAAAGAGCTATCGTCTTTTAAGCTTTGAGGGAAAGGTACGCAACATGCTGCTTGACGTGGGTGTGGATTTCCACAGCAAGAGCAATGCAGCAAGCCCTACGGTAAAGATTATCTACACACACGACAACGGGTTCACCGAGGTGGAGAGCGTTGTGGCCACAATGGAGGTGGGCAAACTGAAGACCCGCTCGGTGCTGTACAATATGCGCGACTACAGCCTTCCCTTTGATAAAGTGCATGTCATGAAGTCGGACCTGCTCAGCGCAATTGACGAGGCCGGTTACGACTCTACGCTATGGAGCAACGAGGTGGTACGCCGCACCGTTGAGGAGCAGCAACTGGCCTGGTTTGCCAACCTGACTCCAGAGGAACAGGAAGAATGGATACTGGCTCATTTGGACACTACCTTCAGCCAAAGCGGAAAGTTCCGCCCGCTGGTGAGCAGACTTGACAAGTTCGGACGTGTGATACCCCAGGAAAAAGTGTATCTGCACATGGACAACACATCCTACATGCTCGGCGACACCATCTGGTTCAAGGCATATACCCGCCAGACCAATACGGACAAGCCCTCTGACGTGAGCGGTGTGCTGTATGCAGAGCTGTGGAACCACGACGGCTATATGCTCCAGCGCAAACAGATTGAGATAAAAAACGGAAGCGGACACGGTTTCTTTGCCCTGGACAAGGACGGAATGTACGCCGGATTCTACGAACTGCGCGCCTACACCCGCTGGCAGCTTAACTGGGGCGTCTTCGAGCACAAGCATTCGCGCGTATCGGGAGAATGGTTTCCAAACAAGGAATTTGAGGAAAGGTTCTATCGCGACTATGACAAACTCTACAGCAGGACATTCCCCGTATACGATGCCCCGGCCACACCGGAAAGTTTTGACCACACCATGACATTGCGTACACCGCGCAGAGCGTTCAAGAACGACCCCGACAAGCGCAAGCTGGTACTTTCCCTTTTCCCCGAAGGCGGAAATCTGGTTAAGGGCGTACCATGCCGAGTGGCTTTTGAAGCGTCATGGAACGACGGACAATGGGTGGAAGGATGGCTTATGGTAGATGAAGACTCCATTCCTGTCTTTCACCGGGGAAGAGGACATTTCGTCATTACACCGACAGACAAACGCCCTAAAATAGAATTCAGAACGGCAGAGGGCAAAAAGGTCAGTGCCAAACTGCCAAAGACAGAAGATGACGGAGTGGCTCTGCAGGTACTAAGGCAAGGCGACAAATGGACAATCCTGACAACAGTAGCCGGAAAGTTAAGCCCGGGCGACCTTGCCATGACTGTCATGAACCAAGGTCGTATTGTACGCGTTCACCATGCTGTGGGCCAGCCTCTTGTCATCCCCGCAGATTCGCTCGACGCCGGTGTGTATCAGGCAACTGTATTTGACAGTATGGGACGTGTCTACGCTGACCGTCTGTTCTTTACATACCGCAAGACAGACATGCAGGCCAATATCCGGATTGAAGGAATTGAAGAGCAGTATGTGCCATACGCCCCTGTCAGTCTGAAGATTAAATCTGCCGCTAAGGACGCCGACATATCACTGGCGGTAAGAGACGCAAACCGTACGGACATTTCCTTTGACAACGGCAGTATAATGACAGAAATGCTGCTTGCCAGCGAAATCAAAGGTTTCGTTCCGGATCCCGGCTGGTATTTCCAAAAGGACGACGACGAACACCGCCAGGCCTTAGACTTACTGATGATGACACAGGGATGGCGGCGCTTCGACTGGCGCAGCATGGCTGTACGGGGCGTGTGGGACCTTACACAACCCGATGAAAAAGCGCCCATCCTCATCGGAAAGGTGTACCCTTATGACACTTTCAGACACTATGCCCGCCTGGAGCGGAAAGGAGCATTTGTAAGAGACGGACTTCCCCAGCCCATCAACACCCGTATTCCGCGAGAAGTTAAGGTTCATACGGAACTGCTGCCTTTCACTGGGACGGGGATGAATGACACCGTAATGCTGGAGAATATCTATGTACAGGAAAAGATGACCCGAGAAGGTATGTTCCGTATACAGCTGCCACGCTTGTACGACCGTTCAATACTTTATCTGGATGCGTCGGACACCACAAAATGGACGCGCAGGAAGAGATATACCTGGGTACAGCAATACGACGACTGGGAAGACTGGCCCGACGTGGTTAGAAGAAAAAGGTTTTACGTACAGCCGCCCGAGTTCTATGTGATTGTAGACTTCCCCTACCCCCGTTTTGTCAAGCCCTACACTTTCCATCAGAAGCATCTGATGCAAGTGGGCGGCAATGACCCCGAAGCCAGAATGCTGCTCTCGGACGGAACAACCATGATGAGCCAGGTTACGGTTGAATCAAAGCGAGACATCATGAGAAAGTTCAGCGACGAATACCCCATTTTCCAGATGGACGCTTACGAGGCATTCAACATGGCGCACGATGCCGGCATACGTTTTGTGCGCACTCAGGTAAGCGATTACGGACTGGATTTCCCATACGTTCAACACGTCCGCCACATAGATCCGGGTATGATCCATTTTGGAAAAATCACAGAATACCGCGAATGGGACGACCGCATTTACAGCAGATATTCGTGGTCAAATGTTAGAAGAAGCGTAAAGGGATTGAGTACTGATCCAGACTCAGTATACCTGCGCAAACAACTGCGCTCGCACCACGAAAGCTACATGGGCAACATGAGCGACTGGGACAGAAGAAGGTATATGCTGCCTGCCTACGCAGACAAATATATATTCTACAGCGACTACGCACCCCGACTTGAAGGCAGCAGACGCTATTACGGCTCCAACCTGCCCGAAACCGATGTAGTACAGAGCAGTCTGCCCAACGAAGGCAGGCGTGCCATCTACCGCAACCGGCGCTTTGTACTGCCCGGATTTGCCGCCTGCGGAGAGTTTTACAATCCCGACTATTCGCAACGCAAGCCCGACGCGCAACCGACCGACTATCGCCGCACGCTTTACTGGAACCCAAACGTAAAACTGGATGAGAACGGCAATGCCGAGGTGAAGTTCTACAACAACGCCCGCACCACACAGATTGCGGTGGACGCGGCCGGACAAGGCAAAAACGGCAGTCTGCTGTGGAATAATAAATAATCCAACTATCAGATGTTGATTAACTTCAAGCATGACACATGGTTATGGACACACGCCATGTCATCCTGAACATGTTTCAGGATCTGTCTGCGGAGAATGGAAGGATAAGGCGCGCGGTGAGAAACTGAAATTTGCGGTTGAGCGAGCGCATAGCCCGCTATGCTCCCGACTCGGGAAAGCGTTCTTAACGCCAGGAAATGCTTTCCCGCCTCGGGAAACCGTTTTTTGGTCTCAGAAAATGCTTTCCCAAATCAGGAAACCGTTTTTTAGCCTCAGAAAATGGCTTCCCGCATCGGGAAACCATTTTTTGGCCTCAGGAAAGGTTGTCCCGCATCGGGAGGCAGGCAGAGTTTGGTCATTTGGGATTTTAATAGTATCTTTGCGGAAGTTTTTTACAAACATATTATAATAAATAGATTATGAACAAGAAATTTATGATTCTCTGCCTTTTGGCAGCCGGTTTGCAAAGTTGTGGAACGGACAAACAAAAGAACACGGCAGAAAACGAAGCCGAAGCGCCTGCACAGGAGGCCGAAGCCCCCAAGACAGAAGAAGGAATCGTAGCCGGCGCCCAGGCACCCGATTTCAGTTACAAGACCATCAACGGAAAGGATGTCAGCCTAAAGACTTTTGAAGGCAAGTATGTGGTACTGGATTTCTGGGGCATCTGGTGCAAATGGTGCGTGAAGGGTATTCCCGAAATGAAGAAATACTACGACCAGTATAAGGAGAAGATGGAAATCGTCAGCATTGACCATGGAGACGAAATGGACAAGCTTATGCCCTTTATCCAGGAAAACGACATGAACTGGACCCACATCATGAACGATGCCAAGGGCAATACCGACCTGTGCAAACTTTACCAGGTTCAGGGTTTCCCCACAAAGGTGCTCATTGACCCCCAGGGAAAGATTGTTGAAGTATATGTAGGCGAAGTTCCTGAATTTTATCAGAAACTGGACGAGCTTCTGAAATAATAAAATGGACAGAAGGCAATTCATCCAATACTCCACAAGCGCCGCGGCCATGCTTGCAATGCCAATCCATTGGACACAGGCAAAGCCGCGGCCCGACGTGGAAAAATGGCGAGGTTTCAACCTTCTTAACTATTTCAGCCATTGGGGGCCGTTCCCGTTCCGCGAGGAAGAATTCAAATGGATAAGGGATTGGGGGTTCAACTATATCCGCATTCCGCTGTCTTACTGGTGCTGGACCAAGCCCGGCGAATATTACAAGACCGACGAACGGATTATGGCCGACCTTGACAAATGTGTGGAATGGGGACAAAAATACAATCTGCACGTAAGCCTCAATCTTCACCGTGCGCCCGGATATTGCATAAACAAACCGGAAGAACCGCAAAACATCTTCCGTGACAAAGAGGCGCTGGAAGGATGCGCTTACCAATGGCGGATGCTTGCCAAGCGCTACAGGCACGTATCGCACAAAGACCTTAGCATGAACCTGCTCAACGAAGTTTCGGGTTGCAACGAGGAGCAATACGACCATGTTGCACGCCGTCTCATCCGGGAAATCCGCGAAGAAAACCCCAAACGCCTGATTCTGCTCGACGGACTGGATGTGGGCAGCCGCCCGCTGATGACCGTCACCGACGTTCCCCGCATTGCACAATGCGGCCGCGGATACCAGCCCATGCTCATAAGCCATTACGCCGCATCGTGGGTCTATGGAGAAGGGCCGATGTATTTTCCGGCAGACAAACTTGCATGGCCTCTCGAGGCGGACGGAAGAAAATATGACCGCGACTTTCTGCTGCAAACCCTGAAAGACACATGGAAACCCTGGACTGACAAGGGCGGACTGCTGTTCGTGGGTGAATTCGGAGCGCATAACCAGACACCTCATCATATCGCACTAAGCTGGCTGACAGACCTGCTCAGTGTGTTCAAGGAATTGGGCATAGGCTGGGCGCTGTGGAACATGAGCGGTTCTTTCGGCATAATGGACAGCGGACGCAAAGACGTGGAATACGAGGACTTCCACGGACACAAGCTGGACCGCAAGATGCTCGACATACTGCAACGATACGGATAATTCAAAAAAATCAAGGACTCTAAGAGACATGACACAAAAAAGGGCAATCGTTATGGGAGCCACCTCTGGAATAGGCCTGAGAGTGGCTTTGGAACTTGCTGAGCGAGGATGGCTTGTAGGAATTGCAGGCCGCCGTACACAACTGCTTGAGGAAACTGCGGCAAAACACCCCAACATCATAGCCACACAGTGTATAGACGTTACCAGTGAAGACGCTCCGGAAAAGCTGATGTCGCTGGTGGAAATGACAGGCGGAATGAACCTGTATTTCCACAGTTCCGGCATAGGATACCAGAATCCGTCACTCGATGTGCAGAAAGAACTGGCCACGCTGCAGACAAACGTGGTTGGCTTCAGCCGAATGCTCATCGCGGCCTTTGAATATTTCTGCAGCCGCCCCGACCAGCCGTGCCGGATTGCCGCAATCAGCAGTATCGCCGGCACAAAGGGGCTCGGAGCAGCGCCGGCATATTCCTCGTCAAAGCGTTTCTGCAACCATTATCTGGAATGCCTTGCCCAGCTGTGCGCCATCCGGGGCGTAAAGCACATACGCATCCACGACATACGTCCCGGCTTTGTGCGGACGGCATTGCTGGCCGAAGGCAAATATCCGCTGCAACTGGACCCCGACAAAGTGGCACGCAACATTGTCAGGCGCATGCTTTCCGGCGAAAGCATCATTACGGTGGATTGGCGCTACCGTCTGCTGGTGGCGCTGTGGCGGCTCGTACCGCGCTGGGTATGGATAAGGATGAAAATCAGGTCCTGACAGGCGGCGCTTTCGTACACATCTTATAAACAAAGAAACTTATTTGGCCTTAAAATTAGACAAATTGAAATAAAAGCACTATCTTTGCAGACAAATTGACAGCAAAACCAATAAAATTCAAGACAAAATGAGCAAACTCATAAAACCAACAGACTATCGTGCCCTGTTGGATTTGAAGCAGACAGAACTTGCCATAAAAAAAATAAAGGATTTCTTTTTGAGCAGCCTCAGTACCGAACTGAGACTGCGCAGAGTAACAGCCCCGCTCTTCGTACTCAGAGGATTGGGCCTCAACGATGACCTCAGCGGCATTGAACGTCCCGTGTCGTTCCCCATCAAGGACATGGACGAGGCCGTGGCCGAAGTGGTGCACAGTCTGGCAAAATGGAAGCGCATAACGCTGGCCGAATACCAGGTGGAGCCCGGATTCGGCATCATTACGGACATGAACGCCATCAGAAGCGACGAAGAGCTGGACAACCTTCACAGTCTGTACGTAGACCAGTGGGACTGGGAACGTGTAATGACAGACGCGCAAAGAAACGTGGCCTATCTGAAAAAGACCGTTGAGAAAATCTACGGCGCCATACTGCGCACCGAATTCTATATATGCGAAACCTATCCGCAGCTCAAGCCCTTCCTGCCCGAAGAGATATTCTTCATCCACAGCGAGGAACTGCGCGCCATGTATCCCGGCCTTTCCGCCAAGGAACGCGAAGACCGCATCTGCAAGGAACACGGCGCCGTATTCATCATGGGCATAGGAAACATGCTCGGCGACGGCGAACCGCACGACCTGCGCGCGCCCGACTATGACGACTGGTCCACTCCCAACGAAGACGGGTTTACCGGACTGAACGGCGACCTGCTGGTGTGGTATCCCGTTCTGGGGCGTTCCATTGAGCTGAGCAGCATGGGCATACGCGTAAACCAGGAAGCGCTGCAAAGACAGCTGCAGCTGCAGCACAAGGAAGACCGCAGCAAGCTTTATTTCCACAAAAGGCTGCTCGAGGGCAGTCTGCCGCTTAGCATCGGCGGCGGTATCGGACAAAGCCGCCTGTGCATGATTCTGCTGCAAAAGGCACACATCGGCGAAACGCAAAGCAGCATCTGGCCATGTGCCATGAGAGAGGAATGCCAGGCGGCCGGAATGCACCTAATCTGAAAATCAACCAATTTAACACCAACAGAATATGAAGAATCAACGTCTGATGTCGCTTGATGCCCTGCGAGGCTTCGACATGTTTTTCATTATGGGACTTTCCGGTCTCGTGGTTTCCCTCTGCAATCTGTGGCCTGGCGCCGTAACAGATGAAATAGCACACCAGATGGGCCATGTGGAGTGGAACGGACTGGCTCACCACGACACCATTTTCCCCCTGTTCCTGTTCCTTGCAGGCGTATCTTTCCCCTTCTCCTATGCCAACCAGACGGCCAAGGGAATGACACGCCCCCAGATCTATGCAAAGATCTTCCGCAGGGCGGCCATGCTCATCTTTTTGGGGCTCATCTATAACGGACTGCTGAACTTCGACTTCGAGAACCTGCGCTGTGCCAGCGTGCTGGCCCGTATCGGTATCGCCTGGATGGGAGCGGCACTGCTTTTCATCAACTTCGGCATAAAGACACGCGCAGCCGTTTGCGCAGCCATACTTATAGGATACGGACTGCTGAGCGCACTTGTGGGCGCGCCCGATGTGGCCGACGCAGACCCCCTGAGCCGCGAAGGCTGTCTGGTGGGATACATAGACCGCCTGTTCCTGCCCGGACGCCTTATCTATGACGACAACCGTTTCGACCCCGAAGGCCTCCTCTCGGCCGTTCCGGCCGTTGTTACCGCCATGCTGGGCATGTTCGCCGGCGAGCTCATCCGCCTGCCCAAGGAACGGATGTCCGGACAGAAGAAGACGCTCGTGATGCTGGGTGCAGGCGCCGCCCTCATCGTCATCACCCTGCTGGCAAAGGGATTCGTACCCGTCAACAAGATGCTGTGGTCAAGCACCTTTGTGACAGCCGTAGGCGCATACTCTTTCATCATGATGGCTGTCTTCTATTATATTATAGATGTACGCGGATGGCAGAAATGGACACTTGTGTTCCGCGTTGTCGGCATGAACTCCATTACCATCTATCTGGCACAGCGCATGGTCAGCTTCTCCAGCACCAACAAGTTCCTCTTCTCCGGCCTTGCCGGCCTGTTCCCCGAAAACATGGAACGCGTGGTTATGAACCTGGGCTATATCGTGGTGTGCTGGCTGTTCCTGTACTTCCTGTACCGCAAGAACACATTCCTGAAGGTTTAAGCAAACCGGTTTAAAGTACAAAACAAACGGGTAGGAGGAAAACGCAATGGTTTTCCTCCTACTTGCTTTCTAAGCACATTCCGAAATCTGATTTCCATTGGCCGAAACATACGTGATTCAAATTTCCGGACCGCGCACAAAAACTGAAACAAAATTGTAAAGCCCTACTAACAGTGTTTTTAACGCGAAACAAAATTGTAAAGCCCTACAAACAGTGTTTTTAACGCGAAACAAAATTGTAAAGCCCTACAAACAGTGTTTTTAACGTGAAACAAAATTGTAAAGCCCTACAAACAGTGTTTGTAACGCGAAACAAAATTGTAAAGCCCTACTAACAGTGTTTGTAACGCGAAACAAAATTGTAAAGCCCTACAAACAGCGTTTTTTTCATGAAACATGCGTGATTGGCGCTACAAATGGCATTTTTTCCGTGAAACATGCGTGATTGGCGCTACAAATGGCATTTTTTCCGTGAAACATACGTGATTGGCGCTACAAATGGCATTTTTTCCGTGAAACATACGTGATTGAAATTTCCGAACCGCCCCAAAAAACTGAAACATGCGTGTTTCAAGCCAAAATCACATTTTCAGCGCTTCGGCCAGAAAGCCCGAAGTGTGCCCCACTCCGCTCTTCGCCAAATCCTCGGGCGTGCCGGAGAAAAGAAGCTGTCCGCCACCGCGGCCGCCGTCGGGACCCATGTCTATAATCCAGTCGGCACACTTTATCACGTCCAGGTTGTGCTCTATGACAATAACCGTGTTGCCCTTCTCAACCAATCGGTTCAGCACTTCCAGCAACACGCGGATGTCCTCAAAGTGAAGTCCGGTTGTGGGTTCGTCCAGGATATAGACGGTCTTGCCCGTATCGCGCTTGCCCAGTTCCGTAGCCAGCTTGACGCGCTGACTTTCGCCGCCGGAAAGCGTGGTGCTGGGCTGCCCCAGCTTTATGTAGCCGAGCCCCACATCCTGCAACACCTTAATCTTGTGCAGAATATTGGGCTGGTACTGGAAAAACTCCACGGCCTGATTGATGGTCATGTCCAGCACGTCGGCAATGCTTTTTCCGCGGAAGCGCACCTCGAGCGTCTCGCGTTCATATCGCTTGCCGTGGCATTTTTCACAGGGCACGTACACATCGGGCAGGAAGTTCATCTCTATGGTCTTGTATCCGTTTCCTGAACAGGTTTCGCACCGGCCTCCCTTCACGTTGAATGAGAAGCGGCCCGGCTTGTAGCCGCGGATCTTGGCTTCGGGCAGTTCCACAAACAGATTGCGAATATCATTGAACACGCCCGTATAGGTGGCCGGATTGCTGCGGGGAGTTCTGCCCAGGGGAGACTGGTCCACATCCACCACCTTATCCACAAGCTCCAGCCCCTCTATCGAGCCGTATGGCAGCGGTTCTTTCAGCGAACGGTAGAAATGACGGCTCAGGATGGGATGGAGCGTATCGTTGACGAGCGTACTCTTGCCGCTGCCGCTTACGCCGGTTACGCAAATGAGCTTGCCGAGCGGAAATTCCACGTCGCATCCCTTCAGATTATTGCCTCTGGCGCCCAGAACGCGAATGCTCCCCCCGGTACCTTTTCTGCGTTCTTCGGGCACGGCAATGCGCAGGCAGCCGTTCAGATAGCGGCTCGTGAGCGTATCCTGCTGCAGCATCTGCCGATAGCTGCCCTGGTACACCACGTTTCCTCCCCTTCTGCCCGCCAAGGGGCCTATGTCCACTATGTAGTCTGCGTGCTCCATCATTTCCTGGTCGTGCTCCACCACAATGACAGAGTTGCCGAGGTCGCGCAACGACTTGAGCGAACTGATCAGCCTGCGGTTGTCGCGCTGGTGCAGCCCGATGCTGGGTTCGTCCAGAATGTACAGCACGTTCACCAGCTGGCTTCCTATCTGCGTGGCAAGGCGGATGCGCTGGCTTTCGCCGCCGGACAGACTGACGGACGAGCGCGAAAGGGAAAGATAGTCGAGCCCCACATCCAGGAGGAAGCGCAGACGGGTTCGTATCTCCTTTAGTATTTCGCTGGCAATGCGCAGCTGTCGCGGGCTCAGTCTTTCGTCGAGCCGGAGCAGCCAGTCGTACAGTTCGTTCAGGTCCATGGCCGCCAGTTCGGCAATGTTCTTTCCGTCAATGAGGAAGTGGAGCGCCTGCTTGTTGAGGCGCTGTCCGTTGCATTGCGGACACGTGGACGTACGGCTGAAAGAGTCGGCCCACTTCTGCGCCGCCGCGCTCATATCGGCATCCTGCATCTGACGGATGTACTTTACCAGTCCTTCATAGTCGCAATAGAAATCGTTGGATGTCTTGGTTATTTCCGAAGGGATGCGCAGGCGTTCCGACGTGCCGTTCAGAATCTCTTCCAACAGTTCGTCATCCATATCCGCCAACGGAGTGTCCAGGGTAAAACCTCCGCTTTCAACCAGAGCCTGTATCTGCCAAAATATCATTGTATTGCGCACCTTTCCCAAAGGAGCTATCCCGCCTTCGCGGATGCTCAGGCTACGGTTGGGGAACACCTTTTCAATATCCACCAGGTTTACGTAGCCCAGTCCCTTACATTTGGGGCAGGCGCCCATCGGGCTGTTGAAGGAGAAATCGTGCGGAGCGGGGTCGCGGTACGAAATGCCGCTCACGGGACACATAAGCCTTTTGCTGAAATGGCCCACCTGGCCCGAGTCCACATCATAGACCATCATCATGCCGTCGCCCTGTGCCATGGCATCCGCCACGCTTTGGGTCAGACGCTTGTCATCCTTGCTCTGCACCACCAGGCGGTCCACCACCAGTTCAATATCGTGGTTGCGGTAGCGGTCCAGTCTCATTCCCTGGACAACTTCCTGAATCTCGCCGTCAACCCTTACATAAAGGAATCCCTTACGGCGGACCGACTCGAACAGTTCCTTATAATGTCCCTTTCGGTTCTTCACCTTGGGGGCAAGCAGATAAACCTTGCGGCCCCGGTAGTTCTTCAGCAGAAGGTCGAGAATCTGGTCCTCGGTATATTTTACCATCCTTTCGCCCGAGACGTAGGAAAAGGCCTCGCCGGCACGGGCGAAAAGCAGGCGCAGAAAGTCGTAAATCTCCGTAGTGGTACCCACGGTACTGCGCGGATTCTTGTTGGTGGTCTTCTGTTCAATGCTGATAACCGGACTCAATCCCGTAATCTTATCCACGTCGGGGCGTTCAAGATTACCGAGAAAATTGCGTGCATAGGCGCTGAAAGTCTCTATATAGCGGCGCTGTCCCTCGGCATAAATCGTATCAAAGGCCAGTGACGACTTTCCGCTTCCGCTCAATCCCGTAATAACCGTCAGGCTATTGCGCGGAATCTCCACGTCGATATTCTTGAGATTGTGTACCCTGGCGCCCAGAACAACTATTTTCTGTTGTTCACTCATCGGTTCCTTCTCCTCCACCGTTTTCTTGGTTGTAGCCGGTAAGCACGCTTATGGTCTTACGCAGATTGTATTTGCGTCCGTCTGCGCCTCTTGCGTTTACAACAAGGAAGTAAACGCCGTCGCGCACGGTCTTTCCGTTCATCTTGCCGTCCCATCCGCCGTCAAGCCTGTTCCACGAATATATCTTCGTTCCCCAGCGGTTAAACACAGCAGCCTCGAACTTAACGATGCTCTGATATCCGTCCTTGGCCTTCAGTATGTCATTATAACCGTCGCCGTTGGGCGTAAAGGCGTTGGGAAATTCAAGTTTGCTTTCGCTGATGGCCACACGCAGGGCATTGTCCTCTCCCTCGGCCGGATACGAAATGGTGTCAGTGCCCAGCACAAAGGTGGCATAAAGCTGAATGCAGAAGGAACCGCTCTTGGTAAAGGTGTATTCCAGCTCTTCATCAAAACGGTGGACAAGAATGTTTTCCTTGTCGCCCTCTTCCCATATTTTCCATTCGTAACGCGCAGTATATTCTCCCACATTCTCGGGATTTGCAAAGAAATGCGCCTTCAGAGGTGCATCGGCGCTGCCGCCTACATCAGTGGTTTCTTCTCCGTCAGGAGTTGTGTAGACAGCCGAAGGATTTACGGAGGGCAACTCGTCCTGCGCACCCAGAAACAGGGGCCACAGACACATAAAAAAACAAATCAATCTCATTCTCATTTGACAAACTTTCTGCAAAAATAACACTTTTCCGGGAGATAGTAAATATATCTGTTGCAAAATTCGCAAAAAAAGAATAACTTTGCGGCCATGAAATACGCTATCATATCACTCTTATTTCTGTTTCCGGCCTTCCTGTCCGCCCAGGGCACGTTAGAAAGCCTCCAAAACATCTATCAGGTTAAGAAAGGCGATACAGCTTACGGCATCGCCACATCCCACGGCATAAGTCTTGAAGAACTCTACCGCGCCAACCCCGAAATCATCGGCGGAAAGGTTAAGAAAGGCATGTTCATCGTGATACCAACCAAGACCGAAGCCGCCAAACAGCAACAGGCCGAACCGCAGACGAGACCCGTAACGGCACAGCCCGTCATAAACACATCTTTCGCATCCCTGCGGGTGGCCGTGCTTCTTCCCTTTGAGGAGAAGAGCCCCCGGGCCGCCAAGTTCCTTGAGTTCTACCAAGGTTTTCTTATGGCGGTGGACAGCCTGAGCGCCCAGGGCAAAAACGTGTCGGTATACGCACTGAACACAGGCTCTACAGCCGCCCACATACAGCAAGTACTGGAAGAACCCGAGTTGCAGAGCATGCAGCTGATTATCGGCCCGGCAGACCAGTCACAGGTGCCCGCACTTTCCGACTTCTGCCAGCAGTACGGCATCAAGCTCGTGCTCCCATTCGCCAATCTGAAGTCAGCCTCTGGCATCCATTCCACCGTCTATAACGCCACTTCGCAGAGCGCCGCCGTACAGCAGCGCGCAAGCAGCCTGTTCGCTGGCAGATTCGCCAATAAGAACTATGTGGTACTGAACACTGACGAACCCGATGACAAAGGCCGCGGACTGCTAGACCTGATGCGCACAAAACTGGGCGAACAGGGCATCTCCATGCGCCAAATGCACATTCAGGGCGACGACGAGGCATACAAGTCCGCCCTGAACCAGTTCCGCGAGAACTGCATTATCCCCGACAACGTGAGCATTAAGACGCTCAACATCTTCTTTGCCAGACTGAAGACCTTTGCCGAACAGCACCCCGAATACAAGATTTCGCTCATCGGCTACCCCGAATGGCAGACTTACACATCAAGCCTGCTGAACGAATTCTACAAGTTCGACACGTACATCTACAGTTCATACTACCGCAACCCCATGCTCGAACGCACAACCGAATTTGAACGCAGTTTTGTCCATCATTTCGGCTACGGCATGGCCCCCACCTTCCCACGGTACGGCATGCTCGGATTCGACCTCGGATACTATTTCATGCACGGAATGGCCATGCTTGGCGACCGCTTCGACCAGGAACAGCACACGCTCAGATACCAGCCCGTACAGCATCCGTTCAAATTCGTGAAAGACCCCGACACACAGGGTTTCGCCAACGAATCCACACTGATTATCCATTATTCGCCCGAGCAAACAATCGACGTAATACAATGAAACTGCTAAGAACAGCCTTTGCAGCGGCCGCCATACTGCTCTGCACCAGTCTTTCCGCACAAGTGGGCGAACACCGCAGCGATTTTGCCGTGGGCGTTAACGGCGGCTACACACTGAACAAGGTTACGTTCAACCCCACCATCAAGCAAACGCTGCACGGAGGGCCCACAATGGGCGTAACCCTGCGCTACACCTGCGAAAAGTACTTTGCCGTCTACTGTGCCCTGCAGGCCGAAATCAACTATGCACGCCTGGGATGGAAGGAACTGATTGAAACCAGCACAGACACCTATTCGCGCGAGATGGACTACATACAGGTCCCCTTCTTTGCCCGACTGGCTCTTGGAAAGGAACGCGGCGGATTCCAAGGATTCCTGCTGCTCGGACCCCAAATAGGCTTCTGTATCGGCGACAAAGAGCGCAAGGGCGGCGAATGGAGCAACTATACACTCAGCCGCAGACCCAACGGAATCATCCAGCAGTACGGACTCGAGATAGACAACCGCTTCGAGTACGGCATTGCCGGCGGTCTAGGCGCAGAAGTCAGCACCAAGAGCGGCCACCGCTTTGCCATAGAAGGACGCTACTTTTACGGACTGAGCGACATTTTCGCCAACAGCAAGAAAGACCCCTTCGGCCGCAGCAACAACGGCACCATCTTTGCCAAAGTGGCCTATCTGTTCGATATAATCAAGACCAAGTAACTTTTGTTGGGGGATACGGGAAGCGCCCAACAGTCATCTTTTTATCCGCTAATAGCCGATTCGCGTCTTCCAGACGCCCTCAATATGCGGTCGCATTATAAAGCCGGAGGCTTAAAAGCCCCCGGCTATTCATTTTCCCGCCTTCCAGACGGTTTTTCGTTCATCATTCCACGTTACGCCATACCGTGTCCCTACCATGAATTAAAAATGTTGTCCGCTACTTTCCTTTGCGGCGTGTGAGCAGGAAGGTGGTGCCGTCGTGCAGCAAGATTACAAGCAGCGTGGTAAGGAATATGTACAGCGCCTGGCGCATGAGGATGCGGGGGAAATAGGCGATGCGGGCCTCGTAGACCTGATCGCCTGTGGCTCCGCCACGTATGGAGTCGGCCACGGCGGGGCAATGGGTTGCCATGTCCTCGTCGTACCGCCATCCGCCCAGGGGCTCTTCCATAGTTATCTCTATGCCTTCCTTGGCGCGCGTGTCCACCGGCTTCTGCGTAAGGCCTATGGCGGCCGCCCACAGCAGGGGCAGCACCAACAGGAGTATCAGGCGGCGGGTAAGGCTCTTTCGGTTGTAGAACTGTTTCATTGTGCTTACCGTTATGCGTTACAGGCGTTCGTATCCCCACTCGTCCAGCACCTGACCCCAGTGTTCGTTGACGAGGCTTACGGTACGGGGGTCGTAGGCGTACTTGTTCTTCTTGTATCCCTTCTTTCCGCCAATGTAGCCCGAGATGGCAGGGTGCGCCTCTTCCCATCCGGGCAGCTCCAGGTCGCGGTACATGCGCTTGGTCATGCCCAGCGCGTCCTGTTCAATGTCCTCGAACTTAACCTCGAACAGGTGTCCCTCGGGGATATGCTTCTTCTGCTCCTGATAGGCGCGGTACAGGTCCATGTAGATGCGCAGGATGTTCTGCTCCATCTGTTCCACGCTGATGGTGTGGAGTTGCAGGGGCTTTATGGTGTTGAGGAAGAAGTTGCGCGTGCTCTCGAAAACGGTGTAGGGATTGCGCATCAGATAGATGAAGCGTGCCTGGGGATACATCTCGAGCAGCGCCTTTATGCGTCCGGTGTGCGGAGGGTTCTTGCTCAGATACTGTGTGCCGCCGGTGTTCCACAGGGAGAGTTTCACCACGCGGTCGAAGGCATCCTTGAAGGCCTGCAATTCCTCGGGGGTGATGTCCTTGAAGGTGAGATAGCGGTCGGCATACTCCTGCATACGTTCGGGGAAGAACCAGAAGTTGTAGTAGTTGAAGGGGCAGGAGTTGTTAATGGCGAACTCCTCCTCCTGCGGCAGGTCGGGCGCCAGTTCCATGTTGTCCGTGGGGCGCTTGTCCGGCATAAGCCATCCCATGGTGGGCTTGAAGAGACTCTGCATGGACATCATGAAATGGGGGAACACGGTCTGATAGGTGGTGGTGTAGCCAAAGTGCTTGTCCTGTGCAAAGATGTTGTGCAGGAACGTAGTTCCGCTGCGCCAGTGGCCCAGGATAAAGAGGGGGTCGTGCTCGAGCGGCTTTCCGGCCAGTTCCTTACGATACTTGCTTTCCTGCAGTCCGGCGCAGGTGCTGAGCAGGCGGCAGATACACTTGGTAAGGATATATTTTGTACGTTTCTGGGGGGCGATGTGCTGTCCGCGCACAACGGTCTTGAACGTTCTCCAGTCGGCCCCGACCAGTGTGTTTACGGGGAGTTTGCTAAATTCTAATAATCCCATGGATATATAATCTGTTATTTGACAATCTTAATTTCCAGACCCTGGCGCGAGAGTTCCCTCACCACTTTCTCCACCACGTGCTGCTGCTCGGCGGTAATGCCCAGTTTGGAAAGTTCGAGCACGGGCAGCGCATCATAAGCCTCGTCATCGGAC
Source organism: Bacteroidaceae bacterium (assembly GCA_017935785.1). Classification (GTDB taxonomy): domain Bacteria; phylum Bacteroidota; class Bacteroidia; order Bacteroidales; family Bacteroidaceae; genus Physcousia. The sequence goes on from JAGBGU010000003.1 coordinate 41,106, forward strand.
TCGATGGGGCGGACAATCATGCCCACCGCACTGGTGTTGTTGGTAATGGGGTCGATGAGCACGAAGTTGCCGGTGGCCCTGTTCTGCGCATAGGAGTCGAAGAAGAGGGTCTTGGCCGTGGTGATGCGCACGCTGGCAATCTCGTTAAGACGGAGGTCGGCTCCCTCGAGGTGCTCCATTGTATTCACATCCACACGGTAGTCTACGGCATCCACCGTTGCACGGGTGGTATTGGTATTGTGCTTCAGGAAGAACTGCTTTCCGCGGTTCATGGGTTCCTCGTCCATCCACACCAGCATGGTCTCGAACTGGCGGCCAATGTGTGGCAGATTGTCCGGATGAACCAGCATCTCGCCGCGCGAAATGTCTATCTCGTCCTCCAGCGTAATCGTTACGCACTGGGGACAGAAGGCTTCCTGCAGTTCGCCCTCATAGGTAACGATGCTCTTCACGTGGCTTCGCTTCATGCTGGGCAGGGCCACAATCTCGTCGCCCTTGCGCACCATGCCGCTGGCAACCTTGGCACAGAAGCCGCGGAAGTCCAGATTGGGACGCAGCACATACTGCACAGGATAGCGGAAATCCTGCATGTTACGGTCGAGATGGATGGGCACGGTCTCCAGAAAATCGAGCAGCGACGGGCCCTTGTACCAGGGAGTGCGGTTGCTCTTCTCCACGACATTGTCGCCGTCAAGTGCACTCAGGGGGAAGCAGGTAACGTCCTCTATGCCCAGGCGCGAGGTCAGTTCCAGATACTCATCGGTAATGGCTCTGAACACCTTTTCATCGAACTGTACCAGGTCCATCTTGTTTACGGCCAGTACGATGTGCTTGATGCCGAGAAGGCTTACCAGATAGGTGTGGCGGCGGGTCTGGGTGATTACTCCAGTACGCGCATCGACCAAAATGATGGCCAGATTGGCGGTAGAGCCTCCGGTAATCATGTTGCGGGTGTACTGTTCGTGCCCCGGCGTGTCTGCAATGATAAACTTTCGTGCATTGGTACTGAAATAGCGGTACGCCACGTCAATGGTTATACCCTCTTCGCGCTCGGCCTTTAGTCCGTCCAGCAACAGGGCATAGTCAATCTGTCCCGCACCGGCATTGCCCACACGCTTGCTATCGCGCTCCAAGGCGGTGAGCTGGTCCTCGTAAAGTTTCTTGCTGTCAAAAAGCAGACGGCCAATCAGCGTACTCTTTCCGTCGTCCACGCTTCCGGCAGTGAGCAGGCGGAGCAGGTCCTTTTTCTCATCGGCATCGAGAAATGCCTTTATATCCAATGATTTGTCCATAATCTATCCTAATGTCAAGTTTTAAAAATAGCCCTCGCGTTTCTTCTGCTCCATACTAGCCTCCTGGTCGAAGTCGATAACGCGTGTGGTGCGCTCGCTTTTGGTGGTGGTCATCATATCCTCCACAATCTCCTCAATGGTGGCGGCAGAACTTTCCACCGCACCGGTCAGCGGCCAGCATCCCAATGTACGGAAACGCACCAGACGGTTGTGAACCTGGGGCAAAAGTTCCTTGGGCAGACGTTCATCATCGGCCATAATCAGATTGCCGTCGATTTCCACTACGGGACGCTCCTTGGCATAATAAAGGGGAACGATGGGAATGTTCTCCAGGCGGATATACTGCCAGATGTCAAGTTCGGTCCAGTTACTCAGGGGGAACACACGTATGCTCTCTCCCTTATGCACACGGCTATTATAGATGTCCCACAGTTCGGGGCGCTGGTTCTTGGGGTCCCACTGCTGGAACTGGTCGCGGAAGGAGAAAATACGCTCCTTGGCGCGTGATTTTTCCTCATCGCGGCGCGCACCGCCGAACGCAGCGTCAAACTTATATTTATTGAGCGCATCCAACAGGGCCTTTGTCTTCATCAGGTCGGTGTGTACCTTGCTGCCGTGTGTGAAAGGTCCCACCCCGGCATTGAAAGCCTCTTCATTGCTTTCCACAATGAGGTTCCATCCGTGCTGTCTGGCATAATTGTCGCGGAATTCTATCATCTCGCGGAATTTCCACCGGGAATCAATGTGCATCAGCGGAAAGGGTACTTTGCCCGGCGCAAACGCCTTTTCGGCCAGACGCACCATTACGCTGCTGTCCTTGCCGATACTGTAAAGCATCACCGGATTTTCAAATTCGGCAGCCACCTCGCGTATAATATGTATACTCTCTGCCTCAAGTTCTTGAAGATGTGATATGTTATATGTTGACATAATGATAAATATTTTCTTAAACGACTAAACGCGGCGCCAGCCAAACTGCCGTGCCACAGAAAAGGCCTTTAAAGCCCGGATTTTGCCAATATAAGCTGCAACACTTTGTCCACACTTTCCTGAAGGGACAAGGCGCTGGTGTCTATATCCAGATCGGGAGACAAGGGAGCCTCGAAAGGCGCACTGACGCCGGTAAAGTCCTTAACCTCGCCACGACGGGCACGGGCATAAAGTCCCTTCACATCCCTACGCTCGCATTCTTCAATGGGAGTACTCACAAAGACTTCCAGAAAATCTTCCGTCCCTACAATCTCTCTCGCCATCCTGCGGATGTCCCGGGTGGGGCTTACAAAACATGCCAGCGTTACCACACCGGTCTGTACAAACAGTTTTCCGATTTCAGCAATGCGCCGGATATTCTCTGTGCGGTCTTCGGCTGAAAAGCCAAGATTGTTATTGATACCGGCACGGATATTGTCTCCGTCCAATATGCGGCAAAGGATACCCCTGGAATGTAACTCGCGTTCAACTCCAAGCGCAACTGTACTTTTTCCGCTTCCGCTCAAACCCGTAAACCAGACTAACACACCACGCTGACGAAGGAGGTTTTCCTTATCAGAACGACTCATCATTTTATCGTATATGGGATATATGTTCTCTGCCATAATTGTGCTTACTTTCTATAATTAGCTGCAAAATTAGCTAAAAATATTGACTTTATCACTCATAGCGATAAAAAAGACCAAAAAGAGAGACAATAACACGCTGTCTCTCTAATTGTAGAACAAAGGTATCAGAAATACGCTGATGAAGAATACAATCAGATTGAGCGGCAGGCCCACACGCACAAAGTCGACAAACTTGTATCCTCCCACACCCTGGACTATCAGATTGGTCTGGTACCCTATTGGGGTACTAAACGACGCACTTGCCGCAAAACAGATGCAAATGAAGAAGGGCATGGGATCACAACCGAGTTGGTTGCTTAATCCCACGGCAAGGGGAAAGGCAAGTGCAGCAGCCGCATTGTTGGTGATAAGTTCCGTAAACAGATTGGTGATAATGTACATGGCGGCCAACATAATGTAAATCCCGTTATCGGAATTCCGTGCGTGCTCGGCCAGTGCGATGATATAGCCTGCGACCATATCGGCAAAACCGCTGTTTATCATTCCCTTGCTTATTCCGAAAGCGCAAGCGATGGTAATCAGTACATCCCATGAAATGAACTTGGTATACTTGCGAGTATTGAACATTCCCGTCCATGCCATTATCACAGTGGTAATGCAGGCAAAAAAGAACATGTCCAACTTTACATTAGGAAAGACATTCTTCACAAACGGCAGTTCGCCGAAAGTGGCTCCCAAAATCATCAGCGCCAAAAGTATCAGGGCAAAATACTTCTTCCGGTTTCCCATTGGAGGCTCAGCATCGCCCACCTTGTTTATCATCCAAAAGACGCGACTGTCCCCCCATGTTGGCAGAAAGGTGTCATCGGCGTCCACAATAAGAGTGTCTTCTTTTGTAAGAGGCATATTCATCCAGTCACCCCGAAGCGTGGTACCGCTTCTTCTGATGGCACGGACATGAGCACCATAATGGCGATAAAAATCGAACTTGTGCAAAGTCTTACCAAGACCCGGGAAACGGGTGCTCAGCATCACTTCAAGGCGTTGCATACCGGGTTGCTGGTCTCCTTCCTCGGTTTCCTGTTCACTTTTCCTGGTATTAGGGAGCAGACGCGGGGCTACCAATATCAGATAAGACAGACCGGCAATCAATACGAAAATCCCAATCTTGCTAAGTTCAAACATGGACAGGCCATTAAATCCAGCATCCTGAATCATTCCATCCACAACCAGATTGGTGCTTGTGCCAATCAGCGTACACATACCGCCTAAGATGGTTGCATAACTCAACGGTATGAGAAATTTGGTGGGTGACAAATGCATCTTTTGCGCCCAGTTCTTAATCATCGGCGCAAAAATAACCACAACGGGTGTGTTATTCAGAAAAGCAGAAAGAAACGAGATGGCCGGCAAAAAACGAAAGTTGGCCTTTGAGACCGTACAGTTCTTTAGCGGCAGCAACGCATATATTATTCTCTCCAGTATTCCGCTTTTGCGTACTCCCTCGCTCACAAGGTAAAGAAGCGCCACTGTTATCATACCTTTGTTGGCAAATCCTTCGAGGGCTTCTTTGGGTTCTAATATATTGCCGCACAACATCAGTACTACGGCAGAGAACATTATCAATCCTGGGCGGAGCTTGTCGGCTATTAGCGCGGCAAGCATCAGCACCAGGATGAAAAAGACATACAGTATTGAAAAGTTCATCGTTTCAAATCGGAAACCGGATTACGTATTTCCACACATATTTCATTTATATCAGAGAACCACCTTGACACCATTCACAACATAAATGCCATGAGGAAGTCCGTAAAGGGCTCTGTTAGAGGGCACGGACTTACGTACAAGACGACCACTGATATCATACACATCCACCATGAGGCTGGATTCGGGCACGATTTCCTCAATTGAATTTCCGTCAAGATTTGTATATTCACCATTCTTATAGCTAACGATTCCGTGTGATTCGTCAAGCAAGGGGAATTTGTCTTCTCCCAAATGCTGGAACCATGTGGGTGTGGTTGATGTATTGTCATTCAACAACCAGCAGACGCTACCAGTGGCAAACAAATCTGCAGAACGCTCCATACAAAGAGAGGTCACACCTTTTTTAGTTCCAACCAGATTATCCAGACCTTCCAGACTGAAACAACGGAACATCTGGCTACCGGAATGCAGATATCCTGCCAAGGCTCCGCGGTTGGCGGCATTTCCTGAGGTCTTTACGATAGAGCTTGAAACATAACAGTGATCCACACTTGCAGGCTTGCTTGCCGATACGCTACTTCCGATCAAACCGCCAACAGTTCCTGACACACGGATGATTCCGGAATAATAGGAGTCAGAAAGGGTTCCGTAAAGTTTGCCGACAAGTCCTCCGGCATCATTTGAAGCGCTGGAAAGATTAACCTTACTGTAACAATTGCTGATGGTTGTGGGAGTATTTCCCTGACAACTACCCACCAAGGTTCCCGTATGTTCTGCATAAGAAACATTCTGAACGATGGTTCCGCTCTCCAGTCCGATATTCTTGATAGTGGCGCCTTCTGTTGTTCCGAACATCATACAGCCTACGTTCTTGAGCACATGGCCTTGACCGTCGAACGTACCTCTATAGGGGAATACAACAGAACCGATTGGCACAAGACGTGAACGGTATGCAAGCAGATTCAGGTCGGCTGTCAGTTTGGCGTTTGCGAATACCATACCATTGCTGACATTCTTTGCAAAATCTACCAAATCCGCAGCAGAAGCAATTTCAAACGTCTTTCCGTATCCGTCATCTATCGGACCTTCCTTATACATCAGTTTTTCATCTATCCATTCAATGCGCTTTCCTATATAGTCCTTTAAAAACTTTATTTCCTCTGCGTAGGTTGCAGGCACACGGGGATTCTGATGAACGACCTTGCTCAATATTTTCCAGCGGGTGAAATTCAATTGCTGAGACTGGTCTAATACCTGTGCAGTGCTGTCCACATAAGCAAACAAGGACTCTTTGCTGAATGATCCGTTATCACGCAACTTTTTCCACATTGTCCGCAAATCCTGGAATGCTTTGGGGTCATTCAGAATACGGGTAACAAATGACTTCATCTGCCCGGCTGCTGATCCGCTGTTGTATATCCAATTGCTGTGACCATTGATTGGATAAATACGCTGGTCGTTTTCAAAAGCCAAATCAAAGTCCCAACATGGGGCAACATGGAAGATATTCTCATTTCGGTCCTTATACATATACACACTCCAATAAGTGTCCATATTACCGGAAAATTCACCCACAACAAAATGCTTCAGGAAACTCTCCAAATCAAGCATGCTTCTATAGCCATTCACTTCGTCTGTATAGTCACTGGCAAAGACTTTGTTTTCCATTTGACTGAAGAAGTTCTTGATGTAATTATACTGTGCGGGGACAATGCCATCTTCATCCGGTTCCTTAATGGTTACCGGAGTACCCCTGCTACTGGTAAACCAGGATTGTGATGGTTCATTATGGGCATAGGCATCCACCTCAATAAGATATCCACCGGTAATCAGAGGATCTTCAGTATCAGAAGGTTCCATTTCTGTGATGGGGACACGGTTCGGATCAATGGTAATCTGGTCGCACAATTGATAACAGCCTTGGTACTCTCCGTTCATTATCACATCCACAGGTTGGCACCATACGGTATAGGGGGCTTGCAGTCGACGGCTCAATTCAAATGCCATTATATTACGCATCAGGGATTTGTCGCCGTAATTGTTAATCAAAGTCCATTTCTTAGCCTTGGCGGGACTTTCCAGCTTACCGTCCTTCATCATGCGATGACTCTTACCGTCGTTAAACTTAATTCTATAAGGTTTTTTTTCAAAACCGGCCGAAGCATTACCACGTACTCGGGTCAGGACGGGATATTCTTGGATAAGTGTACCTTCATCGTAAATGATGCAAACGTTTGATTCAAAATCCTGTCCTTTGCTTTGAGGGTTCCTTCCATTATAAGTATGTATGCTTACCGTGGGAAGATTGGTTATCTGATAGAACTTTGAATCGTCTCCTACACCTTCATAGCCATAGAATTCCAACTCGGCCAAATAACAGCGTGAGTCATTTGTTCCGACATAACGTACATAACGGAATCCGCGGCTCACGTTTACATCGGCATAATGCATCTTGTTTATGGCAGAAGCTTCAGTATTCATGAACAAAGGCACGGCATCCAGGAAATTTGGGTCATTGGCTCCTTCAAAAAGAGCAAGCACACTACGTCCAGGACCTTGGTCATGGGCACGGGGCGACCATCCTACCTTGGTAATGACGTGAGGCGTACCCAAATCCAGACCGACCCACGTATTGCTTCTGTCGTAAGAGGCAAAAAACGTATTGAAATCCCCATCAAAGACGTTAGCCTTGTTATTGACGGTGGTAGACTGGTTGCCTGTTGAATAATCCACACTATATTTTGTTCCGATAATGCTTCCGGACAACTTTACAGAACTCTGTGCCAACAAGTTAGAAGACAAAAGGCTCAAACAAACCAATGTGGCTATTTTCAGGTATGAATGTTTCATTTTATTGAGTTTATTATGTTAATCTGTGCAAAGATATATCAAATAATGCAAACCTAAGTGCTGAAAAATGTGAAAAAAAACTAATTGAAGGTTTTCGGAAAAATATTACTCATCAAGAACACGCTTTACCTGATCTATCTTTTCATCGGTATAAGTAAGGAAAATACGCATTATCCCTGATTCGGGATTTGCACGTTTGCCCTCTTCATCGACACAATCAATGTGGCAGAACACTCCTGTAAATCCGTCATGAATACGCAAGCCTTCATCCAAGTTGTAAAGCATATTGTCTTTGTATCGCCTTGCAAAATTGGCGCGCATTTCCGCGTATGCCGACTTCATTTCGGCACGTTTCTTCTGCGTGTCATCACTGGTAAATGATATGGTATAGAACTGATTGTCAAAAAAGTTAAGACAGACGTAATTCCAGGTTACGCCATTATAGGTTATAGGCTTTTTGGCGGCATCTATTACCAAAGCATCCTTGCAGGCAACCACTTTTATGCCGCGAGATTGGAGACTGTCCAGCACAACCTCCATCTTATCACCAAAGGAACATCCCATGAACATTCTCTGCACTTGTTGCGACCGCATAACAAGGCACTGCATCAGTAAGGCAAACAAGATTGTTGCTTTTCTGGTTTTATTCATCATTTGTATTAATATTGTTTTATTAGGGTTTACCTTTCCGGATAAACCAGATTCTCTTCTTTTGCATTTAAAAGGACTTCTTCCAGATACTTACGCGATTCCCATTTTGCCATTGGAAGATCGTGCAGAAGCCAGTTGCCGCAATCTATGGGTGCAGCGCCGGGGATGTCTCCTTCAAAATCAGCTACAAAACGGAAAGTTTCCTGCATCAGTTCCAATATGTCTGAGGGTTCCAGATGTCCGCGCATAAGCAGATAATTTCCCGTAAGACAGCCCATAGGCCCCCAATATACGATACGGTCCATCCACTGCGGATGATTGCGCAAATAGGTAGCTGCAAGATGTTCTATCGTATGCAGGGCACCAGGATGCATTACCGGCTCACGGTTAGGTTCCTTCATACGAATGTCAAATGTGGTCACTTCCTCACCGCCGACCATATCACGGCGGCTCACATAAATTCCTCTCAAGAGTTTTACATGATCTATGGTAAAACTGGGTATTTTCTTCATAAACTATTCAGGAATGACTGGGTTACGCGGAAGCTTTTGTCTGCCATCGTGTCCCAAAAATTAAGATATTGTTCAAAATGCGCTTCTGCGCCTGGAGTATCACTGATAATACGGAAACTGACAAATGGTATTCCAAACAAATGGCATACTTGGGAAATGGCTGCACTTTCCATATCGACAGCCAAACCGTCAGGATAGTTGCCCTTAATCTCATTCAGTTCAGCACGGGCAGTAATGAACCGGTCGCCGGTGCAAATCAGGCCGGGAACAACTCTGACACCGGTATGAATTTGCAAAGCCTTGTCTACGAGTTCTTTGTCACATGGAAAAAATGTGGGTAATCCCTGAACCTGTCCTGGATCACAGCCTTCGCCACACCACACGTCATGATAGCATACGCGGTCACTGACCACCACATCCATCACTTGCAGCCGGGAATCGATACCACCGGCCACACCAGTACTGATAACACAATCCGGTTTGTATTGAATTATCATTTGGGTAACTCCGCAAGCCGCATTGACTTTGCCGATACCACATTGCTGTAAAATCACATTATGTTTTCCGAGAGTACCCAACAAATAGGTTTGTGGTCCCTTTTGTTCTTCATGAGTTGAGGATAGCATGGCTGCCACCTGCTTAAACTCCACGGACATTGCAGTAAGTATTCCTATCGTCATAAGTTTTGCAAAGTTACTTCATTTTGATAAATTAACAAAATTATGCCACCCAGTTGCGAGAAAAACTTCATAACTTTGCACTGTTTTTCAATATTCAATCAGAAAACATGAGTTTTATATCTTCTATTCTCACCGATATGTGGCATTTGTGCAACAGCATGTCACCATACATACTTTTGGGATTTTTATTATCCGGATTACTGCACGAATTTATGCCAGGCCGGTTCTACACCCGATACCTGTCGGGAAACGGGTTCCGTAGCGTGCTGTTTTCCGCACTGTTTGGAATACCTCTCCCACTCTGCTCTTGTGGCGTCATCCCGACGGCGATGGGACTGCGTCGCGAGGGAGCGTCACGAGGAGCCACCGTATCATTCCTTATAGCCACGCCACAAACAGGCATAGACAGCATTATCGCCACATACAGTCTAATGGGTCTGCCTTTCGCTATTGCACGTCCGTTGGTGGCACTTTTCACCTCTGTTTTCGGCGGACTGCTCATCAATCGGTTTGTTCCTGAAGAAACAAGTCTGCCTACAAATGTCAAAGCAGAAAAGTCTGTAGAAAAAAAACAAAATATTCTTCACAGACTACTCGGAGCGCTACGATACGGAATGGTGGACATGATTGCCGACATCGGGAAATGGCTTATGATAGGATTGTTTATGGCAGGAATTATCACCACCCTGGTTCCTGAAGAATGGTTCTCACTATTCCAGGAGAACAGCTTATACAGCATGCTTGTCGTGCTGCTTTTCAGCATACCCATGTATCTTTGCGCCACAGGAAGCATCCCCATTGCCGTAGCGCTTATGCTTAAAGGTCTGACACCGGGAGCGGCACTTGTGCTTCTGATGGCTGGGCCGGCCAGCAATATGGCCAGCATACTGGTTATTCGTAAGGTATTGGGAATGCGCACACTAGTTATCTATATCTTGTCCATCATCATCGGAGCCTTTTGTTTTGGTTTGGGTATCGACAGCTTATTGCCAAGAGAATGGTTCACACAAGGTCTTGTCAATCTTCAGACCTGCTGCCAGGAAGGCAACCATCTTTTCAGTACCCTCTGCACAATACTTTTGGCAGCCTTGCTTTTCTATGCACTTGTGATAGAAAAGATAAAGAAGAAAAAAGGCGGCTGCCACTGCGATACTTGTTCTTGCGCTGCAACACAGGAAAACAAAAACACACTGAAGATTAATGGAATGCACTGCAACCATTGTGCGGCCAATGTACAAAAGGCTATTGAATCAATTCCGGGCATAGCACATGCCGATGTCAGCCTGGAACTTTCACAGGCTACAATTCAGGGAGATGGCTTCAATCCCGACAACGTAATTCAGGCAGTCAAGTCGCTTGGTTTTGAGGCCGAATGGATGAACGACAATGCATAACCACACATTTAAACTACAGACACTATATGGACAAAAATATTTTACAAGCGGGAATAGACGCAATTACACAAGCTATTTCAGAGAACCCCACTGCTATTTTATATAAGGAGCGCGGAAGACTGCGCATGCTTTCCGGTGACAGCGAAGGTGCAATGGAGGATATTCAAAAAGCAGCCGAATTGGATTCGAGTTTCCTTGAAGAACTCAACGGCAGATTCGACATAAAGTAACTTTTTTCTTTGTTTTCAAAAAAAATGTCACAATTTTCTTGCACATTTTACAAAAAGCACATAATTTTGCGCTGATTTAAAACAAAAAGACAAAAAAATGTACTTAGGAAATTCTTTCTTTTACGGCTTTTATTTTTACTTTTACTTTAGCAAACTGAAGTGAAGCGGGTCGTTACGTACATAAATCAAGATAGAATAAAAAACAGAATCACAAACAATAGAAAATGTCCCGCTTCCGCAAGAAGCGGGATTTTTTTTTGAGGCAATAACAAAACAAGCAAAGAAAATGATTAACGTAGCCATTCAAGGATTCAAGGGAAGTTTCCACGACATTGCCGCCCATCATTATTTCGAGAATGAAGAGGTTGAACTTTCGTGCTACAGCACATTCGAACAGGTCTTCAATCATGTAAATGAAAATCCCGACTCTGTGGCCATGGTTGCCATAGAAAACACCATAGCCGGCAGCCTGCTGCATAATTACGAGTTATTACGCGACAGCGGACTGACTATTGTCGGCGAACACAAACTGCGCATCAGCCACAGTATCATGTGTCTGACAGAAGATAATTGGGACGACATTAAGGAAGTGAATTCGCATCCTGTCGCACTGATGCAATGCCGCGAATTTCTGGAAAAGCACGGTTCTTACAAGGTTGTGGAAGTGGCGGATACAGCCGGAGCCGCACAGGAAATCAGCAACAAAAATCTTCGCGGCCATGCCGCCATCTGCCACCATGACGTAGCCTCCATCTACGGAATGAAGATTCTGCAGGATGGTATTGAGACCAACAAACACAATTTCACGCGTTTTCTGGTTCTTGCCAACAAGGAAAAGGCCGTAGAATTGCGCAATCTGGACAAAACTAACAAGGCCAGTCTGGAGTTTACCCTTCCGCACGAAGAGGGAAGCCTCAGCGCCATATTGAGCATATTGTCCTTCTACAAACTCAATCTTACGAAAATCCAGTCGCTTCCCATCATCGGAAAGGAATGGCAGTATATGTTCTATATCGACCTCAGTTACAACAGCCTCACCAATTACAGACAGGCTATCAATGCCATCTCACCGCTTACACAAGAACTCAACATGTTAGGAGAATACATCAATGGAAGACAAAGCATTTAACATACAGCCGGCCGAACGCCTCGGTTCTGTAAAGGAATACTATTTCAGCAGAAAGCTAAAGGAAGTGGCGCAAATGAATGCACAGGGAAAAGACATCATCAGCCTTGCCATCGGAAGTCCAGACCTTCCGCCCAGTGCCCCCACCATCGAAACCCTTTGCCGTGAAGCCGCCAAACCCAATGCGCACGGCTACCAGCCCACAGCCGGAACACCCGAATTGCGGACAGCCATGGCCAGGTTCTACAAACGCTGGTATGGAGTGGACCTGGATGCAGCCGGGGAAGTGTTGCCACTCATCGGTTCAAAGGAAGGCATACTCCACGTCACACTGGCTTTTGTGAATCCCGGCGATAGCGTGCTTGTCCCTAATCCCGGATACCCCACCTACACGAGCCTCAGCAAACTGCTCGGTGCAGAGGTTGTACCCTATGACCTGCATCAGGAGAACGGCTGGCAGCCAAACTTCGAAGCATTGGAGCAAATGGACCTGAGCCGTGTAAAAATAATGTGGACCAACTATCCGCATATGCCAACCGGCGCCAAGGCCATGCGCCAGACCTACGAACGCCTGGTCGATTTTGCCCGCCGCCACAACATCATCATCGTCAATGACAATCCCTACAGCTTTATCCTGAACAAGGATGAAAAGCTGAGCATTCTGCAAGTGCCCGGTGCCAAGGACTGCTGTATAGAATTCAACTCCATGTCCAAGAGCCACAATATGCCGGGATGGCGTGTGGGAATGCTTTCCACCAACGCACAGTTTATCCAATGGATCATGAAGGTGAAGAGCAACATAGACAGCGGAACCTTCCGCGCCATACAGCTTGCAGCCGCCCAGGCGTTTGACAACGAAGACGAATGGCATATTCGGGCCAATGTGGAAGTGTACGCCGCACGCCGGGCACGTGCCGAAGAAATCATGCGTGTTCTGGGCTGCACATTCGACACCAGCCAGGTAGGCATGTTCCTGTGGGGGCGTATCCCCGACAGTTATGCCGAGGCGGAACAGCTCACGGAGAAAGTCCTTCACGAGGCACGCGTATTCATCACACCGGGATTTATCTTCGGAAGCGCCGGAAAACGCTATGTCCGCATAAGCCTTTGCGCAGGAACAGACAAGCTGGACGAAGCGCTGGACAGAATCAAAGCCATGCAAACCGCATAATACATTATATATATACTATAATACAGAAAAGAATAACATTAAAATAATCTACAGAAATGGAACTGAATATAGAAAAACTGGGACTTAACGGACTGGACGAAGTTCGCCCCATCGTCATCTCCGGACCTTGCAGTGCCGAGAGTGAAGAACAAGTAATGAACACAGCCAGACAGCTTGCCAAGAAAGGCGTCAAGATTTTCCGGGCCGGTGTGTGGAAACCCCGTACCAAACCCGGCGGTTTCGAGGGACATGGCGAGCCGGCACTGCCCTGGATGAAGCGCGTGAAGGAAGAAACCGGCATGCTCATCACTACAGAAGTAGCCACGCCCAAACATGTGGAAGCCGCATTGGAAGCCGGCATGGACATGCTGTGGATTGGCGCACGCACAACGGCAAACCCCTTTGCCATACAGGAGCTTGCAGACAGTCTGCGCGGAGTGGACATCCCCGTGCTTGTGAAAAACCCCGTCAATCCGGACATTGAGCTGTGGATTGGCGCCCTGCTGCGCATAAACGGAGCGGGAATCAAGCGGTTGGGAGCCATCCACCGCGGATTCAGCAGTATAGACCAGAAGATCTACCGCAACACTCCTCTCTGGCATATTCCCATAGAGCTTCACCGCCGTTACCCCACCCTGCCCATCATTTGCGACCCCAGCCACATTGGCGGACGCAGAGAGCTGGTGGCATCCCTTTGCCAGCAAGCCATGGACATGGGCTTTGAGGGTCTCATTGTGGAGAGCCACTGCTGCCCTGACAGCGCCTGGAGCGATGCCAAGCAACAGATTACGCCAGACGTGCTCGATTTCATTCTCGACCGCCTTGTCGTGCGTAACAACCAGGAATTTACAGAGTCGCTGGGAGGCCTGCGCAAACAGATTGACGAAATGGACGACCAGCTGCTCAACCTCCTCACCAAGCGAATGCGCGTAAGCCGCGAGATTGCCCTTTACAAGAAAGACCACAACATGGGCGTGGTGCAGACCGCCCGTTACAACGAGATTCTGGACAAGCGCTGTGCACAGGGAAGCCTTTGCGGAATGAGTCCCGAATTCGTGCGCCGCATCTACGAGTCAATCCACGAAGAGAGTGTCCGTCAGCAGATGGAAATTATCAACAAGTAATCTTCAGACGACCTAAGCCCTATGCGAATACTCATTCTTGGCGCAGGAAAGATGGGCAGTTTCTTCACAGACCTGCTGTCCTTCAAGCACGAATGCGCGGTCTACGAGATAGACCCCAAGCGGATGCGCTTTCTATACAACACACAACGGTTCACCACGCTCGAGGAAGTGTCCGCCTTCCGTCCCGAGCTGGTCATCAATGCCGTAACGCTGAAATACACCCTTTCCGTGTTCGAGGAAATCATCCCCCACCTGCCGTCGGACTGTATCATCAGCGACATCAGTTCCGTAAAGACAGGCTTTCTGGATTTCTATGAGAAGACAGGCATGCGCTACGTGAGCACACACCCCATGTTCGGCCCCACATTTGCCAATCTGGGGGCGCTCAGCTCCGAGAACGCCATTGTCATTACCGAGGGCGACTACATGGGACGGCTCTTTTTCCTCGACCTCTACAACCACCTCGGACTGCACGTTCACGAATACTCCTTCAGCGAGCACGACGAGGCCATGGCCTACTCGCTCTCCGTTCCTTTTGTAAGCACGTTTGTATTCAGCGCCGTTATGAAGAAACAGGATGCGCCCGGAACCACCTTCAAGCGCCATCTGAACATAGCCAAAGGCGTACTCTCCGAGGACGACACCCTGCTGCGCGAAATATTGTTCAATCCCCGCACAAAATCGCACGTAGAAGGCATCCGCGCCGAACTGAAAGAACTGATAGAAATCATTGACCGCCACGACGAGGAAGCCCTGAACAGCTATCTGAAGAAGATAAGGAAGAATATTTCTTAGAAGAGCTAGAAATTCTAGAAATACTAGAGGAACTAGAAATACTAGAAGAACTAGAAATACTAGAATAAAAAAACTGTAAAAGAATCATACACCCGCTGTATGATTCTTTTACAGTTTTTTATTTTACGCAGAAAGGGCGTTTACTGAAAACCAGCCACTTAGCGTTTTGGCACGGTTTTGGCATATATAATTGTAGCAAAACGTAACAAAACGAATAATGAAAGTGAAAAGAAATCTGAAAGCAATTCTGCTCATGGGCATGTGCGCCGTTCCGGGCTTCCGTGCCACGGCACAGGAACTATGGAACATGGACCGCTGCATACACTATGCCGTGCAACACGCCCACCGCGTACAGAAGAGCCGTGTGGAAGCAGAGAACGCCGAACTGAACGCCAGGCGGGCCGCGGGCGCCTTCATCCCCAATCTCAACGCCGGAGTGGGCGGACAAGTGTCGTGGGGACGCAACGTTGACCCCGAGACAAACACCTACAACACCATTACCACCCTGAACAACAGCTACCAGCTGAGTACCGGAGTGACGGTATGGGACGGAATGCAGAGCATCAATTCGCTGAAACAGGCGCGCCTGCAGATGAGACAGAGCCGCAACGACCTGCAGGAAACGTGCGACCAGATTGCCATTGAGACTATGCGCTGCTTCATTGACGCGCTTTACTCCGCACAAAGCGCCGAACTGGCGGCAATCAAGCGCGAAGACAGCAGACGTATGCTGGAGAAGACGCGCCGGATGGCGGATTTGGGCACAAAGGGAATGCCCGACGTGGCGCAGATGGAGGCACAGATGGCCAACGACGCCTACGAAGCCGTGCGGCAGCAGAACGCGGCGCAGAAAGCCCTTCACCAGCTGAAGCTTGTCATGAACTTTCCGGCGGAAGACACGCTGGCGCTGGCCGTACTGCCACAGGACACCCTGCCCACGCTGCCGCACCATGCAAAGGGGCTGTTCCGCATTCCGGCACTGGTCACGGCCGACAACAACCTGCAACTCATGCGCTACAACCAGCGGATGGCGCGCGGAAGATTCTCGCCCACCCTCTCCCTGGGCGCCGGCGTGGGAACCAGCTACTACCGCAACCTCTCAACCGGCATTGCCGTGAACGGATTCGGCAAGCAGTGGAAGAACAACATGGGCGAATACGTAAGCGCAAGCCTTTCCGTGCCGCTCTTCAACTTCGGCACGCTCAAGGACGTGCGCCGCGCCCGCAACCAGGTGAGGCTGGCCGAAATCTCGCGCAACGAGACACAGCACCAGATACAAGAGAACTACCGCCAGGCGCTCAACGACGCCAAGGGGAGCCGCAAGGAAATGCTCCTGATGCGGAGCAAGAAGGAAAGCGACTCCATTGCCCACCGGCTGAACTGCCGCAGATACGAGGAAGGACTGCTCTCGGCCCTCGACCTCCAGACCACGGCACAGACGCTCCACCAGAGCCGCATCCGCCTGCTGCAGGTTATGCTCACCCTGGCCATGCAGCAGCGCATTGTACAATATTACGAGACCGGACAAATTTACAAAGAAGAACTATAAAGATATGGACAGAAAGATTGAACGCAAACAGTTTCTCATCCCCACGCGCTACTGGCTGTGGATTGCCGCAGCCGCCGTGTTCCTGGGGCTGATCGTATGGCTTGCCGCGGGCAGCTATACAACCGTGATGAAGGTGGACCGCGCCGACCTCCACATCAGGCCGGTTGCCAAAGGGGAATTTAACGACTACATTGCCCTGGACGCACACGTGGCGCCCATCCAGGTGGTGCAGATAAGCCCCGAGGAGGGCGGAATTGTGCAGGAGCGCGTGGTGGAGGAAGGCGCACGCGTAAGGAAAGGCGATGTGCTGGTGCGCCTGAGCAACGCCAACCTCAACCTGCAGATTCTCAATGCCGAGAGCGAACTGGCGGAGAAGCAGAACATGCTGCGCAACACGCAGATAAGCATGGAGCAGGACCGTCTGAACAACAGCTACGAGGAGCTGCAGCTCTCGCAGGACGTGGTGGCCAAGCGCCGCCACTGGATGCGCCAGGAGAAGCTCTTTGCCGAACGCCTCATCCCCCAGGAAGACTGGCTGCGGGCCAGGGAAGACTACGAACTGGCCGTAAAGAAGCACCAGCTCGTAAGGGAGCGGCTGCACAAGGACTCGCTGCTGCGGCAGAGCCAGACCGAGCAGATGGAGGACAACCTGGCGGCCATGCAGCGCAACGTGCTGCTGGTGCGCGAACGCAAGGAACGGCTGGAGGTTAGGGCGCAGATTGACGGCGAGGTGGGACTGCTCGACGTGGAGCTGGGACAGAGCGTGGCCGCCGGCGGAAAGATTGGCGTGGTGAACGACCTGAGCGACTTCAAGGTGGAGGCCATGGTGGACGAACATTACATAGACCGTGTGGTGAGCGGACTCACTGCCCGTTTCCAACAGGGCGGATCGGTCTTCGGGCTGCGCCTGCGCAAGGTGTTCCCCGAGGTGCGCAACGGACGCTTCCGTGTAGACTTCACCTTCGACGGCAACAAGCCCGCAAACATACGGACGGGCCAGACCTACTACATTGACCTGCAGCTGGGCGAACCCAAGCAGGCCGTCATCATCCCCAAGGGCACCTTCTACAGCGCCACGGGCGGAAACTGGATCTTCGTGCTGGACAAGGAGGGCAAGAAGGCCTACCGCCGACAGATCCGCATTGGACGCCAGAATCCCGAGCACTACGAGGTGACGGAGGGACTGGAACCCGGCGAGCAGGTTATCGTTAGCGGCTACGAGGCGTTCAAGGAGATGGAAACCATTGTCATTAAGGACTGACGACGATTCCCCCGCTCGCATACCTGTCCGCGAGGGGTCGCGGAGCATTCCAACGCTGAAAAAATGGTCCGCGAGGGGTCGCGGAGCATTCCAACGCTGAAAAAATGGTCCGCGAGGGGTCGCGAAGCATTTCCACGCCGAAAAAATGGTCCGCGAGGGGTCGCGGAGCATTCCAACGCCGAAAAAACGGTCCGCGAGGGGTCGCGGAGCATTTCCACGCTGAAAAAATGGTCCGCGAGGGGTCGCGGAGCATTTCCACGCTGAAAAAATGGTTCGCGAGGGGTCGCGGAGCATTCCAACGCTGAAAAAACGGCCGGCGAGGGGTCGCCGAGCATTCCAACGCTGAAAAAACGGCCGGCGAGGGGTCGCCGAGCATTTCCACGCTGAAAAAATGGCCGGCGAGGGGTCGCCGAGCATTCCAACGCTGAAAAAACGGCCGGCGAGGGGTCGCCGAGCATTCCAACGCTGAAAAAATGGCCGGCGAGGGGTCGCCGAGCATTTCCACGCTGAAAAAATGGCCGGCGAGGGGTCGCCGAGGGTTTAGAAACACAACCTAGCGTCATCCTGAACTTGTTTCAGGATCTCACAGCGAGCCTTTGGAAACCCCTCACCGCGGACAGATGCTGAACTAAATTCAGCATGACAATACACCAAACGTCATCCTGAACTTGTTTCAGGATCTCAACGCGAGCCTTTGCCACCCCCTCACCGCGGACAGATGCTGAAACAAGTTCAGCATGACAATACAAAAAGTATAACAACAAAATAAAACAAAAAACAAAATGAAAATCAATTCCTACCTGACGTTCCTCTCCAGGAACAAGGCCTACACCGCCATCAACGTGTTCGGACTGTCGGTGTCGCTGATGTTTGTCATCCTCATAGGCCTGTATTACGAACACGAGACGGGCGTAGACCAGCAGATTCCGGACAAGGAGCGCGTGGTGCTGGTGCATCCCGCGAAGACGGAAAACTTCAAGATGAGCGGCACCTCGCGCGAGATTATCCCCCTGCTGCGCAAACAGCTGCCGCAGATTCAGTCGGCCTGCGCCCTGGTCAGCATGACCAACCGCCACGTGCAGTTTGCGCAGGACGACTATGCCAAGTGCGACATGCTCTATGTGGACAGCACCTATTACGACGTGTTCGGCTTCACGCTCCTTGAGGGCGACCCGCACACCGCGCTGGCCGACGAGCAGAGCGTGGTGCTGGAGGAAGGGATGGCACGCAAACTCTTCCCACAGGGCGACGCCATGGGCAAGCCCCTCACGCTGAACGACAAGTACAAGGTGTTTGTGCGCGGCATCTACCGCCGAACCGAGAACTCCAGCATTCCGCAGGACGACATTGTGGGACGCTATGAGCTGTTGCGCGAGGAACTGCCCTACAACTTCAATATCATGGGCAACTTCGGCGGCTCCGACGTCTATCTGAAACTGAACGAGGGAACAGACTACAAGGAGCTTATCCCGCAAGTGAACAAGATTCTTACCGAGGCCTATGCCCAAATCGGAGCGGGCCTGGAGAAACTGACATTCTCGCTCAGCCCCGTGGCTGAGAACTATTTCTCCGACTACAGCAGCAACGTGTGCCGCCGCGGCGAGCCCACGCAGGTGATGCTCATTGCCATCATCGGACTCATCATCCTGGCGTTTGCCGTGATGAACTACATCAACCTGACCGTGGCGCAGGCCGGCCGCCGGGCAAAGGAGATGGCCACACGCCGTCTGCTGGGCAGCCAGAAGCGCGACATCATGGTGCGCATGGTGCTGGAGAGCACGGCGCTGTGCGCCTTCTCCGTGGCGCTGGCTCTGGTGCTGACGGCGGCGGCCGTGCCCTATACCAACCAGCTGCTGGAGACCCACATCGGCCTGGGGCAGCTGGCCGCTCCGCTCAACCTGCTCATCCTCCTGGGCGGCACTGCCGTGCTGGGCGCGGTGGCCGGACTGATTCCCGCACGGCTGATGGCTACGGTGCAGCCCATAGACGTGGTGCGCGGCACCTTCCGTCTGAAGAGCAAGACCACGCTGGGCCGCGCGTTCATGACGGTGCAGCATTTCATCACCATTGTGCTGGTGGCGGTAACGGCCATCTTCTCCCACCACACCCTGCACATGATCCATGCCCCCCTGGGCTATAAGACGGACAGCCTGATGGCCTTCCGCACACAGCGGAACGCGCAGAAGGCCATGCTCTTCAAGCAGAAGCTGAAGGCGCTGCCGGGCGTGGAGAACGCATCGGTGTGCATGGACGTGCCCCTGAACCACGGATTCAACCAGATGGGCGCAACCGAGAGCGGAAAGACCGTCCGCTTCCAGCGCCTCTATGGCGACGAGGACTATCTGGCCACCCTGGGCATCGAGCTGAAGGAGAAATGGGGCAACGGAGAATACATGAACACCTATGTTTCCACCGACTTCCACTCCACCCTGGGCATTGCGCCCAACGTGCGTACCTTCAAATGGAGGCCAGTCGATCAGGAGTTGATGGACATCCACGGCATGCTGGCCGACTTCAACCTGGGCACCAGCCGCCACAAGGAACACGAGGAAAGTCCCGAGGTGACCATCGTCTACGAAATAAAGAACGAGGTGATGGCCAAAAATGACTTCGGCTGCATCCTCATCCGCGTCAGGGGCGACAAAAAGGAAACGCTGGAGGCGGTGAAGCAGATTTACAAGGAGGTGTACCGCGAGGACTTCACGGACAGCATGCCCTGGATGCAGCAGAGCGTGGCATCGGCGTTCCAGGCCGAGAGCCGCCTGCTCACCATACTGTCTTGCTTTGCCGGCGTGGCGCTGCTCATCAGCGTGCTCGGCCTGGTGGCCATGAGCACCTACCACATCCAGCAGCGGCGCAAGGAGATTGCCGTGCGCAAGGTGTTCGGCTCCAGCGTGGCACAGGTGCGCCGCCGGCTCATAGGCCAGTTCCTCGCCCATGTGGCAGTGGCGGCCCTGCCCGCCGTTCCGCTGGTGTGGTGGCTGGCGCGCGAGTACATGAGCACCCAGGTGGTGCGCATCGTGTGGTGGCCCTGGATCATCATTGCCGTGGCCGTGGTGCTGCTCATCAGCTGGCTGGCCGTGGCGGTGCAGAGCCGCATGGCTGCCGCGGAAAAGCCCGTAAAGCACATCAAGGATAATGAATAAGATGAGGGTTGCCGGTTCACCCGTCCAATATCCAACGTCATCCTGAATAAGATGAAGGTTGCCGGTTCACCCGTCCAACATTCAACGTCATCCTGAACTTGTTTCAGGATCTGTCCGCGGAGAAGAACAAGAAAAGGCACGAGGAAATAGTTAATCAAGGCTCGCGGTGAGATGCTGAACTAAATTCAGCATGACAATACACTTAGGGTTATCGTGTTTTCGTATATAGAAATACACCAAACGTCATCCTGAACTTGTTTCAGGATCTGTCCGCGGAGAAGAACAAGAAAGGCTCGCGGTGAGATGCTGAAACAAGTTCAGCATGACGAAATGATGCTGTGAAATATGAAAGACGCGGAACGGCAACGAAAATAAACATTAAACAACAAACCATCCCCACCAGCATATCCCCAAAATCTCCCCATAGAGGGGCGAACAAGACCTTCAGAGGATTGACTAAATGTCAATCTGTGTCGCAGTGAGGGGAGCGCAGTCCCCTGCGCGACGGAGGGTCTTTAGAGGGGGTGCTGAAGGGAACAAAAATAAAACAATTATGATAAAAGTAACAGACCTGTGCAAGACATTCCGCACAGAAGACGTAGAGACCATTGCCCTGGACAACGTATCGTTCCAGGTGAAAGAAGGAGAGTTTGTAGCCATAATGGGCCCCAGCGGATGCGGCAAGAGTACGCTGCTGAACATACTGGGCCTGCTGGACGAGGCCGGCGGCGGAAGCTATCAGCTGGACGGCCGCGAAATGCTTTCGCTCCCCGAGGAAGAGATGACCCGCGTACGCAAGGGACAGATTGGCTTTGTGTTCCAGAGCTTCAACCTCATTGACGAACTTACCGTGGAGGAAAACATAGAGCTGCCCCTCACCTATCATCCCTTGAGCAAGCAGGAACGCCGCCAGCGCGTGCAGGACATCATGAAACGCATGGGAATTGGCCACCGCGCACAACACTTCCCCCACCAGCTGAGCGGCGGACAGCAGCAGCGTGTGGCCATTGCCCGCGCCGTGGTGTTCGGCCCCAAGATAATCCTGGCCGACGAGCCTACGGGAAACCTTGACTCCAAAAACGGACTGGAGGTGATGAGCCTGCTTACCGAACTGAACCGCGAGGGCACCACCGTGGTGATGGTTACGCACAGCGACCGCGACGCCAAGATTGCCCACCGCATCATCCACCTCTTCGACGGACATATCGTGACGGAATAAGGAAACCTGCCGCAAGGGCACGTATCCGATTGGGCATTCCCTCCCCAAAAGAAGAAGAGATGTAATGTTGATTGGTTAGGGGGATGCCGCAGCAGACGGGAGGAAACGCCATTCCTCCCGTTTTTTTTTTAGCGATGAGCGATGAGCGGTGAGCGAAGAATCCTTCCAAACGTCATGCTGAACTTGTTTCAGCATCTCACCGCGAGCCCCTGCTTCCCTTCTCCGCGGACAGACCCTGAAATTTGCGATTAAGCGAGAGCAAAGCCAAGCTTGCTTGAGCTATGCCGAGCGTGAGCAAATTGAACGAAGTTAAACAAGTTATTCGCCTTCGCTCATCGAAAACATCTTTTATTTTTAGAATGAGGTATGGTCAGGATGACGTTTGAAAGAGACACGGCTCATTGTTATGTCATGCTGAACTTGTTTCAGCATCTCACTGCGAGCCCCTGCTTCCTTCTCCGCGGACAGATCCTGAAACAAGTTCAGGATGACGAGGAAAAAGCCGTCCGAGGGGTCAGGAACCGCAAAAACCACGGTTTTAATGCCGTCCGAGGGGTCGGGAATCGCCAAAAAGCCGATTTTGATGAAAACGACAGGCGTCGGAGCCGCAAAAAGACGTTTTTGATGAAAACGCAAAACACGCTCACGCATCAAACGTGAGCAGGAAAACGGTTTCGCGTTCAGAACTTTCCTCCAATTCCATGCGCGCGCCACTGGCCTGCATGATGCGGGCGGAAAGGCTCAGGCCGATGCCGGAACCGCCGTTCTTGGTGGTGAAGAAGGGCACGAACATCTGTTCCGCCACATCGGCCGGGATGGCCGGGCCGTTGTTGCTGACACGGATGCGCACCGTCTCGGCCTCATCAATCGAGGCCTCCACCCTGATATAGCGCGTCTGGGCGGCTGATGTCTGCAAAGCCTCCACGGCGTTCTTCAGCAGATTGGTGAAGACGTGGGTCAGCAGAGACTCGTCGGCATAAAGCATGAGGTCGGCCGGAGAGACGCTGCATTCCATCAACAGGCCCTCTGCCCCGTCGGTGGCACGGGCAAGCATGAGCATGCGCTCAAGGAAGGGTTTCACATAGAAAGGCTGCGGAGCGGGCGTGGGCAGAAGCGTAAGGCTGCGGTAGTTCTCTACAAAGCGGAGCAGCTGTTCCGAGGTGGAATGGATGGTGTGCAGCCCCTGGCGCAGCGTATCGGGCCGGAGCGTGCCGCTGTTCTCCATACGGTCCAGCAGCGTGCGGCTGAGGGACGTTACGGGCGCCACTCCGTTCATTATTTCGTGGGTGAGCACGCGGATGAGCTTCTCCCACGAGGTGATTTCCTGGAGCACCAGCTCGCTGCTGATGTCGCTTATGGCCCACAGCTGCATGCGGCCGCCGTTGAGCCCCACCGCATTGCGCCGCACGGAGAAGCGTCCGGTGCTGATGCGCTGCTCCACCTGCGAGATGTGGGTGATGAACTCGCACTCCAGCATCCGCCGGGCGGCATCGTTGCTGAGCACCACCCTGCCCTGCTCGTCCACCACCAGAATGGCGGTGCTTACCATGGAAAGTATCTGTTCGTAATAGCGTTCGCGTTCGGCCTGGGCGTAATGGGCGCTGGTAAGGATGTCCTTTATGCGGTTGAGCGCCATGTCGAATGTGCGGCTGGCTCCGCGGGCGGGAAAGCGGAAGGCAAAGTCGAGATTGTCAATGGCGTTGAAGAGGAACTCCACCTTTCGCAACTGGGAACGGTGGCGGCGGTGCATCCTCCATACGATGCAGAGGAAGACTGTCGTAACGGCTGCAAGGAGAAGCAGCCAGCTGTCAGATTCCATACTTCTTAAGTTTGTTGTACAACGTCTGGCGTGTGATGCCCAACCGCTGTGCCACGGCCGACATATTGCCGCCACACTCGGTCATGGCACGCTCAATGGTATCGCGCTCCACGGCTTCCAGCGTCACCAGTTCGGCAGAGGGGGCTGCGGCGACAGCCACGGCGGGAAGTTCCAGATGGGCGGCAGAAATCTGGTCGCCGTCGGTCAGAATCAGCGTGCGCTCCATGGTGTGCTGCAGCTGGCGTATGTTTCCGGGCCAGGGGTAGGCCGTCAGTTTCTGCACGGCATCGGGCGAGAGCCGGGGAACGGGTCGGCCGTATGCCAGGGCATAGCGTTTGAGGAACATTTCGGCCAGCGGCACAATGTCGGCGGCACGCTCGCGCAGTGGCGGCAGATGCAGGGTAATGGTGTTGATGCGGTAGAAGAGGTCTTCGCGGAAGCTCTGTTCCGCCACCATGGTCTCTACGTTGCGGTTTGTGGCGGTAATCAGCCGCACGTCGAAGCTGATTTCGCTGCGTCCGCCCACCCTCGTGACGGTACGGTTCTGCAGCGCGGTGAGCATCTTGGCCTGCAGGGCGTAAGACAGGTTGCCGATCTCGTCAAGGAAAAGCGTTCCTCCGCTGGCCAGTTCAAACTTGCCGGGCTTGTCGGCATGGGCGTCGGTAAAGGCCCCCTTCACGTGGCCGAACAGCTCGCTCTCGAACAGCGAGGCGGGAATGGTGCCCATGTCCACGGCCACCATAGGCCCAGCGGCACGGAAGGAAAGGCGGTGAATCTCGCGGGCCAGCACTTCCTTTCCGGTTCCGTTCTCTCCGGTAATCAGAATGTTGGCATCGGTGGGCGCGGCACGCTCCACCTTCTCGCGCACCAGTTTCATGGCCTCGCTCTCGCCCCAGAACATGGGCTGTTGCGACTGGCGTCGGGCTGTCTTCTTCTTGTCCTTGCGGTCGCGCTGGTTCACCAGCACCTCAATGATCCGCTCATTGTCGAAGGGTTTCACCACAAAGTCGGCAGCGCCCAGTTTCAGTCCGTTCACGGCCAGCTCAATATCGGCGTATGCCGTGAACAGCACCACGGACACGCCCGGTTGCAGGCGCTGAATCTCCTGCAGCCAGAAGAGTCCCTCGTTGCCGTTGTTCACGCCACGGCCGAAGTTCATGTCGAGCAACACCACATCGGGTCTTTCCGCACGGAGCATGCTGGGGATGGTGTGCGGATGGGGCGTGGTACAGACGGTGGCAAACACGTCGTGCAGGAGAATCTTCAACGAGGTAAGCATGGCCTCGTTGTCATCTACAATCAGTATGGTTCCTTTTGGTTTCATGCGTTTAATAGTCGCGCAGCGCCATGGTCACTTCCCCACCAAGGCTTACGGTAAGTTCTATCATGTAGCAGGCGGTTCCCTCGGGTATGCACACCAGGGCATGGAAATGGGCGCCCTTGGCATCGGTGGGACCGAAAGTGATGTCCGAGAGTATGGCCTGCGAAAGAAATTCCTCGGGGACGAACTTGGCAAAGTCGGTCTTCTCGAAATTGCTGCGGAAGAGGCATTTCTTACCTTCGTACACACTCAGGTGGATTACATTGTCAAAGCTGTAGTTCTCTACGGCCATTCCCTCGGCGTTGTACGATGTGCGGAACACCTTGTGCGTGGTGGGGTTTACGGTAACGTAGCTGTGCAGGCGGTGTTCGCCGCAAAAGGTAACGGTGTCGCGGTCGGTACGCTCGGTATAAACCACCGGTTCGGCAGGCACAAGCATGAACAGGAGCGAATCCTCGGGATGCTGTGTCTTCTGCAGCGAAACGGTATTCCCGGTCAGCGTAAGCAGGGAAAGGCGCGACATTCCGCGGCTCTCAACCTGATAGCCTTCCTGCCCCAGCCAGAGAGAGTCCTGGCTGAGCCTTACCTGAGCCGCCACGCTGATATTGTCGGCATAGTACACGCTGTCGCCGCGCACCCACATAAAGGGCGACTGGCTGTCGGCGTCCACCCATACACCCTGCAAATCGTCCAGGGGAAGGTATTCCATTTTCTTTTCGGGCTTTGCCTGGGGCTGTTCGGCCTCTGCCTCCACCTTTCGGTTCTCGCAGGCGCTGCACAGACAAAGCACACCTAATAATATAATATATAGTATTCTGTCAACAATCATAAAATGGGGTTTCAGATGAACAATTCCGCCTCATGGACAGAAATGCCCTGGGCGTCCTTGGCGGAAAGAAGTAACTCTTCTGCCGGAAGCGGCCATTCCACGCCAATGGCGGGGTCATCGTAGCGGATACAGCATTCTGCCTGGGGGGCATATACGTTGTCCACCTTGTAGCAGAAGACAGCCTCGTCGCTCAGCACCACAAAGCCGTGGGCAAAGCCGCGGGGAACGAAAAGCTGGCGCTTGTTCTCGCCGGAAAGTTCTACGGCCACATGCTGCAGAAACGTAGGACTGCTCTTGCGCAGGTCTACCGCCACATCCAGCACACGGCCCTGGATTACGCGCACCAGTTTGGCCTGGCTGTAGGCGCCCTTCTGATAATGCAGGCCGCGCAATACGCCTCGCGTGCTCTTCGACTCATTGTCCTGTACAAAACGTACGGGAGCCACCATGCTGTCGAACTCTTCCTGGCGGAAAGTTTCCATAAAATATCCGCGGGCATCGCCAAAAACCTTGGGCTGCAATACAAATACGCCTTCAATATGGGTTTTTATGTATTCCATTTTTTCAATAAATATAAACCGGCGCAAAGATAGACAAATTTTCCGGCTTGTGCAACTGTTGGAAAATTTACTGAAAAGAAACTGTAAAATATGTGGCGGAATAAAAAAAAGTATGTATATTTGCAATCGTGAAAAAGATATTCCGACATATTGAATACTTGTTGCTGGAGCATGACCACGTGATAATCCCACAGTTAGGCGGATTTGTGGCCAATAATATGCCCAGTAGCTGGAGCGAGGAAGAAGAACTCTTTCTTCCGCCCTATCGTACCGTACATTTCAACGCCAACCTGAACCACGGCGACTCCACACTGGTGGATTCGCTGGCCAGCATGTATTCCATTACGCCTGCAGAGGCGGAAAAGTGGTGTGCGCAGTTTGTGCAGAGCATCCACATGGAACTGGCGGAAAACGGAAGCCTCGACTTTGGCAGCATCGGTGTTATGATTCAGGAAAGCGCCGACCAGCCCATTACCTTTTCGCCCTGCAAGGCCGGTGTGACCACCCCCTCGCTGTACGGACTGGACGCATTCCACATGCCCATGCTTGCACAGGGCGGCACCGTTAAGGTGAACATTCACAAGCCAAAGGAAGAAAAGGCGGAAAAGCGGAAGCGTACCCACAGTTACACGCTGCACATCAACCGCCATCTGGCACACACCGTTGCGGCCGTCGCTGCAGCCGTCATCTTGTTCGTACTCTTCTCCACCCCCATTGAAAATCCCGTACAGCGTATTTCACAGGTCAATCAGGCCGAACTGTTCATACCCTCTCATCTGATTACCGGATTCCAGATGCCCGCCCTTACGACAGAGAACATTGATGACGAGGCTGAACCGGAAGAGACACTGATTATGGTACAGGAAGAGCCCTTGGCACAGGAGAACGAAGCCGAAGCGGAAGTTGCGGCTGAGACCGAAGAGAGCCCCACAGCAGAAACACCCACCGAAGAAATGACAGAACAGGCTCCCGTACAAAAGGGAATAGCCATTGTGTTGGCATCGGCTATCAGCCAGTCCAATGCGGAAGCCTATGCCAATGACCTGCAGTCGCGCGGATATGACGCCCATGTCTATCAAAGAGACAAGATGGTGCGCGTAATCATCCCCTGCTACGACGGTGAAGAGAATGCAAGACGCAGACTCAACCAGATGAAACAGAGCGGAAACGAATTCAAGCAGGCTTGGATAACCCCACTTGATTAAAAACATACAGAGAAGCCCCCGCCAACACGCAGGGGTTTTCTTGTTATATACAAACAAATCAGACACATGAAGAGAGTAAAATGCCCCAAGTGTGACAACTACATCACCTTTGACGAGACCAAATACCAACCGGGAGAACAGCTGGTATTCCAATGTACGGAATGCAACCGCCAGTTCGGCATCAGACTGGGCACATCAAAACTCAAGGCCACACGCAAAGAAGAGGTCATTGAGGAAGAGGCGCACCGCGAAGAACTGGGTTCGATCATCGTAGTGGAAAACGTGTTCCATTACAAGCAGGCGCTGCCACTGGTGATGGGCGACAATATATTCGGACGCTATGTGCGCGGCACTTCCATCAACCAGCCCATTGAAACGGTAGACCCCAGCGTGGACACAAAGCACTGCATCATCCGCGTACAGCGCAACAAGCAGGGAAAGCTGCAGTACATCCTGAGAGACGCCCCCAGCAATACAGGCACTTTCTACATGAATTCCATCCTGAAAGACCAGGACAGAGTGAGACTGGAAGAAGGAGACATCATAACCATCGGTGCCACAACCCTGATACTGCGCACAGCATCGGAAACCGAAGAAAACAACTGAACATAAACGCTTACCGCAAACAAAATCATCCCATCCATGTACAGATTACTTGTGTTAGACCTTGACGGCACACTGACCGACAGCAAGAAAGAAATACCGGAACGCAACCTGAACACCCTTCTCCGCGCCCAGGAAAAGGGGCTGCGAATAGTGCTTGCAAGCGGACGTCCCACCTACGGCATCACACCGCTGGCAAAACAGCTTCAGCTCGACCGTTTCGGCGGATACATTCTTTCTTTCAACGGCGGACAAATCATTGACTGCAATACCAACAAGGTAATATACGAAACCGTGCTGGACCCTGTACATTACGACTATCTGTACGAAATGGGAAATACGGAACACTTCAAGATTGTCAGTTACGAAGACGACTACATTGTCTGCGAGGACACGGAAAACGAATACATCCGCTACGAGGCGTTCCTTAACAAAATGCCCCTGAAAGAAGTAAAGGATTTCAGGGCACACTTTAATTACCCCCTGCCCAAATGCCTGGTTGTGGGCGAACCTTCAAAACTGGTAAAGCTGGAAGAGACTATGCGCACGCATCTTGAAGGCCACATGAGCGTGTACCGCTCCGAGCCTTTCTTCCTGGAGCTGCTTCCGCTGGGCATAGACAAGGCCAAGTCGCTTGTCGTGCTTTTAGAAAGGATTGGATTTACGCGCGAAGAGATGATTGCCTGCGGAGACGGCTTCAACGACCTGAGCATGATTCAGTATGCCGGTCTGGGAGTGGCGATGGCCAATGCACAGGATGTCGTCAAGGAAGCCGCAGACCATATTACGGCAAGCAACGAGGATTGCGGGGTGGCACAAGTGGTTGAGGAATTCTTTCTGAACCGGATTTCCTGAAAAAACAATGATTAGAACGGAGAAACCACCTTGCGAATCCGTTCTTTCAACTCATCCAGTTTACCCTTTCGGATGCTGAGAGTCATGGAACAATCCATGTCGTAAGACTGGCTCACGATTCGTGCCTCCATCTCACGCACCACTTTCATTATGCCGTTCATAAAGGGGTATTCAAACGTAAAGGTGTACTCCACATCTACGGTGCGGTCTACAATCTCGGCATTTGACAACGCTTCTGCCGCTGCTGTTCTGTAGGCCACGATCAGTCCGCTTGTCCCCAGCTTTACGCCTCCGAAGTACCTTACAACAAGCACAATCACATCAGTCAGTTCCAGACTGTTAATCTGCCCCAGAATAGGTTTTCCGGCAGTTCCGCTGGGTTCGCCGTTGTCATTGCTGCGGAAAGTAGTACGCTCCGCACCCAGCATATATGCCCAGCAGACGTGACGGGCGTCGTAATACTCCTTCTGATACCGCTCCACCAGCGCCATGGCCTCCTCAACCGTAGTTACGGGATGAGCAAAAGCAAGGAACTTGCTCCTCAGTTCGGAGTAAGTTCCTTCGCTTTCCTGCTTTATGGTTTTATAGGCGTCTATCATTATGACAATTTATGCACTACCAGTCCGCTGCGCAACTTTGGTTCAAACCAAGTGGCCTTGGGCGGCATAATGTTACCGCTGTCGGCTATGTCCATAATCTCCTGCATACAAACGGGATACAGGGCAAGCGCCATCTGCATTTCGCCACTGTCCACTCTGCGGCTCAGTTCGTTCAGGCCGCGCAGTCCGCCCACAAAGTCAATACGCTTGCTCGAGCGCAGGTCCTTAATGTCCAGAATGTCGTCCAGAATAAGCTTGCTGCTGATACTTACGTCCAGACTGGCCACCGGATCACTGTCGTCACAAAGACCGGGCTTCAGTTCCAGACTGTACCATTTACCGGGCAAGTACATGCTGAACTCGTGCTTCTTCTGCGGACGGTAAGGTTCCGTTCCCTTATATTCCACATTGAAATGGACAGAAAGAGCCTCAATCAGCTGTTCCTGAGTAAGTCCGTTCAAGTCGCTTATTACACGGTTATAGTCCAGAATGGTAAGCTGGCTGGCAGGGAAACACACGGCCATGAAGTAGTTATACTCCTCATCACCCTTGTGTGCAGGGTTCTGTGCGGCCTTTTCAGCGCCCACCAATGCGGCGGCGGCGCTTCTGTGGTGGCCGTCTGCTATATAGAGATAGGGAATTTTTCCGAATTCGGCAGTTACTGTCTCTATGTCGGCAGTTTCGCTTATTGTCCAGAACTGGTGGCGGAATCCGTCACCGGGCGCCACAAAGTCATATTCCGGTTCGCCCTGCGTATAGCGGGCCACCAAAGCGTCCAGCACGGCATTGTCGGGATAGGCAAAGAATACAGGCTCCATATTGGCGTCGTTCACACGGACATGGCGCATACGGTCCTCTTCCTTGTCACGGCGGGTCAGTTCGTGCTTCTTGATAAAACCGTTCATGTAATCTGATACGGCCGCGCCGACCACCAGTCCGTACTGCGTCTTTCCGTTCATGGTCTGCGCATAGATGTAATACATTTCCGCATCGTCCTGTACCAGCCATCCTTCCTGCTGGAATCTGGCAAAGTTCTCGGCAGCGCGTGCATACACCCTCTCGTCATACTCGCTTGTTCCCACCGGAAAGTCTATCTCAGGCTTAATGATGTGATACAGCGACTTTTCATTGTCGCCAGCCTCGGTACGGGCCTCTTCGCTGTCCAGTACGTCATAGGGGCGGCTCTGTACCTGCTCCACTAGCGCCTTGGGAGGACGCAGTCCCCTGAAAGGTTTTACAATAGCCATATATTCTGCTGTTTGGTTACTTGTTCAACTGGAACTTGGTTATGCCATCCTTCAGATAGCCCACAATCTGCTTTGCGGCGGCAATACCGGCATTGGCATTGGCCTCGGCGGTCTGCGCACCCATCTTCTTGGGGGTTGAGAAATATCTGCCGGGGAACTTCTCGGCAAAAGCGGCGTCAGCCTCGGGCATGATGTCCGTAACGTACTTAATGTCTGTACGTTCCTCCATTACCTTCAGCAGTCCTTCCTCGTCAATAACCTCCTTACGTGCGGTATTCACCAGAATGGCATTGGCCTTCATGCTGCTCACCAGGGCGGCGTTAATGCTCTTGCGGGTTTCGGGAGTGGCGGGAATGTGCAGCGATACAATGTCGCAGGTGGCGAACAGTTCTTCCTGGTTGGCCACTGCATGAACACCGGCTTCTTCAATGGCCTGTGCGGGACAGTAGGCGTCGTATGCGCTTACTTCCATGCCAAATCCCTTGGCAATGCGTGCCACGTTGCGTCCCACATTTCCGAAAGCCAGAATACCCAGGCGCTTGCCCATCAGCTCGCTTCCGCTCTTTCCATTATAGAAGTTGCGCACGGCATATACCAGCATACCCATAACCAGCTCGGCCACGGCGTTGCTGTTCTGTCCGGGGGTGTTCATTGCCACCACGTTATGCGCTGTAGCTGCTTCAAGGTCCAGATTGTCAAATCCGGCACCGGCGCGCACCACAATCTTCAGGTTCTTGGCGGCCTGCAACACCTCTGCATCCACCTTGTCACTGCGCACAATCAGCGCATCGGCATCGGCAACAGCATTGAGCAACTCGCTCTTCTGTGTATATTTCTCCAGCAGAGCCAGCTCGTATCCGGCCTGCTCAACAACCTCTTTTATTCCCTGTACCGCTGTGGCGGCAAAAGGCTTTTCCGTAGCAATTAAAACTTTCATTGTACGTCTCTCCCCTCCTTATTATATATATTATAAGTCTGTATATTAAATCTTTTTCTCAAATTCCTTCATGCACGCAACCAGAGCGTTCACGCCCTCAATGGTCTGGGCGTTGTAGCAGCTGGCACGGAATCCGCCCACGCTGCGGTGGCCCTTAATGCCTACCATTCCGCGTTCAGTAGCAAAGTTCAGGAAATCAGCCTCCAGCTCCTTGTACTCATCGTTCATCACAAAGCAGATGTTCATCAGACTGCGGTCTTCCTCGGCAGCAGTGCCACGGAACAGCTTGTTGCGGTCAATTTCGCCGTAAACGATTTCGGCACGCTCCTGTGCCAGCTTGTCCATAGCGGCCACACCGCCCTGAGCCTTCACCCAGCGCAGGTTCTGCATCATGCAGTAGATGGGCACAACAGGAGGAGTATTGAACATGCTGCCACCCTTAACATGAGTCATATAGTTCATCATGGTGGGGATGGTACGGCTCACCTTCTCCAGCGCATCCACCTTAACGATAAGGATGTTCACACCTGCCATGCTGATGTTCTTCTGCGCACCGGCATAGATCAGATTATATTTGCTCACGTCAATGGGACGGCTCATAATGTCGCTGCTCATGTCAGCAATCAGGGGCACGGGGCTGTCCAGATCGTAGCGCATTTCTGTACCGTAAATGGTATTATTGGTAGTAATGTGCAGATAATCCGCATCAGCGGGAATCTCAAAACCCTTGGGTATGTAGTTGTAGTTTGCTTCGGCGCTGCTGGCCACTTCAACCACCTCGCCAAACAACTGAGCTTCCTTCATGGCCTTCTTTGCCCACACGCCGGTGTTCAGGTAAGCCGCCTTCTTCTCCAGGAAGTTATAGGGTGCCCGGCAGAACTCCAGACTGGCACCGCCAGCCAGGAAAATCACTTCGTATCCCTCGGGAATATCCAACAACTCTTTTGTCAATGCAACAGCCTCGTCAACAACAGGCTGAAAGTACTTGGCACGGTGGCTTATTTCCATCAGGCTCAAACCATTACCATCAAAATCAAGACACGCGGCTGCAGTCGCTTCAATAACTTCACGGGGCAGCATGCTGGGCCCTGCGTTAAAATTGTACTTTTTCATTTTTTTTACCTCAATATGAATAATTCTATTCAGATTTTATTTTTAAAGTTGCAAAGGTAGTAAATATATTCCAAAAAAGGCAAAATATATTCGCAATTTTACACCTATATAATTTTATTTCAAAAAATTTGGTCATTTATGAGAAAAGCTCTACCTTTGCACTCGCTTTTGACAAGCGTGTCATAAAGCACCGGGGTGTAGCGCAGTTGGTAGCGCACCTGGTTTGGGACCAGGTGGTCGCCCGTTCGAGTCGGGTCACCCCGACAAAAAAACAGGAAAAAGTTTGCAGGTTCAAAAAAAAGTTGTACCTTTGCAGCGCAAAAAACAAAACGGTGCCTTGGATGAGTGGCTTAGTCTCTGGTCTGCAAAACCAGCCACGGCGGTTCGAATCCGCCAGGCACCTCCAAAAAGAACGCTATATCACCTCTGATATAGCGTTTTTCTTTTAATTACCTGATTCTATTTTAGACATAACGCAGAGCCTCGGGCATGGCTGTTGCACCCACATAAGTATTGAATTGGCTTTTCCAAAATGGGGGTATAAATAACAAATGCCTCCAAATGTCATGCTGAACTTGTTTCAGCATCTGGCAGCGAGCCTTATCTTGTCCTTCTCCGCGGACAGATCCTGAAACAAGTTCAGGA
>JAGBGU010000021.1 GCA_017935785.1 Bacteroidaceae bacterium
AATGATGAATGATGAACGATGAACGATGAACGATGAACGGAGAGCGGAGAGCGGTTGGCTGTTTTATACTGTATATTTCCACGGGCTAAGAAGCCCGTGGTTCTTCATTTTCCGTCTTCTAGACGGTTAATAGCCAACGGCCAACAGCCCCTTTTGCATTTTTGCATTTTTGCATTTTTGCAAAACGCAAATTATATACGCTGTATAATGATCAGGTTCTTGTCGGCAGTGGGGGAAGAGGAAGTTCAGGGCTTAAAAGTCTCGTAGGTGCCATCGTCATAGAAGACGCGGATTTCTGTAATTTTTCTTTGCGGTTTGTCAATATATTTTACTGACTCACGCACAATGGCGGGCTGAGGCTGGGGGGTTACAGGCACAGAAAAGAGATCTTTCTGCTCCGTCTGGGCCGCCATTGAGGCGTTGTCCGCTACAGAGATACTGGGAGCCGGAGCCAGCTGCGTTTCCTTTACTACGGAATCTACATACATGCCGCCCTCGCCAAACATAAGCCAGGGGATGCTTATCTCTGGAAAACATTCGTGTATGGAGGAGACAATATTGTTGGAGGGTTTGGTTGTTCCCTTAAAAATTCCGGACAGGGTGGCCTGCGCGATGCAGAGTTCTTCGGCAAAATCTTTCTGTGTTTTGCCGGTCATTTTCATCAGCTGGTAAATGCGATCTTTCATGTCTTTTTGGGGTACCCCCCTAAACAGGGGAAAAATTTGGTTACAAAGGTAAGGAAAAGGATTTATATAACCAAATTTTAGAAAAATAATCAGTGAATTTTTAATAATAAATTGGTTTACGTTGTTAAATTCAATTATTTAAACTGATAAAATATCAGATTCATGAATTCTAATTCCTGGACACTAAACGCGCAAAAAAACAAGTTTAAGCAGCCGCTTTATCATTTTTACATCTTTTAACTGGGTTTATGCGTGTTAAATGTGAAGCCAATAGGGTTTACAGAAATGATTAATGCCGTAGAGGATATATTTTTCTGTTTTTTTACACTTTGGTTTTAGATTTCTTTACTTATTTAACATAATTTATTGATATTCTTACAATTAGTTAAATGAATAACTTTGATTTGTTTATTCATTCATTGATTTGATATTCATAATTCAGATTTATGATTTCGTATTTATCGAAACAAAACAAGGGTGTGTCCTGTTTATGTGTGTAAATATTCAGAGGCATGAATTTAGGATTGTTTTGTATTGCTGAATTTATTATTGTAAATCTAAATGTTAATAAATATTAAAGCTTAATTTCTATGGTTGGTAACGGACGATTTTCCGTAAAATTCGCTTATTACGGACAAAGGGGAAAGGCGGAAAAATCCGCGCGATTCTCAGCGTCTGAAAACATAGTTAACCCCCTATTTTACAGTGCAAACAGGGGGATTTTAGAATGGGGCAATCTGAGCGAAACTGGAGAGAAAACCTAATGAAGGACAAAAAATATGAGTTCGGAGAGCAGCTCTCCGTGGGGTGTTTTGCATCCCCCCACCCCTTTTGAGGCGGCATCTTTTTTACGGATTTCGCCCAAAATGTGCAAAACCTTCACGCCGCTGTATTTCTGCATGGCGGGCATAATTTCCTGTCTGACCTTCCATCGCTGCCTTCCGAGAAAATCTGCAATGCCCTGCTCACTCTTGTCAGGCGCATAGAATGCCGTCAGCAAATCGGAAAAAAATGTAAATAAATTTGAAAGCACCTGAGGAAAGGCAAAAGAGCGGGGATTGCCCTTGAAATAGGACACAATCTGATAAGCCTTGCCGACATCTTTCCGCGCAAGCGCGTCTACCAGCTCAAAGCTGTTGTAATCCTTGCTGATGCCGGTCAGCGACTCGACCATCTGTGCCGTAATGCGCCGTTCGCCGTTCGGAAGCGAAAGGAGCAGCTTGTCCAGTTCGGACACAAGTCTGCCCAGATCCGCCCCAACGTGGTTTGAGAGCATCTGTACGGCCTTGCCCTCGGCCTCGCAGCCTTCTCCGCGCAGATACTGCGCAATGAAGCCCGGGAGCTGGTTGTCATAGAGCCGCTTGCTCTCAAACACCACACCCGTCTGCTGAATGAGCTTGCTGACGCTCTTGCGTGCGTCCAGCTTGCCGTGCTTGTGGCAAAATACGAGAACGGTGGTGGGGGAAGGATGGTGCAGATAGGGCTCGAGCGCGTCCATGGAACGCAGCCCCTGTGCCTCGCGCACAAGCACTACCCTGCGCTCTGCCATCATGGGATAGGCGTGCGCGCGCTCCACTACCTGGTCTATAGTGGTCTCGTTTCCGTACATGAGATCGAGGTTGAAGTCTTGCTCCTCGGGTTTGAGAAGCGTATGCACGATGAGATGGCTCAGACGGTCTATATAATAGGGTTCCTCGCCCATCAGATAATATACGGGCGACACTCTGCCTGCGCGCAAGTCTCGGGCTATGCTGTCAAATGTGTGGTCTGCCATTTTTTCTCTCTTTCTTTTTGAAGAAAAGTATGTTAGGGGGTTAACCCGAATCGGCCAACAGACTGTTACGCACTAATGACCGATTTGGTTTTAAGGCTGGCTGGAGGCTCTAATAATCGAACTTAAGATGGCGCACCGTCTTCTTCTCCTGCTTTATCATCTCGAGCGCAAGGATGCCCATCTGTACGTGGTCCTCCACATAGCGGGCCGTCACAATCTTGTCGCTCTCGGTGGTCTTTACGCCCTCAGGCGTCATGGGATTGTCGCTCACCAGCAGGAGCGCTCCGGTGGGGATGTGGTTGGCAAAGCCGCAGGTAAAGAGAGTGGCCGTCTCCATGTCCACCGCCATGGCCCGGGTTGTGCGCAGATAGGCCTTGAAGGCATCGTCGTGCTCCCAGATTCTGCGGTTGGTGGTATAGACGGTTCCGGTCCAGTAGTCGTGCCCCAGGTCGCGGATGGTACTGGAGACAGCTCGCTGGAGCATGAAGGCGGGCAAGGCGGGCACCTCGGGCGGGAAATAGTCGTTGCTGGTTCCCTCGCCGCGAATGCCGGCAATGGGCAGGATAAGATCGCCGCGGCGCGTCTTGTCCGAAATGCCTCCGCATTTGCCCAGGAACAGGCATCCCTTGGGATTTACCGCGCTGAGCAGGTCCATCACAATGGCGGCGTTGGGGCTTCCCATGCCAAAGTTGATGATGGTGATACCGTCAGCCGTGGCGGTACGCATATTAGCGGAATAGTCGGGACGTCCAATGCCGAACTTGTCGCAGAATATGTCCACGTAATTGTTGAAATTGGTAAGAAGAATGTAGTCCCCGAATTCCTCCAGCGGTCGCAGGGTATATCTTGGCAGCCAATTTTCCACAATTTCTTGCTTTGTCTTCATGTTTTTCGTATTTTTGCAGACAAAGATAAAACTTTTTCCTCACATGCAAGCACTGAATCTACCAAAAACCAACCTGAGAATAACAAAACAGGGAGACAAGTACGCCGTCTTCGACATATTGCGGAAACGTTACGTACGGCTTACCCCAGAAGAATGGGTGCGCCAACACTTTGTGCACTTTCTCATGGAACACAAGGGCTTTCCGGCCGCAAGAATGGCCAACGAGGTAGGCATCACGCTGAACCAGACCTCGAAACGCTGCGATACGGTATGCTACGACCGCAACGCGCGCCCTCTCGTTATCGTGGAATACAAGGCGCCCCACATTGCCCTGAGCCAGGAGACGCTTGACCAGATCTGCCGCTACAACATGGTGCTGCGCGTGCCCTACATGATGCTGAGCAACGGCATGCAGCACCTGTGCATTGAAGTGGACTACGAAAAGGGGGGATACCGTTTCTTGGACGACATCCCCCTTTGGAGCCAACTGCTCCCCGAATGATTTCCGGCGCTGCCCCCTCCCCGTCTGAGGCCGGAGGAGCAGACCGTGTATGGTTTGGTTTCTTAATCCTCCTTCTTACGGGTGGATCTGCGGCGTTTGGGCTTTTCCTCCGTTGTGCCGGCATTCACACCAGCCAGTTCGGCGTCTACCATAATGCGTCCGCAGTACTCGCACACGATAACCTTCTTGCGCATACGGATATCAAGCTGGCGCTGGGGCGGAATCTTGTTGAAGCATCCGCCACAAGCATCGCGCTGGACGTACACAACGCCCAGTCCGTTGCGGCTGTTCTTGCGGATGCGCTTGAAGGCGCTCAGCAGACGGGGCTCAATGGTACACTCCAGATTCTTGGCCTCCTCGCGAAGTTTTTCCTCCTCGGCCTTGGTTTCTGAGATAATCTCGTCCAGCTCGCTCTTCTTGATGTCAAGGTCGGTACGGCGCTCCTGCACGTTCTCGTGACATTTTATCAGCTCCTGGTTCTTCTGTTCAACACGTTCGTTGCAATCCCCTATCTTCTTCTCGTTCAACTGATTGTCCAAATCCAGATATTCAATCTGCTTGCTCAGACTGTCATATTCGCGGTTGTTGCGCACAACATCCATCTGGCTCTTGAAGCGCTCAATGTTGGCATTGTTCACCTCGATGGTACCCCTGCGTTCGCTCACCTCGCGCTTGAGGTTTACAATCTCCGTATTGATTTTCTCAATGCGGATGGTCAGACCCTCAATCTCGTCTTCCAGGTCCTGCACCTCCAAAGGAAGTTCGCCACGCAATGTCTTGATACGGTCAATCTCTGACAACTTGGTCTGCAATGAATACAGATTCTTCAGTTTCTCCTCCACCGAAAGTTCGGATGGAGACTTTGCTTTTTCTCTTGCCATTATATTTATTTTATGTGATAATCGGTTGTTAAAGGTATTTTATGGGATTGGTATTACTCTCTGCCACAAATATTTGCAATCCGGGGAAGGCTTCGCCCAGAACAGCATAGAAGATGTCTGTGGTAAACTGCTCGCTCTGGTAGTGTCCCAATACGCCAATCTGTATATCCTGCTCATGGCCGAAGAACTGGTGGTAGTGCATCTCTCCGGTAAGGAAAACGTCCGCCTGCATGGCCAAAGCCTGATCCAGCATAAAATCGCCCGCTCCGCCACAAATCACTACACTCTGGACAGGGCGTTCCAACAGTTCGTTGTGCATTAGACACTCTACGCGGAAAGTCTGTTTCACACGCTTAAGGAATTCGAGCGAATCCTCCTCCTGAGCCAGGTATCCCACCACTCCACTGCCGGCCCTTACCGTCTGCTCGCGGCCGTCAATACGAACGGGCACTCGGCGCGGGCTTACCAGTTCCACATCCATAAGCCCCAGACGTTCAGCCATCTTGTAGTTTACGCCGTCCTCGGCATTGTCCAGATTGGTGTGGGCCGAATAAATGGCTATGTCGTTCTGCACGGCCAGGCGCACACAACGCTGCACATAGTTGGCATCTGACACCATCTTCAGTCCGCGGAACAGCAACGGATGATGGGAGACAATCATATTGCACCCCAAATCCACTGCCTCGCGCACCACTTCTTCAGTGACGTCGAGACACAATAATACCCCTGAAACCTCCGCCCCTGTCAATCCTATCTGCAGGCCGGCATTGTCATAGCTTTCCTGCAGTGGCAAGGGCGCGAACCGTTCAAGGGCAGTAATGACTTCCTGAATCTTCACGCTCATATAATGTGACTTTTCGGCGGCAAAGGTAAAGCAAATTGTGATAAAATCCAAATTTATTTTGTTTTTTTCCAGTTTTGCGGTATCTTTGCGACTTATTATTATAAATAAGGTAGAAACATTCATGGCATTACATTACTCCATACCCTCCATGCTGAACGACGGACTTACGCTGAAAGTGGAAACGGAAAAGCCGCTGGATCCGGAGCACAGCAGCATCAGAGACACCTTTCTGCCCGCCGAATGGGCTCCCCAAAGCGGCGTACAGCTGACCTGGCCCCATTCCGGAACAGACTGGGCGCCCATACTGCCCCAGGTAACGGAATGCTACATAAAAATGGCGATGGAAATTGCCCTGAGAGAGCCCCTCATCATTGTGGCACAGAATCCGGACGAGACGGACAGCATACTGAAGGAAAAACTCCCCGCAGAGGCGCTGCGCCGAATACGTATATTCCAGATGCCCACGGACGACACCTGGGCACGCGACCACGGCTTCATCACCCTTGTCAGTCCGCAGGGCCCGCTGCTTCTCGACTTCCAGTTCAACGGCTGGGGAAAGAAGTTCCAGGCAGAGAAGGACAACCGCATCTGCCGAGAAATGATGGAGCAGAATGCCGTCAGAGGCATCTACATTGACCATCAGGACTTTGTACTGGAGGGCGGCAGCATAGAAAGTGACGGACGCGGAACCATCCTTACCACCAGCCAGTGCCTGATGGCTCCCAACCGCAACCAGCCCCTCTCGCTGGCCGACATTGAGAACCGACTGAAGGAATACCTCCACGCCAAGCACATTCTGTGGCTCAACCACGGCTATCTGGAAGGAGACGACACGGACAGCCACATTGACACTCTAGCACGCCTCTGCCCAAACGACACCATCGCCTATGTGCAATGCACGCAGACGGACGACCCCCACTACGAGGAACTCAGGCTGATGGAGGAAGAGCTGGAGACGCTGCGTACGGAAGAAGGCAACCCGTACCGTCTCATTCCCCTGCCCATGGCCGCTCCCGCCCACGATGAGGACGGACTGCGCCTGCCCGCCACCTACGCCAATTTCCTGATCATCAACGGAGCCGTACTGATGCCCGTCTACAACCATCCCGAGCTGGACGAACTGGCACACAAGCAATTGCAGAAGGCCTTCCCGCGCCATCAGATAGTGGACATAGACTGCCGTCCCCTCATCATCCAGCACGGCAGCCTGCACTGCTGCACCATGCAGTTCCCGCTTGGCGTGGTGCCACAGCCTTAATTTCCCAAACCCCCAAACGAAAGAAAGAACATGAAGATAGGAATCATACAACAAAGCTGCAGCGCCAGCGTTGAAGACAACAAGCAG
This sequence comes from Bacteroidaceae bacterium, assembly GCA_017935785.1. Classification (GTDB taxonomy): domain Bacteria; phylum Bacteroidota; class Bacteroidia; order Bacteroidales; family Bacteroidaceae; genus Physcousia. The sequence continues at coordinate 6,919 of JAGBGU010000021.1, forward strand.
AAGCTGGCAAAGAACATAGCTGAGGTGGCCGCCCAGGGCGCAGAACTCGTAGTGCTGCAAGAGCTGCACAACAGCCTCTATTTTTGCCAGACGGAGAACACAGCCCTCTTCGACCTTGCCGAGCCCATCCCAGGCCCCAGCACCCAATTCTATGGCCAGTTGGCAAGCCGCTACGGCATCGTACTGGTGACAAGCCTCTTCGAACGCAGGAGCGCCGGACTCTACCACAATACGGCCGTGGTGTTTGAAAAGGACGGAAGCATTGCCGGAAAATACCGCAAGATGCACATCCCCGACGACCCCGCATACTATGAGAAGTTCTACTTCACCCCCGGCGACCTGGGATTCCAACCCATAGACACCAGCGTTGGCCGGCTGGGCGTACAGGTATGCTGGGACCAGTGGTATCCGGAAGGTGCGCGCCTGATGGCCCTGCGCGGAGCCGAACTGCTCATCTACCCCACCGCCATCGGATATGAAAGCAGCGACACGCCCGAGGAGCAGGAACGTCAGCGCGAGGCGTGGACGACAGTACAGCGCGGACATGCCGTGGCCAACGGACTGCCCGTCATTGCAGTAAACCGCGTAGGACACGAGCCAGACCCAAGCGGACAGACCCGCGGCATCAGCTTCTGGGGAAGCAGTTTCGTTGCCGGTCCCCAAGGCGAATTCCTTTACCGCGCGTCCAAGGATGCGGAACAGAACGCCGTAGTGGAGGTGGATATGAAACGATGCGAGAACGTGCGCCGCTGGTGGCCCTTCCTGCGAGACAGACGCATTGAGGAATTTGCTCCCCTCACGCGCCGCTTCATTGACTAAATCCCACACATCAGAGACAACAAAAGAACATGCTCATAGCCTACCTTTTACTAAGCGCAGCGGCCGGACTGGCCATCGGCTACCTCATTGCCAGCCGTACCACACAACGCCACATCAGCAAATGCGCCGAACTGCAGACACAGGCCTCGCTGCTGGAAGCCAGACTCCAGGACGCAAGACAACAGTCCGACGCACTCCGGGAAGCCCATTCCGATGCAATGAAAGCGCAGAAGGCCACTTACGAACAGGCCGTACAGCGAGAAAGGGACGCGGCCGAGAAGCTACTGCACGAAGCCAAAGAATCCTACCGCGAATCGCTCGAGGCCATGAAAGCCAAGTTCGGCCAGATTGCGGAAGAAGCCCTGAAGACACGGGCTCAGGAACTGAAACAGACAAACGAAGAGAGCATAGCCCATCTGGTAAAACCCGTGCGTGACGACCTTCAGAAGATGCAGCAGACCGTAGACCAGGCCCGCCAACAGGCCGCAGCACAAAAGGCCAGCATGGACAAGACCATAGAGGGGCTGCTCAGACAGACGCAGGAGGTGGAGCGCAACGCCGCCAGTCTGGCACAGGCGCTGCAAAGCAACGGAAAAATGCAAGGCGACTGGGGCGAACAGCTCCTGGCCGGCATACTGGAAGACAGCGGACTGCGACCCGGCATAGAATTCGAAATGCAGGAGAACGTCAGAGACGAGCAGGGCGCAAACCACCGCCCCGATGTCATTGTAAACTGCCCCGGCAAGCGCCGGATTGTCATTGACAGCAAGGTAAGCCTTAGCGCCTTTCTTAGCTACTCCGCCGCCCAGACACGCGAACAGGCAGAACAGGCCCAGAAGGACAATCTGCGTAGCGTACGCGCCCATATTGACGAACTGGCCAAAAAGCAGTATGACAAGCTTGTGCCAGGCGCACTCAACCAGGTACTGATGTTCATCCCCAACGAGGGCAGCTACATCCTTGCCCTGCGTACAGACCCCCAAATAGGCCAGTATGCCTATAAAAAGGGAATCATCCTTATCAACCCCACCAACCTTATGCTGGCTCTGCAGATGATCTACAATCTGTGGCAGACCGAACGCCAGAACCGGAACACTGAAAAGGTTACCCGACAAGCGGCCGATCTGTACGACAAGTTCGCCACCTTTGTGGAGAAGTTCGACAAGATACGCACCAGCATAACCACCCTACAGCACAATACGGACGACGCCTACAAGTCTCTGGCCACAGGCACTGGTAACATAGTACGCCGGCTTGAAGGCCTCAGGCAAATGGGCATCACGCCAAAGAAACAACTGGACGGAGAACTCACCGAAACCGCACTGGACGGCACAGAGAACCCGGGCCAGAATGAGGAATAGCACAATTCAGAAATAACAGAAAAAACAACAAGAAAATACACATTATGTCAAGTACACTCCGCTTCAAAGTCGTTGGAGAGGCATTCCACAAGAAACCCATAGAAGTGCCCACCCCAGAGGAACGCCCCAGCGAGTTCTTCGGAAAATACGTTTTCAACCGCCAGAAGATGTTCAAGTATCTTCCCGCATCCGTCTACCAGAAAATGTGCGACGTCATTGACAATGGCACCAAGCTGGACATGGAAACGGCCAATGCCGTAGCCGCCGGAATGAAGCAATGGGCCATGGAGATGGGCGTCACACACTGTACCCACTGGTTCCAGCCCCTTACGGAAGGAACTGCAGAAAAGCACGACGGATTTGTGGAACACGATAGGAAAGGAGGCATGGTAGAAGAATTCACCGGCAAAGAACTGGTACAGCAGGAGCCAGACGCCTCCAGCTTCCCCAGCGGCGGAATACGCAGCACCTTCGAGGCCCGCGGATACAGCGCATGGGACCCGGCAAGCCCCGTCTTCATCATTGGCGACACACTCATGATTCCCACCGTATTCATCTCATATACCGGCGAGGCGCTCGACTATAAGGCCCCCCTGAAGAAAGCCATCCACGCCGTGGACAAGGCCGCTACCGAGGTGGCACGCTATTTCTACCCCGACGTAAAGAAGGTTATCAGTAACCTGGGCTGGGAGCAGGAATACTTTCTGGTGGACGAGGCCCTCTATGCCGCACGTCCCGACCTGCTCATGACCGGACGCACGCTGATGGGGCACGACAGCGCCAAGAACCAGCAGATGGACGACCACTACTTCGGGAGCATTCCGGCACGCGTAGCCGCCTTCATGAAAGAGTTGGAAATACGCGCCCTTGAGCTGGGCATCCCCTGCAAGACACGCCACAACGAGGTGGCCCCAAACCAGTTTGAGCTGGCGCCCATTTTTGAGGAGACCAACCTGGCCGTGGACCATAACATGCTTATCATGAGCCTAATGCAGGAAGTGGCACGCAAGCACGGATTCCGCTGTCTGCTGCACGAAAAGCCCTTTGCCGGTATCAACGGCTCCGGCAAGCACAACAACTGGTCGCTGGCCACGGACACAGGCATACTGCTGCACGGCCCCGGAAAGACCCCCGTTGACAACCTGCGCTTCGTCACCTTCATTGTGGAAACGCTCATGGCCGTACACAAACACAACGGTCTGCTCAAGGCATCCATCATCAGCGCCACCAACGCCCATCGCCTGGGAGCCAACGAAGCTCCGCCCGCCATCATATCCAGTTTCCTTGGCCAGCAGCTCACCAATCTGCTCAACCATCTGGAAGGAGCCACAGACGACGAGCTTATCAACCTTGCCGGCAAACAGTCTCTCAGCCTGGACATCCCACAGATACCCGAACTGCTGCTGGACAACACAGACCGCAACCGCACCAGCCCCTTTGCCTTTACCGGAAACCGTTTCGAGTTCCGTGCCGTGGGCGCACAGGCCAACTGCGCTGCTGCCATGATTGTGCTGAACACCGCCATGGCCGAGGCACTGACCAGTTTCAAGACAAGGGTGGACCAGCGCATAGCACAGGGCACAGAACCCTTCAAGGCCATACTGCAGGTTGTGCGCCAAGACATCAAGGCATGCAAGCCCATCCGCTTCGACGGTAACGGATACAGCGACGAATGGAAGGCAGAAGCCGGACAGCGCGGACTCGACGTAGAATGCAGCGCCCCCCTCATACTGGACCGTTATCTGGACGAGGACACCGTAGAGATGTTCTCAAGCATGAATGTGCTTACCCGCGCCGAACTGGAAGCCCGCAGCGAAATCAAGTGGGAGACTTACATCAAGAAAATACAGATAGAGGCCCGCATCTTCGGCGACATCTGCCTGAGCCATATCATACCCGTGGCCACACGCTACCAAAGCCAGCTCATGGACAACGTCCACAAGGTAAAGGACATCTTCCCAGCCGATACAGCCGCACGCCTCAGCGCAAACAACATCAGCCTGATTGAGCAAATCTGCGAGCACACCTCCTTCATCACCGAGAACGTGAACCAGCTCACCGATTCGCGCCGAGTGGCAAATGCCATAGAATCCGTGCGCGAACGTGCCATTGCATATCACGACACCGTAGCGCCCCTGCTCGAGAGTATCCGCTACCACATAGACAAACTCGAGCTCATAGTAGATGACGAGCTGTGGCCCTTGCCCAAATACCGCGAGATGCTCTTCATCCGCTGATACAGGGAAAAAAGCGTCTGCAAAGACACGAATATGAATAGCCGGGGGCTTCCCAAGCCTCCGGTTTTATTGTAGCATTTTTCAGCCGTGAGAAATGTCCGCGACTGAGGAAATACCATTTTTCAGCCGTGAGAAATGCTCGCGACTGAAGAAATACCATTTTTCAGCCGTGAAAAATGCCCGCGACTGAGGAAATACCATTTTTTAGCCGTGAAAAATGCCCGCGACTGAGGAAATACCATTTTTCAGCCATGAGAAATGCCCGCAACTGAGGAAATACCATTTTTCAGCCGTGAGAAATGCCCGCGACTGAGTCGAGAGCGCTTTTCTGCCGTGAAAAATGCAAATCGGTGGGGGCTGAAACGCATTTCCGAAGACAGAATTGCCATCGGGAAACGGGAAAGAGGGTATTCCGTTTTACCGTTACGAAAGAAAACATTGCTGTCCGGTAAAAATCATGAAGCGTTTCAAAAACAACATTTCTCCGGACAGCCGATATGTTTGGTATACATATTAGCCATTTTAGGGGGAAAAGTGCAGGATAAAGCTTAAAATG
>JAGBGU010000022.1 GCA_017935785.1 Bacteroidaceae bacterium
TGGTTTTCCTTGCACAGGAAACAGGGGCGTGCTTGGATGCTGTCCTTATCCACTTTGGCGGTAGTCGAAACCGCACGCTGTGCATTGCACTGTACCACAAATGTGTAGCCGTTTATGGACAGTTCCTTGGTTTGTACAGTCTGTAATGCCTCGTGGTTGTGGTGTGCCAGTGGCCAGCACGCCAGTTGGCTGTCTATAAATCGCTTGATTTCATTCCGGTTCTTCAGTTCTTCTGTATATTTTTTGCGGATTCCCAGTTCACGGGTGCGCAGGCTGTCTTTGTAGTGATTGTTGGCATTGGTCTGCTCTATGCTCAGGGCGGCATCCGAGTTTCCTTCCCAGCGGCGGCACAGATAGAGTACATCATAGATTCTTCCTATCTTATATTGGCGCGAGAAGATGAGTCCCAGGGCGTAATCTTCTCCGTAGCTGACATTGGGCACGCCTGTTTCGCGCAGGATAGGGGTGAAGAATGCGCGCGGAGCTCCCAGACCGTTGATGCGCAATGCGTTGTTGTGTCCGTTCTCTTTCGTCCACTCGCTATGGTCTATCACTCCCGGGGCGATGGTGTTCAGCTGGAAGTCCGTCATGCGGTAAGTTCCTATCACCATGGCGCACTGCTCTTTGTAGAACGTGTCTACGATGGTTTGCAGGGTATGGGTGTCGCTGTACAGGTCATCGCTGTCAAGCTGTATGGCGAAGCGTCCGCACTGGGGGTGGTTGATAGCCAGGTTCCAGCATCCCCCTATGCCCAGATCGGTACGTTGGGGCTGAAGGTGGATTACCGCTTTGTTGTCCTTGTATTGACCGATGATTTCTGTGGTTCCGTCTGTCGAGTGATTGTCCACAATGATGATGTTGAATGGAAAGCGTGTTTCTTGTGCGAGTGCCGACCGGATGGCATCGTCAATGGTACGGGCGCGGTTGCGCACGGGGATGATGACAGAGGCTTCATACTCGAATTTTCCTTTCTTTACATCCGTTTCCACACACACGGGTTCAAGGAGAGCATCGATGGATTTCAAGTACAGTGTGAACACTTCTTCCATTTCTATCTGTACCTCCCTGTTGCGGGGATTTACGTAGTCGAACTGCTTTTCGCCGGACAGGCGGTTGTCGCTTTCTGTTTCCGTATAGAGATATTCGTTGATATGTACCAGCTGAGAATGGAGGGTAAGGAGCAGGCGCAGCTCATAAAGGGCGGCATACTTTCTTTCCCCTGTCATCAGGAGGCTGGCGAGGATGAATTCTGTTCTGTTGAATATCAGCAGCGGACCGAAGTCGAAATCATCGCGCACACTGCCGGCCTGGTAGTCGTTGACGGGATGTTTCTTCTTTTCTCCGTTTTTCCATTCATAATGGTCGGCATAGACCATACCGCATTCTCTGTCCTGCAGAAAGTCGGTCATGCGTTCCAGTGCCCTGTAAGCCAATTCCAAGGCTGAGGTCTTGGTGTAGAGCAAGAGATAGGGCGTGTCTGCTTTTTCGGCAATCACCTTCATTGTTTTGGAACTGGTTAATGTATCAACGGGCAATATTTCGCATCCTTCGGGGGCGGATAATGTCTTGTCGGGTTCGATGGCCAGCAGATAGATTTTGCTGACTATGCCACTTTCTTTTAAAGCATGGATTGTCTGCTCTGCCGCTGTGCCTTCCATATAAGGAATAAAGCAATTAATTGTTTTTCTCATTGTTAAAAAGTATTTCTCACGGCAAAGATAGGTAATATATCTTATTTTTTCTCTACCTTTGTACGCTAATTGTCTTTTAAATATAAATGGAAACTCCGAAAA
>JAGBGU010000023.1 GCA_017935785.1 Bacteroidaceae bacterium
AACAATCATATATGATTTGTCTGTTCTCATCTATCAAAGAGATTTTTACCGGACAGCCGTTAATCCCCTTTCAAGGGGGGGCTTGTAAAGCAAGAAAATCAGTGATTATAGACCCTTGCACATGTTTCCCGGACAGCAATAGTTTTCTTGATGTAAGTCTCCCATTTGATTTTGCTGCGGGCTTCCAGTCGGATGTTAGACCGGTGCATACCTACAAGGGCACCCCAGAAAGGTGCCCTTGTAAATATCGGAATTTATGTTGACTCAGTATGCCTTTATATGACGGCTATAGTAGACTTCTTTATACCTAGAGATGAGGATTCGTAGGTGTATCCCTGGGGTAGTTTGAGCGTTACTTTCATTTCTTCGCCTTCTATTGTCCAATCTACGTCTACGGATTCATTGCCTACGGGGACGGAGCCTTTGCACTGCTTCAGACCACTGTCTGTGAAGCGGAGGATAACCTTCTTCTCTGTGGGCGAGATTTCATATACACCCAACACATCGCGGTAAAGTACCCGTGCCATATGTGCGGCGAATCCGTGGTTGCAGCTTGCTGTAGAGGTCATGTTCTCCCACAGCGTGCCGGTCTGGCGAGCCATGGGAATGTAGTATGACTGATTCTCTTCCAGTATCTGCTTGCTGCGGCCCTCTCTTGAGAGCAGTTCCATGCGCAGGTAGTTGCCGATGAAGGCATTTGATGGATGTATCTCGGGATACGCTTTGGTGGTCTGGCGTACGGGACCGAACTCGTTCATTATTTTAGTCCACAGTTCGGGATGGCTCTCAGGTGTGGCTGTTCCCAGATAGAAGGCGTAATACTGGCACGTTTCAGTACGGTTACGTGTCACTTCCAGTTTACCCCCCTTGCCACGGACGGCGTTGTCTACAAAGAATTCGCCATCGAATGACTGCTCCACAATGGTCTTTCGTATCTGCTCGGCCTGCTTTGCCAGGGCGGGGTCATCGTAGAGCCGTGCCACAACCTCAAGCATCTTGGCATATAGCATGTTGCTGGGATAGTTGACGTCTTGTACCAGGCTGTTGGCCGCTGACCATTCCACAAACACCCAACGAGAGAGTTTTTCCAGTAGTCCGTCCTCATTGAGGAAGGGTTTGAAGTAGTCTACCAGGTCATATACACGGGTCTTTGCACGGTCCACCAGTTCGCGGTCGCCACTGCGGTGTAAGTATTCCTCCAGTTCAAGTACGAACCACATTGCCCAGTTGGGAATATGGTTCTGGTTGGGGTGGTCGCTGGGATAGCACATGGGAAGCATGCCTTTGTCGATGTGCTTGAACTCCTTTGGCAGAAGGAAGTTATCGAGGAAGTTCTTCTCTATGCGTGTGTGGCCAGAGAAGTCGAAAGCCACACGGCTGGAGAAATAGCTGTCGCACAGCCATCCGGCGCGTTCGCGCGAGGGACAGTCCATGAAAACATCAACGGCATTCTGCCGATGGGTCTCGCGTGCCGCTTCAAAAAGCAGGTTGGTGTCTTCGTTTTCGCTCTGGAATGTGGCGCGCCAGACATCGGAACCGCAATAGTCGCGCATATATACCTGCTCCACGGTGCAGTTGCCCTTGTCTACGTACACTTCCATATACTTCATGGTATATGGCTCAAATGATTCCAGTGTGTAGCTTCCTGGTTCTAGCTCGTATGTGGTATAGGCGTATATGCCCATACGGGTGGGATTGAGCGTGCCGTCTGCAGCCAGAATCTCGTCGAAGCCGAAACGGACGCTTGTAGGCTCAGTAACGTTAAGCTTTACGCCCAGGAAACCAGAAGAGTTACACTTGAAGCTGTATTTGTTGTCCGCAATCTTTTCTGCTTCGTGTATGGTGTATTCAGGGTAGGGAACATGGCGGCTTAGCAGTTGCTTCTCAGACTGTTCTGCAAGCACAACTGGCTCAGTTCCTGCCCAGTCTTCCATTGTGGCCCATTCATTGTAATTGGCATCCAGTACATAATGCTCTATGTGCGGACGCTGGAAACTGAATTCACGGACATCCTGTTTGCGTTGTTTCAGGTCGTAGGCCAAAAAATCCTTTCCGGTAGCAGCCACAATTTTCCCGTTTACTTCTATCTCGGCTTGAAGGAAAGAGGGCTGGTTAAGCAGATAATAGTTGTCATCATTGTATCCGGCCACTTCCAGTGCCATGATGTTTGTGCCGAATTTTAGATAGGGTTTGATGTCGTAACAATCGATGCGGTAGAAGTCGTGAGCCGCCACACTGGGGCCATGGGCCACAAACTCACCGTTTACCTTCAGACGGTAGTCGCATGAGGCCGTCAGTTTAACATAGGCTGTAGAAGCAAAGTAGGAGCTGAACTGTTCTCTAAAGTACAGTGTCAGGTTCTTCTCTGTCTCTCTGCCTTCTGCCCATACGGGTTTGGCCTGGGCAAAGGTGTCAACTTCACGCAAGTCGGTGATGGGTTGCGAACAACCCATCACCGCTAGTGTGAAAACCAATGCTGCAAAGCATTTGTTTACGAATGTCTTTTTCATATGATATCAGATTGAATGTTATTAATATCCGAAGATATCCTCGGTTGTCAGTTCTACAACGGTTCCCATCTTCTTCAGAGCTTCCATGTCCAGATCTTCCTTCTTGCCCAGAATTCCGTAATGATAGGTACGGCCCTTAACCCACTCCTGCTGGAACTTTACTACATCCTGAAGTGTCATAGTCTGAATCTTTTCATAGAGAAGCTTGCGGATGTCTTCAGTACGGTTCATGTCTAACGCATTGACATAGTTCCACAGAATGCTGCTCTTGTTCACACGCTCTGTACGCAGACGAGCTATAATGGCTTCCTTGGCCAGGTTGAATGCCGGTTCGCTCTGGGGCATTTCATTGATAATCTCGTTGAAGGCCTTGATGGCATCCATCATCTTGTCGTTCTGAGTGGCAATGTAGCTGATGAATGTATAATCGTACTTTTGGAATGATGGAGAAGCCAGTCCGGCATAGGCTGTATAGGCCAGTCCGCGGCTTTCGCGCATTTCCTGGAATACGATGGAGTTCATGCCACCGCTGAAATATTCGGAGTACATCTGACGGGTAGGTTCAATATTGATGTCGTACTTCTCGTTGCGATGTGAGAATTGTGACATGTAAATCTGCTTGGCGTCGTATGGTGCAACGAAAATTTTTGTCTCTTCGGTGTTGGCTTGCTTCAGTTCCACGCCGGCTGGGATATCCTTCAGTGTTTCGGGGGTACGGTGTTCCTTGTCAAGCAAGGCAATAAGTTCCTTCTCGCTGGCTGGTCCATAATAAAGGATGCGATGCTTATAGCTGAAGATGTTGTGGATGCGGTCTACCAGTTCTTGCGGATTTGCGGTTTGCAGTTCCTGTGCTGAAGGAATGGTCTTCTTGATTTCCGGACCCCAGGTTACGTATTGGCGCAGTTGTGAGAAGTTTGTGCCCTGGTTGGCTTTGGCATCCACACGGCTCTTCAGAATGTCGCCTACCAGATTGATGTATGCCGGTGCGTTTACCTGAGCGTCTGCCATCAGTTTCTCGAACAAGGCAATGGCCTTTGGCATATTTTCCGCCAGACCGCTGATGGATACGTATGTGCGTTCTGAACCGGGTTTTACGTTGAAACTGCATCCCATGCGGAAAAACTCGCTCTTTACCTGTTCTGGAGTCATGTCGCTTGTACCCAGATATTCCATGTAACCGGCCGCAATACCCAGCATCTTGTCGTTGTAGTTACCCATATCAAAGAGATAAGTCAGCTCGAAAAGCTGGTTGGTGGTGTTGGGTGTATAGAGAACAGGCACACCGGTAGCTGTCTGCAGTTTTACTATGTCCTTGTCATAATCCAGGAACTTGGGTTCGATGGGAGCGACGGGAGTCTGCTGGATTTCTGTCAGGAAGGCGCTGGCTGTGTCGCGGTTCATGAAGATGGGGGTGATCTGGGGTTTGTCAATCTTCATCTCGTTGGGGTCAACACCCTGGCGCTTATAGATGATGGCGCAATTGTTCTCGTTAAGATATTTGTTGGCGAAGTCCACAATGTCCTGCTTGGTGATGTTTGCCAGACGTTCCATGCGTCCTACCTCGTCAGCCCAGTTGGTGCCGTTTACAAAGGAGTTGACAAACATGTCGGCGCGTGAGTCGTTGCTCTCCAGCTGCATTTGCTGTGAGCGCTTGTATGTGTTGAGGATACCCTCAAGCAGTCCTTCATCGAAATTACCTTCACGGAGATTTTTCAGCTCGGCAAAGAACAGGTCCTTAACTTCTTCAAGTGTCTGGCCTTGCTTGGGCCCGCCATACATGATGAATGCACTATAGTCTGACATGGTAAATGGTGTACACAGACCATAAAGTACCTTTTGTTGCTGAATCAGGTTTAGATCGAACAGTCCTGCCGTACCATTGAACAGAATTTGTGAAAGGAGTTCCAATTTTTCACCATCGGGGTGGCCAGCACCGGGGAATCGCCATGAAAGGAATACCGATTCTGCCTCCAGACCTACAACTTCAGCCACGATGGGTTCTGTTATTTCCTTTTCTTTGGGGAATTCAAGTTTGGGCAGGTTGGGGTTGGGCTGCATGTCGCCGAAATATTTGTCGATAATGGCAATCATCTCATCTGGATTGAAATCACCGCTCAGACAGATGGCCATATTATTAGGCACGTACCATGTCTTGTGGTAGTTCTTGATGTTGGTAATTGAGGGGTTCTTCAGATGTTCCTGAGTACCTAGCACGGTCTGTGTTCCATAGGGGTGATTGGGGAAGAGAAGGGTGTTAATCTTTTCCAAAACCTTGCGTATGTCATTCGTCAGTGACATGTTCTTTTCCTCATATACAGTCTCCAACTCGGTATGGAAACCACGGATTGTGGCATTCTGGAAACGGTCTGCCTGAATTTTTGCCCAGTTCTCAATCTGATTGCTGGGGATGTCCTCTGTATAGCAAGTAACATCATAACTGGTGTATGCATTAGTTCCGTTTGCACCGATTGCAGACATCAGTTTGTCATACTCGTTGGGTATGGAGATTTTTGAAGCCTCGTAGCTCAGGCTGTCAATAACCTTGTAGATGGCTTTGCGCTCTGCTTCATCCGTTGTCTTGCGGTAGACCTCAAACTGTTGTTCAATTTGATCCAGCAAGGGCTTTTCCATTTCAAAGTTCTGGGTGCCGAATTTCTCTGTGCCCTTGAACATGAGGTGTTCGAAGTAGTGAGCCAGACCGGTTGTCTCGGCCGGGTCATTCTTACCTCCCACCCGCACTGCAATATAGGTTTGGATGCGAGGTTCTTCATTGTTCACTGTCATGTACACCTTCAGCCCGTTGTCAAGGGTGTAGATGCGTGCCTTCAGTGGGTCATTGGGAACAGTCTCATAGCTGTACTTTTCCTTTGCACAGCTTGCAAGCATAAATACGGCCAGCGCAATGAGCGCATGCTGCATAAGTTTGAATGCTTTCTTCATAATCAATCTTTTTAAAATTATTGTTTTCAAATGTTTATTTTATTCGCTTATGGTAATTTTTCCCATGAGGTAACGTTTATGACCGTCACCACCCTCGTAGGGAAGGGCTATTTCTGGCGTTCCGTCCACACTTCCTACAGAGAAGAAAATGTCGAACTCACCTGTAGGGCAAACACGTCCGAAACTTCCCTTGGTATTTACGAAACGTTGCGCCACACAGAATTTCTTTTCCTGTTTCATGGCTGGTGCTTTCCCGGGTTTGTCTACGCTAAGTTCCTTAACATTGAAAGAGTCGTCTACCAGCACTGCCACAATACCGCCTTTCTTGTTTTTTATGGTAAAGCAGGGATAGCCTCCGTGATAACAGGGAGCGACTCCTTCGTTGCGCCACATGGATTGTATGGTAAACGGCTCATTTCGGTGTATAGTCTTGGGCCATTGTGCCGAAGTCATCTGTATACGGTATCCCATGCGTCGGTTGATGCGTTCAATGACGTCGCGGTTTTCGTTAAGTACCAGACGGGGCCAGCAATGTATGCTCATATAAGAAGCATGGTAGTCTTCAATTGATTGGAGAAGGAGCTCTTTGTCCCAGGCACCCCGGCCAACCGAACCCTGATAGTGTTCGTGTTCCAGCACCACAGGCATAGTGGGCCAGAACTGCTGGGCCATCTCGGCATGATACCAGTGGCGGGGATGGGGCTGAACCAGAATGCTGCAGTCCCATAAGGAAATGCCTTGTCTGAAGGCATAGTCTGTAATGGGCGCATGGGCCACCCGGTTGTCATGCCCGGCATAGTCATCTGAGAGAATAAGCTGTGTATGCTTGAAGTGTTTGCGGTAGATGTCTATAATCCTTTTCTTTGTCTTGTCACCCCATTTCTTACCGTGTATGGGCGTGCTGATTTCTGTATGACCCTCGCCCCACATCCCAAAATGCCCTATGGCGATGTATGCCATGCGTGGATTTCTGTCGTAACGGGCAGCCAGGTACTTTACAAAGTGGTCTACAGCCTTACGGTATACAGGGTCATCATAGTCTACTTCCTTATATCCGTCCGCTTCGTAGTATTTCGCACCTTCGTCAAACACCCATTGTGGAGTACCCTGCTGAGTCCAGTTTTCTGTGGCGGAGATGCACAAGGCCACTTGCTTACCCTTTTCAATCCAACGTTGTGCAGGCGAGTCGATAATTTCCCAGTTGAACACACCCTTTTCTGTTTCAATGAAACTCCATGGCAGGCGCAAGAAAACAACACCAATACCGGGGAATTCATCTACAGTATCCTCGGGGTCCAGTTGTGAACCGTAATTGTCCAAAACATTGGAGTAGTAATAAAGTTGCCATCCCATGAATGGATTAACCAAAGCCTTTCCGTTGTCCACTGGGGAAAATTGCTGTATCTGTGCTGTTGCCGTACCATAGCCCAACAGACTGATGAAGACAAGAATTGAAAAAAGGTTCTTTATCATAATTTCTTATTTAATAGATTCTGAGATAGCATGTGCAGCCACATAGCCCATTGTCCATGCTGCCTGCAGATTAAAACCTCCGGTTACTGCATCTATGTCTGTCACTTCACCGGCAAAATATAGGCCGGGATAACGTTTGGACTCTAACGTGGAAGCATTAAGTTCATCCAAAGCGATTCCGCCGCAAGTAACAAATTCTTCTTCCTTAATTCCGCAACACTATAGTTTAACATTATTTATAAGTGCCTGAGCAACAAAAAGTTGCCCAGGATTTTGCCATGTCAGAATTTTCACTTACCTTAGTGTTGCGAAAAGAAGACAAGCAAAACTCTAATATGACATG
>JAGBGU010000024.1 GCA_017935785.1 Bacteroidaceae bacterium
AAAAAACTTTACAAAGTTACTTTTCCAACGTAAATCCTGTTGGAAAGCCGGAAACGGTCAGTTGGGAAAATTTAATTTCCCTGTTGGAAAAAAATATTTTCCCAGTTGAAAAATTATTTTTTTCCAGTTGGGCACTTTCAGAAGCCCTTTTTGACGCATTTTTACTCGTTTTTGACCTCTTAAGGTTATTATCAGTGAATACCAAAAAAGTTTTACGTTTTCATTTTTGCTTCGACAAAAGAAACATTTTAGAGGGAGATGAGTTTTGAAATTAGACAGAAGAACATAAGAGTCAAAAGAAAAAAATTTTTTTCGCGGTCATCCATCGCATCTGCGTGCCATTGTCCGAGACAAGAACTAAAATACCATATAAAAGAGTTAATAAACGCCTTAGTTTGGAAGAAATATTCTAATCCGGAAAATTATTTCAATTTTTATTAGTATATTTACAGCAGTTATTTGAAGTTATCATATGGAACTGGACGTTGCAGACAAGTGACAACCTTTTAAATTAAAATATACTCAATGGACAACAAACAATACAGTGCCCTCTTCTCCTTTATCTGGAACATTGCCAACGATGTTTTGGTACATGCTTTCGAGAAGGGAGATTACAAAAAGATTATCCTGCCGTTCATGGTGCTTCGTCGTATCGATGTGCTCCTTGAACCGACTAAGGCTGCCGTGCTCCAGAAGAAGGATTTCTGCGACAGCCATAACCTCGTTGACTATACGCCGTTTCTCACTCAGGTGACAGGCTATCCATTCTACAATACTTCTGCTTTCACAATGAAGACCTTGAAGAACGAGATAGACCCACAACGCCTGAAGATGAATATCATTGAGTATTTCAATGGGTTTTCGCAGGATGTTCAAGATATTATCGACAAGTTTAAACTCCGTCAGCAGGTGGACAACCTCACTGAGGCAGGTCGCCTTGGTTCGCTCTTGGAGAAGTTCACCGATGAGAATATTAACCTCTCGGTGAAGCCTGTCATGGAGGAAGTTACAGAAAAAGATGGCACCCAAAAGATGGTAGAACGTCTGCCAGGACTCGACAACCACACCATGGGAACCATTTTTGAAGAGTTGCTCCGTAAGTTCAATGAGGAAAACAATGTGACCGAAGCTGGTGAGCACTTTACTCCCCGTGACTATGTACGCCTACTCGGACAGTTGGCTATTGTACCAATCAAAGACAAACTGGCCGATAACACCTACACGATTTATGATGGCGCATGTGGTACTGGCGGCATCTTGACCATAGCCCAAGAAGAAATTGAGCGTATTGCTAAAGAAACTGACAAGCGTATCCGTACAAGTATATTCGGTCAGGAATTGCAGCCAGATACTTATGCCACCTGCAAGGCAGACCTTATGATTTCGGGCAACATCAATAAGTTTACCTATCGTCTTGGTACAGTTGACCATCAGTATATTGCCTTTGGTTCAACTATCAGTCAGGATGGACATGCTGGCGAGAAGTTTGACTTCTGCATCTCGAATCCCCCATTCGGCACGCCTTGGAAGGAAGACCTGAAGAACTGGGGTGTTGGCGACAAGAAGGAGGTGACTGACCCTCGTTTCTTTGATGGCGTGACAAGTTTCATTCCTGACATCGGCGATTGCCAGATGCTCTTCCTTGCCAACAATGTAAGCCGAATGAAGGACACTCCACTCGGCACCCGCATTGTGGAGGTGCATAACGGGAGCTCATTATTCACAGGCAATGCTGGTGGTGGCGAGAGCAATTTGCGCAAGTATATCATAGAAAACGATTTGTTGGAAGCAATTATAGCCATGCCAGAAAAAGACTTCTATAACACTGGTATCTCAACATACATTTGGATTATCACCAACCGCAAAGAGGAACGTCGTAAGGGTTATGTACAGTTAATTGATGCCTCAAATATCTGTACACCGCTTCGTAAGAACCTTGGCGAGAAGAATTGTGAAACAGCAGAGGATGACCGAAAACGCATCCTTCAGTTGCTCATCGACTTCAAGGAAACGCCAGAAAGCAAGATATTCAAGAACGAAGAGTTTGGCTATTGGCAGGTGCCCGTCATGCGTCCCAAGCGTGACGATGAGGGCAACATCATCCTGAAGAAGGGCAAGCCACAGATGGTATGCGTGAAGAAAGAGTCCGAACAGATACCATTGTTGTACCCTGGCGGCATAGAGGC
The DNA here is from genome assembly GCA_017935785.1 of Bacteroidaceae bacterium. Taxonomy (GTDB): domain Bacteria; phylum Bacteroidota; class Bacteroidia; order Bacteroidales; family Bacteroidaceae; genus Physcousia. The sequence continues at coordinate 2,187 of JAGBGU010000024.1, forward strand.
ATTCTATGAGAATGAGGTGAAGCCTTACGATGAGGAAGCAGAATTCGGTGAACCAATCATCGGCTATGAACTCTCCTTCACCAAGTATTTCTACAAGCCTGTTCAGCTCCGCACGCTCGATGAGATTATGGCAGACGTGAACGTCCTTGAATCAGAAACTGATGGCCTCTGGGCTGAGATATTGAAGTAGGAAGACAACAGGCAAAGCATCGTTAGCAGAAAGAATGATATGACAAGTAAGAGATCCATACGATTCTATAAAGACCATATAGTACGTGCTGTATGGGACGATGAGAACAATCATTGGTGGTTCTCCGTCCTCGATATCGTAGGTGCCATCAATGAGCAGGATGACCATGAGAAAAACCGCAACTATTGGAAGTATCTGAAAGCCAAGTTGCGTAAAGAACACAGTGAGTTGGTTAGTGACACTACCCAACTGAAACTGACAGCTCCTGACGGCAAGAAGTACAACACCGACGTTATCAGTCAGGCGGGTGTGGAAGAGCTCGCAAAATCTATTCATAACCAGCAGGCTATGGCCTTTCTGGATTGGTTTAAATATAGCGAAAATACTATTGATGGACAAAGCCGGAAGAAAGCCTATACGCTATGGGAGAGCAATCTTGTGGCCGATAAAGACGTGGGCAAGGTAAAGTCACTGCAGCAAATCCATGCCTTTCTTTTCGGAGGACTTTACGACTTTGCAGGTAAGATTCGTACCAAAACCATTGCAAAAGGCAATACCCTGTTCTGCCTGGCTGAACATCTGCATAGTTATCTGAAGACAGTCGAGGCAATGCCGGAAACCACCTTCGATGAGATTGTGGAAAAGTATGTAGAGATGAACGCTGCTCATCCGTTTATGGAGGGTAACGGGCGCAGCACTCGCATTTGGCTGGACCTGATTTTCAAGAAACGACTGAAAATGTGCGTAGATTGGAGTAAGATAGACAAACGCGAATACCTAAATGCGATGATAGCAACCCATACGTCAGATAACAGCAAGATTCACGCATTGCTAAAGCAGGCTTTGACCGATCGCATCGATGATCGCGAGATGTTTATGAAGGGTATTGATTATTCATACTATTACGAACAGGAGGACTAAGCGTATGGAGAGATATAGCGAAGTTTCAAAGATATGGAAATTGCGAACGCATGCGTTCGTAATCTGGCGTGGACTCATATTTTCAAAGAAACATGAAAACAAGGAGGATTAGTCATTATGACACAACGATACGATACATATAAAGACAGTGGGGTGCAATGGCTTGGAGAAATTCCGGGGCATTGGAAAGCTATTCCTGTGCGTAGAATTGCACAAGTAAATCCATCAAAGAAGAAAGAATTATCCCCAGATGATTATGTCGGGTATGCTCCTATGGAGAGAATTCGTTGTGACCAGATGATTCCTACTAGAATAAAAGTATCTCAGCTTACGTCTGGTCTTACATATTGTGAACAAGGGGATATTGTACTTGCTAAAGTGACACCGTGCTTTGAAAATGGCAATTTGGCAATAGTACCAAAAGTTGAAAACGGATGTTGTTATGCAAGTTCTGAACTATTTGTCTTTCGTCCCAAAACCAATGTTTTGGATAGATTTCTTTTCTACACATTTCTTAATAGAAGTTTTATAGACGCAGGTGCTTCTACTATGCGAGGTACAGGTGGATTAAAGAGAGTTACAACAGAATTTGCCAATACTGCAGCAACACCTCTCCCCCCTCTCTCCGAACAACACTCCATCGTGTCTTACCTTGATGACAAGTGTGGGAAAATAGACAAGATGCTTGAAGGGAAACAGAAACAAATTGAGCTATTGGCAGAAATGAAGCAACGCATCATTGCGGATGCTGTTACTCATGGGCTTAATCCTGATGTCAAGATGAAAGCAACCAACATCCCTTGGTTGCCAGAGATACCTGAGCATTGGGATGTAAAAAGAGGGAAAAACCTATTTAATAAAGAGCAACGGCCTATAGAAGAAGGAGATGAAATTGTAACATGCTTCCGTGATGGTGAAGTAACGCTTCGAAAGAAAAGAAGAACCACGGGATTTACAGAAGCTACGGATTATAGTCACTATCAGCATATTTGTAAAGGTGATCTTGTTATCCATCAAATGGACGCATTTGCTGGTTCCTCTGGTGTATCTGATTCTGATGGGATGGGAACACCTGTTTTAAGTGTATGTACAGCAAGAATAGAAGGAGTGAATCATTATTATTTTGCTTATATTCTTCGCTTAATGGGTAAGAACAATTTTATCTTGTCACTGTATCGAGGTATTAGGGAAAGGTCCTCAGATTTTCGTTTCGAGACTTTTGCAAAACAATATCTTCCAGTCCCACCAGCGATAGAACAAGAACAGATAGTGAAGTTTATCCATGAACGATCAAGCAAGATAGACGCCCTCACTTCGAAGCTCCAGCAAGAGATAGAGTCAATCAAGGAATACAAACAGCGCCTCATCAGCGATGTTGTAACAGGACAAATAAAAGTATGCTAATATGGACACATCAGAAACAGGACTTGAAAAGATAATTGTCGATTGGCTCGTGCAGCACAATGGCTATGAGCAAGAGACTCCACATGCTTTCAATAAGGACTTTGCCCTCGTAGACAAGTGGGTAGAACGCTTCGTTACTGAAACCCAACCGGAAAAGGTTGAGCAGTCAATGTGTTTCAAATCCCCAAGTGAGCGACTGAAGTTCTTCACTCGTCTTAGTAACGAGATAACCAAGCGTGGCGTGACTGATGTACTGCGCAAGGGATATAAGTTCAACGGCTCGACCTTTGACCTGTACTATCCTTTGCCGTCAGAGTTGAATCCAAGTGCGAGGATAGCCTACGAACATAACATCTTCGGAGTCATCCGTCAGGTGATGTACTCTAAAGTGAACACCAACGAGATAGACTTTGTGGTGTTCATCAACGGTTTGCCACTTGCCACCTTTGAATTGAAGAACAACTATACAAGTCAGACCTACGAGAATGCCATCATGCAGTATCGTACAGACCGTGACCCGAAGGAACTGCTACTTCAAAAGAAACGCTGTGCCGTTCACTTCGCACTGGATGACTGCCAGGTATGGATGTGTACGGCATTGGCTGGAAAAGATTCCTGGTTCCTGCCGTTCAACTGTGGTGTGAATGGCGGTGCTGGTAATCCAGTCGTCGAAGGTGACACCATGACTTCGTATCTGTGGAAGGACATTTTGACTAAGCCAACACTCTCTAATATCATAGAGAACTTCGCACAGGTGATAACAAGTGAAGATAAGAAAACTCACAAAGTGAAAGAAACGGTCATCTGGCCTCGCTATCACCAGCTGGATGCCGTCAGGTCGTTGCTTCATGTCACGAGGATGTCCCCTATCGGCAGAAGGTTCCTCATTCAGCATAGTGCAGGCAGTGGCAAGTCGAACTCCATCACTTGGCTTGCCTATCAACTTGTCACCTTGCTTCAGCCCAATCAGGAACCATTCTTTGATAGTATCATAGTGGTAACCGACCGTGTCAACCTCGACAAGCAGATACGCGACAATATCAATGCCTTCCAGCGTCTAAGCAATCTTGTTGGGTGGGCAGATAATTCAGGAACCTTGCGTGAGTTGTTGACTGGCGGTAAAAAGATCATTGTCTCTACCATTTTCAAGTTCTCGTTCATCCTAGATGAAATAGGCAGCTCTCTGAAAGACAAACGTTTTGCAATCATCATAGACGAGGCACACAGTAGCCAAAACGGTTCGCTGTCGGCTAACCTTGCAACAGGAATCTCTGGAAATGCTGCACCTGTCATACCTTTGAGTACAAGCTTTACATCAGAGGAAGAGAATTATCCAATGAAGGCAGCGGAAGGCGTTGAAGATACATATGGTGAACCGGAAGACATAGAGGACAAGATTCACCGGATCATAAAGGGAAGGAAGATGGCAAAGAATGCCAACTACTATGCTTTTACTGCTACACCAAAGAACAAGACCCTTGAAATGTTTGGTGATAGAGTTGAGCGTATTGGTAATGAACCATTGTACATTCCATTCCATGAATATACAATGAAGCAAGCCATCGAGGAGGGTTTCATCCTTGATGTGCTTAAAAACTATACTCCTTATTCTTCTTATTACCGTGTACTAAAGGCTGTTGAAGACGATCCACAATACGATAAGAAGAAAGCTCTCGGCAAGATTCGCTCTTATGTGGAACGTCAGCCGGAAACGATTGAGAAGAAGGCTGAAATCATCGTTGAGCACTTCTGCAAGAAGGTATATATGAAGATTGGAGGTCATGCTCGTGCCATGGTAATAACCAGCAGTATCGAACGTGCCATAGAATTCTACAAAGTGATAACCCGTATGCTTGAAGAGCGCAACAGTCCATTCAAGGCTATTGTGGCATTCACAGACAAGGTGATAGAGGGCAAGGTCGTCACTGAAGCGGAACTCAACGGATTCCCTTCTACAGAGATAGAACAGCGCATTGAGCAAGAACCATACCGTTTCCTGATTGTAGCCGATAAGTTCCAGACGGGTTACGACCAACCTCTGTTGCATACTATGTATGTTGATAAACAGATTAGTGACTTAAAGGCAGTGCAGACGCTATCACGCTTAAACCGTTGTCATCCAAAGAAACAGGACACTTTTGTTCTTGACTTTGCCAATGACGCTGAAATGATTCGTCAGGCATTCCAACGGTACTACAAGACAACTATCCTTGAAGGCGAGTCGGATGTCAACAAGCTCAATGACCTTACTGAGACCATTGAAGGATTCAACTTCTATACACAGAACGATGTTGACACCGTAGCAACTCTCAGACTGATGGATACAGACGAAGACCGTCCGAAGATAGACTCTGTTATTGATACCGTTGTGGTTCGCTTTAAGGAAGAACTGAATGAAGATGAACAGATCAAGTGTAAGAGTGCCATCAAGAACTTCAACCGCTGCTATCCTTACTTCTCTGCTATCATGCCCTATGAGAGTTCTGAATGGGAGAAACAATATATATTCTATTCGCTTTTGGTCAAGAAATTGCCAAAGCTAAAGATTGATGACTATACAGATGGACTACTTGACAACATTGACTTTGACAAGTATCGCATCATCAAGGAAGAAGAACGGTCTATCGCGCTCGAAAATGAGAATAGCAATGTCAATCCTATTCCCGTGGGCACAGGTGGGGGCAAGCCACAGCCAGAAATGGATGCACTGTCAAGCATTGTGAAAGACTTCAATGACATTTACGGAAATATCGAATGGAAAAATCGTGATGAGGTGCAGCGACAGATAGAAGAACTGCCAGCCCGCATTGCCACAAGTGTTGATTTCGTCAATGCTGTCCGCAATGGCGACAAGCAAGTGGCACAGATAACCTTCAATGACGACATCATCAACATTGTTGCCGGAATGCTTGAAGAGAAGACGGAGTTTGTCCAGACATATTTTGCCAATCAAGATTTCCAGAACTATGTGAATGCAAGGGTGTTTGAGGCAGCAGTGAGTAAGTTGTCGAACCAAAGCATTTAAAAATTTACCTAAAAGATGCGTTTGTCCTCACTGTGGGGATGATGTCACGTCATCAAATACGGTATAGTAAACTATCGGCAGCCCGAAGTAGTAGTACTGCAAGTGGCAACGAAGTTATACTGCATAGGCTGATGAAGATATACTGCGATGGCAGATGCAGTACTACTGCTCTGAAAAAGGCAATAGGCTGCAATGGCCAACGCATGCCGTTGCGATGGCTAATGCATGCTGTTGCGTTGGCCATCGCAACACTATTTGTTGTGCTACGCACTATGCTGCAAAACTACGGAGAAATATGACAGAAAAAACGAAGATAGCTTACTTGGGCCGAGGAGATAGCTATCTTGTCCCGAGAAGATAGCTAAGTTGGTCTGAGAAGATATCTACTTGGGGAAAGGGTGTTTTTAGAACCACCCTTTATCGGATCAGGGAAAAAAGGAAGTGGCGGACCCGCTCAACAATGATACAGACAACAAATATCAACAAGCTCCAGCCCAAGCAAAGCAGAGGCATAAAGGACAAGGGGAAAGACATGACTGATTTTCCAATACCTTGCCACATCCAGTCCTGAAATACGGGATGCGAATGGACCAGATAAACAGCCAGCACATAAGGTGACACACTGGGAAGCATACGCCTAAGAAAAGCGGGGCAACCCGACTTTACCACAAGAATAAAGACGATAACGGAAAAAGGCAGCACCAGCGAGTTATAGCCCATGGCATAGATAAGGAACGGTTCGTGGGCGTCAGTCAGGTTCTTCACTAAAGTGACCGCCATCATTGCACAAAAGACAAACAGGAGAAGCACCACGCAACGAAAGTCCGTTAGATAAGGGAAGGTTCCAAAACGACGGATGTAACCACCTACAAGAAAGAGATAGGCAAAAAGAACCAATTGTTGCGGGTCAACAAACATCTGGCCGAAAGGATACTGAAAGCACAATACGAAGCCCAGTAAAAGCAAAATCCCGTAATTGCGTCTGTCCAAAGAAGATACCATCCTGGAAAGGAATGGTGCCACAGCCATCAAGGCTATGTAAGAGGTAATAAACCAGTATCTGTTTGTTGAAACCGGAAAGAAAAGCTTCAGCATCTGCTGCCAGCTGAAAGTATCTGTTCCTGCAACAAGCATAAACAGATATACGGCAACGCCATAAAACAAAGTCTGAAACCAGACACGGTACATCCCCTTAAACCTGAAACTGTCTGTACCCACCATAAAATAGCCGGATATCAGCACAAAACAGTTCACGCTTACAAGCGAGATAAGCTTTATAGCCTCCAATATACCCCATAGTGTGGCACTGGCAAATCCGTCAAGCGGAATTGAAAACGCATCCGCCCGCAATCCGTAAATGTCCAGGCCATAAGTAAAAAAATGATTGACAACAATTCCGAACATGCACAATACGCGCAACAGCTCGAACTGTGGCAGGCGTGCAGAGGCGGTTATGTGCCCTTCATTCGTCATGGCTATGGAATTGTATTCAGGCTTTGCTCACTATAAGCTTTATCTTGACAATTCTGCGCTGGTCCATCTCCACAACCTGGAAGACCAGATGCTTGTAGGTGATTTTCTCTTCCTGTTGGGGGAACTCCCCTTTTATTTCGAGCAAAAGTCCGGCAAGAGTATCGGCCTCACCCTCAACGTCTTCGAAAAAGTCATCCTCTATCTGCATGATTCTGCAGAAGTCTGTCAGAAGCGTCTTTGCCTCAAAAATATAAGTATTCTGGTTGAGACGGGTATATGAACGCTCGTCATCATCGTACTCGTCATTTATTTCACCGACAATTTCTTCAATGATATCCTCCATTGTGACAAGTCCGCTGGTACCGCCAAACTCATCCACCACAATGGCCATGTGCACCTTGTTCGTCTGGAAATCGCGCAACAGGCTGTCAATCATCTTTGTTTCCGGAACAAAATAGGGCGGACGTATGAGGCTCTGCCATCTGAAATTGGCGGGTTTTCCCAAGTGGGGCAACAGGTCCTTGATGTAAAGCATACCCTTGATATTGTCCTGCGTTCCCTGATATACCGGGATACGACTGTAGTTATTCTGCACAATACATTCCAACACTTCGGGATAGGTGGCCTTGAGATCAAGGTCTACAATATCAATGCGCGGAGTCATTATCTCCCTTGCCATTTCTCCGCCAAAACGTATGATTCCCTGTAGCATACTGCTTTCCTGAGCAATATCCTTCTTGTCTGTCAGTTCCATAGCCTTCTCCAAGTCATCAACAGTCAGGCTCTGAGGTTCATGAGAGCGGAACCGTTCCACCACCACCTGAAAACTAAGAAGGAAAGAACTGATGGGATACCACAACTTATCGAGCACAACCATTACAGGAGCCGAAAAACGGCAGAAAGAAAGTGTGTGGCTTGCACTGTAAATCTTGGGCACAATTTCACCGAACAACAGCAGCAAGAAAGTCAGAAGCACGGTCATGAAGAGAAACTCAATCCATTCTGCTGCCCCAAAATCAATCCATTGCAGGATAAAATAGTTAAGCAGCATGATAATGGCCACATTGACCAAATTGTTACTGATGAGAATTGTGGCCAGCAAGCGTTCGCTCTTTGCCAAAAGGCCCTTTATTTTGGTATCCGAAGAATGCTTCTCGTCATCTATCTCATTCATATCAGAAGGCGACAGGCTGAAGAAGGCTATTTCCGAAGCCGAGACAAAGCCGGAGCAGAAAAGAAGCAGAATGCCTGTGGCTAAAGCAATCCATGCCCCTGTTGAAGGCATGGATGTATGGATTTGTGCAAAAGAGTCCGTAAGGACAGAAATATCTAAATTCAAAGTTGTATGTTTTTATATATATAGAGAGAGATATGTCTGAAACATAACGTACATCAAAACGGAACATCCTTATTGGCATCTGCCATAGGGGCTGGCTCCGGCTTTACGGCTTTTGGCGTAAGCATCTCCATGGCGTCTGCCCAAATTTCCGTTATATAGCGTTTTACCCCGTTTTTGTCATCATAGGAACGGGTGTGGATTTTGCCTTCTATATAAAGTTTGTCACCTTTGTGAACATATTTCTCCACTGTTTCCGCCAATCCGCGCCAAAGAGTAATGTTGTGCCATTCGGTTCTGTCCGGAACCTCGGTCCCATTCTGTAGTCTGTATCCCCGCTCTGTGGTGGCCAAAACCAGACTTGCCACACAAACTCCGGCATCGACATAACGGATATCCGGTTCACGGCCAACATTGCCTATGAGCATCACTTTATTCATCTGACAAAATTATAATGTTTAAAATCAAATTAATTCGGCTACAAAGTTAGCCAAATATGAGTACATGACAAAATTATAGTGACATAATTTTTTCGATAAGCGAAACTACGAGCCGCGGCATTGCATAATCCTGTAATTCCGCCCTTTCCACCCAAATGCCGGACAATGGCGGCACAGGAGACGCTATCCGGCACAAATAGCCATCGGCATGAAGCAGTTGGTGGGTGAGTTGGTGAGTCAGCCCACACACACTCTTAACCGGAATACAGCCCGGAACCAATGCGGCAGCCTGTGCAGCATCAAGCGGAGAATCAGATTCGTGGCAGAAGGGCTCAAACAATCCTTGCCATATATCGCCCTTCCCCCTCTTCCGGATGTAGACTCTTCCCTGTGCATCCGTCAGAATCAGATAAGTAAGAAAACGGTTTCGGATCTTAACCTTGCGCGACTTTATGGGCAGTTCAGCGGTCAGACCGCCCGCAAAGGCCGAACAAGTGTCGGCCAACGGACAGTCGGTACATTGGGGCGACTTTGGCGTACAAATCATTGCGCCAAAGTCCATGATGGCCTGGTTATAGACAGCAGGATTCTGTACGTCCAACATTTCATCGGCCATTTGTCTGAAAACCTTTTTCCCTTGGGACGAATCTATCGGTGTGTCAATGCCCAAATACCGCGAAAGCACCCTGAACACATTACCGTCGAGAACCGCACACGGCCGTCCATAGCAAATACTGCAGATTGCCGCTGCGGTATACTCACCCACTCCGGAAAGTTTCCTCACATCACTATAGTCCGTTGGAAATCCCCCCATAGCCACTATCTGCTTTGCTGCCTTGTGCATATTCCTGGCCCTGCTGTAATAGCCCAAGCCCTGCCACAGCAATAACACCTCGTCCTCGCTCGCTGCAGCCAAGGCCTGCACAGAGGGAAATTTCTCCATAAACCTTCTAAAATAATCCAGCCCCTGAGCCACCCTGGTCTGCTGGAGAATGATTTCGCTCACCCACACAGCATAAGGGTCATGCGTATGCCGCCACGGAAGGTCGCGGCCGTTACGCCTGTACCACTCTTCTATTGCAGATGCAAAAACAGCGTTCATCCGTAATTATTTTATACAGTTAATGCTACTCAAACACTAATTAGATTGCCCAAGCAAAATGGCACTGTCATTTTTTCCTCGCGAGGGAAAAATATTTTCCTCGGGATGCAGTATCAATTTGCACCAAACAACCCTTACCAAACACAAAGTTACGGATTAAAGCGTTACAAACCCCTGGTATGCTTATAAAAAATCAAAAAAATATAAATTTGTCTTCGTTGTTAACAAAATTTGTTGTAATTTTGCATTTCAGAAATTGAAAATAACAGTATTAACAATAATTATTTTTTAAATTATGCCAAACGGAAAGAAGCACAAGCGCCACAAGATGGCTACTCACAAACGTAAAAAGAGACTGAGAAAGAACAGACATAAGAGCAAGTAAGTCTCTGTCTCTAAACAAAAAGCCACTCGGTGACTTAACAAACAGAAGTCACCGAGTGGCTTTTAATAAATAAAAAAGGAAATGACAAGCGAAGTATTTGTAGATGTACAACCGCAGAAAATCTCCATTGTCCTTACCGAGGACAAAAAACTGGTGGAGTTTCAGGAAGAGAGTGTGAGCACCTCTTTTGCGGTGGGAAACCTGTATTTGGCCAAGGTAAGAAAACTGATGCCCGGGCTGAATGCGTGTTTCGTAAATGTGGGCTATGAACGCGATGCATTTCTTCATTATGCAGATTTAGGAACTCAATTCAACAGTTACGCCAAGTACCTTCGCCAGGTACTCAGCGACAAGAAAAACCTGTTTCCGTACACCAAGGCTACCCTTCAGCCCGAATTGGAAAAAGAAGGCAGTGTACAGAACATTCTGAAGCAAGGACAGGAAATCCTTGTTCAAGTAGTCAAGGAACCCATCAGCACCAAGGGTCCCCGTTTGAGCTGTGAGCTCTCGTTCCCCGGACGCTATCTGGTACTGACCCCCTTCGGCGACAAAGTGTCCGTATCCACCAAAATCAAGTCGAGCGAAGAACGCGCCCGTCTTAAACAGACCATCCAAAGCATAAAGCCGGCCAACTGCGGAGTAATAGTCAGAACCGTAGCCGAGGGCAAGCGCGTAGCCGAACTGGATACGGAACTGAAAGTACTGACAAACCGCTGGGAAGAGGCTCTGAAAAAAGCCATGCGCGCCAAGGAAATGCCAACCTTGATACACGAAGAAACCAGCCGTACAGTGGGACTGTTGCGCGATCTTTTCAACCCCAATTTTGAAAACATCTATGTAAACAATCCCGAAGTATACCAGGAAGTGCGCGACTATGTTTCGCTCATCGCCCCCGAACGTGTGGAAGTTGTCAAACTCTATCGCGGCCAACTGCCCATTTTTGACAATTTCGACATAACAAGACAGATAAAGAGCGGATTCGGGCGTACAGTAAGCTACAAGCATGGCGCATACCTGATCATAGAACATACAGAAGCCCTGCACGTTATAGACGTTAACTCCGGCAACCGCACCAAAAACAAGGATTCGCAAGAGGCCAACGCAATGGAGGTTAACCTTGGAGCCGCCACGGAAATTGCAAGACAATTGCGCTTGCGAGACATGGGCGGCATTGTGGTCATAGACTTCATTGACATGAAACTGGCCGAAGACAGACAAAAGCTCTACGAGCATATGTGCGAGCTGATGAAAAACGACCGTGCCAAGCACAACATTCTTCCCCTCAGCAAATTCGGCCTGATGCAGATCACACGCCAGCGCGTACGTCCCGTAATGGACGTAAAGGTGGAAGAGACCTGCCCCACCTGCCATGGCGAAGGCAAGGTAAAGAGCAGTTTCCTGTTTGACAAAGTGCTCGAGGGCAAAATCAACTTCCTTGTAAACACTCTGGGCATCAAACGTTTTACCCTACACGTTCATCCTTATGTGGCAGCCTATATCAACCAGGGCATTATCAGCCGCAAAAACAAATGGCAATTACGTTTCGGATTGGGATTCAACATAATCCCCAACCAAAAACTTGCCTTTCTCGAATACCAGTTTTTTGACAGGAAAGGCAAAGAAATCAATATGCAGGAAGAAATTGAGATCCGATAAATCCCTTTATCAAAAGAATGCATCACAAACCATTATGTAGGAAGAAAACTGCAAGAAGTTTTCTTCCTACTTCTTTATAATAAAAGACGATAACTCAAAGAAACGGTCGTGCTGACTTTTAGAATAAGCGAAACAAAATTATATGGCCGTCACTTTACCAGCATCTTTTTTCCGTTGTGGATATAAATCCCCTTAGCGGGCTTTTGCTCCAGTCTGCGGCCATGGAGGTCGTAAATCAGACTTTCTTTTCCGATAACGGCAGAAGGCAGATCAATACCATCGGCAAGCCTGCTGTAGATACACTTTTCGCCCACATAACAACTGGTTATTGAAATGTCAACACCACCTGTCCTCATGGAATAGAACGGATTGCAAGGGCCTTCCAATGCACCCACGCCCTCAATCCAGTAGTTGATCTCTCCGGTGTTGTTTACATCGGCCAGCTTCATCTGACGGAAAGCCATATTGCCAGATTCAATATAATCTTCTGAAGCTAACACAAACTCTATATCATTAAAACTGACACGGTCGCCCTCCTTCATACTAAAATCGTAAAGCAAAGACTCTTGGTTATCTGCATCAAACCTATGACAGATGTACACTTTCTTATCCGCTTCGCGCATGGCTCCGCGGTATTCTCCGTCTTCATAGTATTTTATGTAGCTCACGCCACCAATTACAGTATCGCCCTTCAGTTCCCACTTCTCGGTGCGTACAACACCATAATCGGGCCAGCTTTGCCAGGTAGATACCAGTTCCATGTTCCATACCTTACCATCCTCTACTAAAGGAATGTAGTCTTGTGATTGTGCCTGAAGGAGAAAAAGGCAGCACACGCTAAAAATGAATAACTTCTTCATAACTGTAGCTGTATAAATGATTAATACACACAAAAACGCTGTATCTTGCGCCAAAGTTATGAATAATATTCTGTCCTACAAAAAAAACACCACTTTATTTCTTATAAAGCCTCACTTTCTTACATTTAACGTTTTTAGTCACTACCTGTGCTTAATCTTATCATAACTTACGCCTTTTGTCAAGCACAACTAATGATACCACCATGGTAAGGTTTATCACATGTTGCGTCAACAGGTCTACGACCTAACGAAACGTATTTATCCGTACAACCGCCTTATAGGAGAACAACAACACAACACAGGAAAAGTTAAAAGTTAAAAGTTAAATTCAAGGGAAACGACATTAGCATGTATTCATAACCGTCATTCTGAACGTGCCTCACTATTATCTTTCTGAACTAATTTCTGGAAGACAGTAACAAGAAAGCATGAATATATAGGATCGGGCAAGGGAAAAACTGCCAATAGCCCATCCAATACCCATCGGTATTATCTTTTCTATTAGTTTATTTTAATTTAAAATAATACATTATTATAATACACGCACGCGCGATTTCAACATATCAGCAGGCATTTATCTTTAACACCACCTTACATAAACAAAACAAATTCCTTTGAATTTAACTTTTAACTTTTAACCTTCCGTCATTACCATACTCCCCCACTCATCAAAAAAGACATTTGCATGAGGAGATAAAAAACGGTCTGCGAACTTACTGGTCCGGATTCTCCACAAATCCCTGATGACGAGCCGGTAAAGCATTCATGATAACGTTATAACTCTTTTCCATTGTCTGCCTAACGTTATCCTGTCCTTTTTCTGCCGGCTCTATAGGGTCATGAATAATCAGGCGCAAGGTATGCCATGATAGAAAACCAAAACCTTTCTGGCGCGGAAGCACGTCAAAAGATCCGTCAATGGTTACCGGTACAACAGAAAGGCCCAATTCATTGGCCAGCTGGAAAGCGCCCCGTCTGAAACTGGCCATATGACCTGTAAAACTTCGTGAACCTTCCGGAAACACAACCAGACTTGTGCCGTTACGCAGAATCTGACGCGCCTGGTCATAAGTATGCTGAATGGCCTTCGGACCACTTTTGTCAACGAAGATATGCTTTGCGCTCTCACATGCCTTACCGAAAAGAGGTATACGCCTGATGGACTTTTTCATCATCCACTTAAAATTACGGCCAATAAAACCGTAAATCAGAAAGATATCATAGGCTCCTTGATGATTGGCAACAAACACGTAAGAAGAAGACGGATTGAGTCTGGACTTCCCCTCCACTTTCACCGGCAGCAAAAAGAACCAGCACATCAGTCTACTCCATACCATAGGCGGATAATATCCCCAAAAATGGGCGCTTCCAAGCGTGCAGCCAATCGTTGTAACCAAAGCGGCAAGCACACTAATCACCAGCATGACAGGGAACGCCACAAACAACTGAAAAAGTCGGTATATGAAAATCATGATTTAAGGCTCCAAACTATACTAAGAAAAGCTATTGCTGTTCCTGCTCTCGCAACTTCTCCATATTTTCAGTAGCAATTTTTACATATTCCTTTACATAAGGGTTATCAAGGAAATATGGCGTTCCCATTCCGAGTACGGTCTCGATCTGTGTATTAAGAATTGGATAGGGGAAATTGTTAGTGAGAATCATAAAGACACCGGCCCCAAGCACATTGTCATAATTCCTTGAAATGAAGGAAGTGATAAGACGGTCAGTCTCTGCATTGATGTTATCAGCTTCTGCATTGAGGATTTTCAGAATGCTGTCATGCTCCATTCCGTCCATAATCATCCGGCTTTCTCTGCGGGAAAGCTCCTCCATCATAGACTCCAGTTCCGATTTTTCGTGAATGAACACATTGAGAGAATCATTCAGTGGCGTACCAGAGGGATATTGATGCTCTTCATTAAGTTTTACCACAACAGTACCAGTTTCAAGCACAACCGGAACTACGCACGTCTCATCCATGAAAATACAGGCCATAGTAACAGAATCCATAGGTCCGTCCATTGTAAAACGTCCGTGAGCAATTGTAGCAGAATCTACAGTCTGCATTTTCCCTTCATCAAAAACCTTCAGATAAAGAGTCTTGCCCTCTAACATCTGTACGGATGAGGAGCCGGATATTTTGTATTGTTCTTTACAGGAAGTCAACAATAAACATATAAAAGTCAGGAAAAATAAGATTCGTCTCATCTTTTTTATCATAATTATTAATTAATGAAAACATTCATTTGGTTACGATTTGTGTTTTGACAACTCAGCAGGAATGCGCCATGCTGTATATAATTGTATTATAGCAGAAATGACAAGACACACAAGCCACTCGTTGCGCTGGAACATACCCAATCGGAACGTTTGCATGACCATACAGATAACGGAACAATACAATAGCACACAGCTTATCAGCTGCTGGCGACGGAGCCGTTTTAACACAAAGTCTGTGCCTAAATATTCGGCACGCAATTGCATCAGAGTAAACAACAGCACACCGATACCGAACAGGAACAAAGAAGCCACTTCGCTAAGCAGATGAACCGCCAAACCAGAAATAATCATAATGGCTCCAACACGAAACAGAAGATTCTCTAATGCCGTAAGCTGTTTCATCAGATTGCTGTATTTATTTCAGTAATAGTGTCTTCAGGTAATTCCTCCGCAGGATCAGAATCCACAACCAGGAATATATCCTCGTCGGGACGTTTCATGAAATACTTTTCACGGGCCACACGCTCAATCTCAGAATGTTTTTCCAAAGCATCGAATCTTCTTGTGTCCTCTTCGAATTGTTCTCTCAAAGCTGAGATTTCCCCTTTAATGCGGCTTATCTGCTGTTTGCGCTTATAATTCTCCATCCAACTGTTATCATCAAGAAATCCGTTAATAAGCACAATGAAAAATATAACTACAACATATTTCAACTTGCGGATTATGCTCCATAAAGTGTACAGTTTACTCATATTATCATAATTTTTCCACAAAGATAGGCAAAAAGTATGTCTCCATAATAAGAGATATTGTTTTTTTTTGTTATTTTTGCATAAAAGTAGATATTCGACATGGATGATTTTATTGTATCGGCCAGGAAATACCGCCCAATGACATTCGATTCTGTGGTTGGGCAGCAATCGCTTACCACAACACTGAAAAACGCCATATCCAGCGGAAAACTGGCTCACGCCTACCTTTTCTGCGGACCGCGAGGAGTTGGAAAAACCACCTGTGCGCGCATTTTTGCAAAAGCTATAAACTGTCTTAATCCGAACAGCGAAGGGGATGCCTGCGGAACTTGCGAAAGCTGTATGGCATTTAACCAACAACGTTCCATGAACATTCACGAACTGGATGCCGCGAGCAACAATTCGGTAGAAGACATACGCGAACTCATAACCCAGGTACAGATTCCGCCCCAAACAGGCCGTTATAAGGTATTCATCATAGATGAAGTGCACATGTTAAGCGCATCGGCATTCAATGCTTTCCTAAAGACATTAGAGGAGCCGCCTTCATACGTAATCTTTATCCTGGCCACAACAGAAAAGCATAAAATTCTGCCCACCATACTTAGCCGGTGTCAGGTTTATGATTTTGTACGGATAACCACCAAAGACACCATAGACCATCTGAGGAATGTGGCTCAGAAAGAAGGCTATACGGCAGAGGACGAAGCACTTGGACTTATTGCCCAAAAAGCAGACGGAGGCATGCGTGACGCACTTTCCATCTTTGACCAAATGGTAAGTTTCACCCAAGGTAATCTGACCTATGATGCCGTATGCCAAAATCTGAATGTCTTAAATACGGAACATTATTTTAAAATAACAGAACACATTATCAACAAAGACATTACGCAATGTCTGCTACATTTTGACTCGATCCTTCAAAAGGGATTTGACGGAGGAATTTTCACTGGCGGACTGGCCAGTCACTTCCGTGACTTGCTTATGAGCAAGGATGTGCAGACATTACCGCTCATGGGAAAAAGCAGGCAATGGCAGGAAAGATACATTGCGCAATCACAACATTGCCAGCCCAAATTTCTATACCATGCCATAAAGCTCTGCAATGATTGCGAAACAACATACCGCACAAGCAGAAACAAACGTCTGCAGGTAGAAATCTGCCTGATACAATTGGTACAGCTTCTTGAGGACGAACCACCGGCATCGGGGCGTAGCCCTGAAAACAAGTTAAAACCCATACAACAAACAACCGGCACAAACGAAAGCAGCCAGCAGCCAAGCAGTGCCCCGGCAGTTCATCCAGCAACGAAAGTGGCAGAGCCCACACCTAACATCTCTGTACCCAACAAGCCTGTATTGAGTTCTTTCAACAGACAAACTGAACAAGCGGCCAAACCCAAAGTGATGAGCGGATTCGGCCCCAGCCTGCGTAAACAAAAGCCAGAACAGAAGACAGAGACAAACACAGATACGGAACAACCCAAAAGCGAACATTTGCCGCTGGACATGGATAAATTCCGTGTAGAATGGTACAACTTCATACAGTCTCTTCCACGCGAAAGTCAGGCAATGGCACAAAGAATGCGTGACATGCGCCCAACGTTAATGGGAGATGACACAATAGGGATTGAGGTTAACAACACTCAGGTAGAGCAGTACATGAACAGTATCCTACCCACTTTATCGGCACATGTAAGGAAAGTGCTCCACAACGATTTCATCACTTTCAAGATTATCGTAACGGAAGTGCAACAGGCAACGCTGAAATACAGCAAGCCCGAACTCTACAATAAAATGTCTGCAACAAACCCATTCCTTAACGAGCTAAAAGATGCCTTTGGACTGGTCATAGAATAAAAAAGACGGTGGTCAGAAAACAGCATTCAGACCACCGTTATGTGTTATATATCATATAAACCCAAACAAATATTCAAGGCAAAATACAGTCAAAATAAAAGTGTTCTGAAAAACAGGCGCGCACATCAACGGGATTACGGAAAAGGCCATACACACTGCTTCCGCTTCCACTCATTGACGAATATACTGCACCTAAATCATAAAGTTTGTCTCGTATGCCTTTTACTGTAGGATGAAGTGGGAAAACACTCTTTTCAAAATCATTAACCATTTTACCAACCCAAGACTCTATGGGTTCGGCTGAAAGAGTTTTCAAACCGGTCAAAGGACGTTGGGGGGTAACAGCAGAATATGCCTCACGAGTGGAAATAAAATCATCAGGCTTTACAAGGACAAGGAACAGACCAGAAAGGCTGAGCTTTACCGGACTGAATATATTACCAATTCCTTCAGCAAAAACCGGCTTATTTTGAATAAAGACAGGACAGTCCGCACCCAAAACTACAGCCAGACTTTCCATCTTTTCAACAGACAAGTCAAGACTAAACTTCTCGTTCAGCATCTTAATCATAAAAGCAGCATCACTACTGCCTCCACCAAGTCCGGCGCCATTAGGGATATGCTTTGTGAGCACTACATGAATCGGTGGTATGCTATAACCAGACTCTCTAAGCAGTTTGACAGCACGCCAAACAAGATTATCAAAAACATCACCATCAACAGGAATGCCTTTTACCTCAATGCAATCTACTTCAGACTCCTCTATTTCAAGTTCATCACACAAGGGTATCGGATAAAAAATGGTTTCAAGATTGTGATAACCATCATTACGACGTTCAACCACATTAAGTCCTAAATTTATTTTGCAATTGGGTCTGGAAATCATCATGATTTTAATTTTCTTAATAATTCCTTATTTATAACGCGTATTCTTCTCGGAGTCTTTTTTATATCATCCTTTATTTGCGTAAATTCCTCATTCATATCATTATACAAATCATTGAACATACGTAATAAAGGGGGTAATGACGGTTGCTCGTTAGTATTGACCACCATTCTTATATCATGAGGATACAACTCTATCTCCAAATCTGCCACTTCATCCTTAGGGTCACCGTCAAAATGAATTACACCAGGATGGGAACGATGTATAGTAAGCCTGCGACATCTGAACGTGCGGATATGACTATTTTGCAATATGGTCTTATTGAAAAGCTGAATTGCAATCTGCGGAGCTTCCAACATTGTAAATGGCTGCATAATCGTTACGTCCATGAGACCATCACTCATACTTGCAGTTGGAGCTATATAAACATTGTTTCCATACTGACTGGCATTGGCACAAGCTATTAAAAAGGCATTGTATTTTTCTGTGGTTCCGTCCTCACCATCCACCTCAATCTCATAGGTTTCCGGTTTATACTTCAAACCTTCAATCAGAGTACTCTCTATGTAAGAACGCAAACCACGTTTGGAACTGTTTGCAAACTTGCTACTGACAAAGGCATCAAAACCTACACCACATGTACAAAAAAATGGTGTGTCATTGATACGTCCGTAATCCAGTTCCTGAATAATACATTCATTTAACACCTGTAAAGCACCTTCTGGATTCATAGGTATATACAAATGGCGTGCAAGACCGTTACCACTGCCACAAGGAATAATCCCCAAAGCTGTTTTGGTATGAATCAGAGAACGGGCCACTTCATTTACTGTCCCATCTCCACCAACTGCAACGACAACATCTACACTCTTAAAGACTGCCTCACGCGACAAAACAGCGGCATGCCCCTTATATTCTGTATGCAACACCGTAATTTCAAAATTATCGGAGTTCATATATTTAGGTATCATGTCCACTATCCGCTTTTTATTTTCAGTACCGGAAATGGGGTTTACCAAAAACCAAATTTTCTTTTTCTTCATCATTTTATCGAGTGATGCAAAATTAAAGAGAATATTTCTGATAAACTGCATGATTTGGCACTTTTGTGCAATAATAATGTGTTTTTTCCATGAACATGATGATATATTAAAAAAAAGATTTATCTTTGCATAGTTTTTAAATTTTGAAAGAATTTAACATTAATATACATGGGATTATTACAAGAAAGATGCGCTAAGTACACATTGCCCCAAGAATTTATGTCTCAGGGAATCTATCCGTATTTTAGAGAAATTGAGGGCAAGCAGGGTACTGAGGTAATGATGGATGGACATCGCGTCCTGATGTTCGGTTCCAATGCATACACCGGTCTTACAGGCGACCAAAGAGTCATAGACGCAGGTATAGCGGCCATGCAACGCTACGGAAGCGGATGTGCAGGAAGTCGTTTCTTGAATGGCACATTGGACATACACGTACAGTTGGAACGTGAATTAGCAGAATTTGTAGGCAAGGACGAGACACTTTGTTTCCCGACAGGTTTTACCGTAAACAGCGGTGTAATAAGCCAATTGGTTGACCGCAACGACTATATCATTTGTGACGACCGTGACCACGCAAGTATTGTAGACGGCCGCAGACTGAGTTTTGCCACACAACTCAAGTACAAGCATAATGATATGGAAGATTTGGAGAAGCAACTCCAAAAATGCGAGCCGGACAGAGTAAAGCTCATCATTGTGGACGGTGTATTCAGCATGGAGGGAGATTTGTGCAATCTTCCTGCCATAATTGAGCTGAAGAAAAAATATAACGCTACAGTCATGGTTGACGAAGCACACGGAATCGGTGTGTTCGGGCGCCAAGGACGAGGCGTGTGTGACCATTTTGGACTAACAAAGGAAGTAGACCTCATCATGGGAACTTTCTCAAAAAGCCTTGCAAGCATTGGAGGATTCATTGCAGCAGACAGTTCAGTAATCAATTGGCTAAGACATACCGTACGCACATATATTTTCAGTGCAAGCTGCACGCCTGCCGCCACTGCTGCCGCACGCGAAGCATTGCGAATCATACAGGCTGAGCCTGAACGCCTTGAGGCATTATGGAACGTGACAAAATATGCATTGAAGCGTTTCCGCGAGGAAGGTTTTGAAATCGGTGATACAGAAAGCCCCATTATCCCCTTGTATGTAAGAAACACAGACAAGACTTTCATGGCTGTGGCACGTGCTTTTGAAGAGGGTGTATTCATAAACCCCGTCATTCCTCCTGCCTGTGCTCCACAAGACACATTGGTAAGATATGCACTGATGGCAAACCACACATTTGAACAGGTGGATGAATCCGTGGAAAAATTAAAGAAGGTATTCAAGGAATTGGAAATCATCTGAGCAGTTTCCCAAAACAAGACATATCAGCAAGAGGCATCATAACGGTGCCTCTTACATTTTATATAATGTACGGAAAGCTATTGAATTGTTCATTTTAACACCTTATAATATATATTCTTTTGAAGAATCATAAAAAAGCACTAACTTTGCATCAGAAAAAACAACAATAAAACGTATATAATCCATATATATTCTTCCTTTTGACAAGTGCATATACACAGGCGTTTACGCTTGCCACTGACCTCAGATACGGCGGAAAAGATACACGAGCGGATGGAAGAGAACAGAGGAAAAGCATATAAAGACAAAATATGAAGATTTCTAACGAAGCAAAAATCGGTATGATGGGCACTGTCGCCCTTATTGTCTTGTTCTTTGGAATTAACTTTCTAAAGGGCATGAGCATTTTCAGTAGCGAAGCCATATATTATATTCAATTCAAAAACGCCAAGGGGCTTAGCAAGAACAGTACGGTATTCGCAGACGGTTTCAATATCGGAAGGGTAAGCAACGTAATCTATAATTACAAGGACCCCGGAAAAGTGTTCATCGAAATTGCCGTTGACAGAAATCTGCGTATCCCCAAAGACAGCAAGGTTATGTTAGACGAGGGAATGTTGGGCGGCTGCACATTGAATATGCTATTAAGCGGAAATGTTGCAGAAGCGTATGCAGAGGGCGACACAATCATTGGCGGAGACTCCAACGGACTGATGGAAAAGGCATCTTCGTTGCTGCCGCAAGTAGAACCCATATTGGCAAGAATGGACACTTTGTTGGCTACGCTCAACCGCATTGCGGCAGATTCGTCGCTGACACAAATCATACATAACACAGAGGAACTCACAAATAACCTGAATCAAAGCACTGTCCAACTGAACAGGTTATTGGCAAAGGATGTCCCCCAAATGACCAAGACATTCAACAAGGCAGGAGAAAACATCGTACAGCTAACTGCCAATCTGAACCAACTGAACCTGCAATCCACCCTGAACAGCGTTACGGCAACACTGAACAACGTGAACAACATGGTGACGCAAATGCAGAACCCACAGGGCACATTGGGAAAATTCATGAACGACCCCACCCTGTATGACAACCTGTCAAAGACCGCAAACAGTGCAAACGAGCTCGTGACAGACCTGAAGGCAAACCCGAAACGGTATGTACACTTCTCTGTTTTCGGTAAAAAGGAGAAAGAAAACAAAGAATAGCATTTTTAAGCTTATTTAAATTTAATATAAATAGCCAACCTTTTCGGGAAAACGCCCAAGAGGTTGGCTAATTTATAAAAACTCTGCAACTTACGATAATTCCACCCACATTGGAAGCATTACAAGATTTATTGTTATACGCCTGATTTTCTGATTATTATAATTTCAAAATGGGATTATATGATATAATCTCAGATAAAACGGCCATGGCATTTGATTAACAACCATTTGCGATTGTTTTTCCAAATCTTAATAAACTATAACAAGATTTTGTCATGTAAATTTTTATATCGAAATTTGCATTCGGAAAACAGGCGTACATACCCTTTTCTGAGATAAAGACAATAATTAAATAGAATAAAAAAAGGACATGGCAGAATCACCACAAACATTGTGGCAGAATTGTTTGGGATTCATTCAACACAATTTGAATCAGCAACAATTTCAGACATGGTTCGTACCGACAAAATTCAAGTCGTACGATGCCGAGTCTGATTTGCTGACCATATATGTGCCAAGTCCGTTTTTTTACGAATACATCGAGGAGAACTTCCGTAAGCTGATTTATGCCGCTATCATACGTTATTTCGGCACAAAGACCCGTCTTAACTATATAGTAAAGGTAACAGCCTCGTCATTGGTGGAACAGGAAAGCGACAGAAGCCCGATTATAGAATCCGCAACAAGCTCCAAGCCCGCCAACCAAGCCCCTAATACGCTTCAGGCAAGCAGTCCCGCTCAAGATCTTGATTCACAGCTCAACACCAAGCAGAACTTTGACAACTTCATTGCCGGAGACAGCAACAAGCTGCCCCGTTCCGTGGGCATGGCCATTGCCGAGCACCCCAACCAACAGACGTTCAACCCCCTGTTCATCTACGGTCCGAGCGGTGTGGGAAAGACCCACCTCGTGAACGCCATCGGAACGCGTCTGAAACAGCTCTACCCCCAAAAGCGCGTCCTCTACGTCAGCGCCCACCTCTTTCAGGTGCAGTACACCGATTCCGTACGCCACAACACGGTGAACGACTTTATCAACTTCTATCAGAGCATAGACACGCTTATTATAGATGACGTACAGGAATTCGCCTCGCTGAAGGGAACACAAAACACCTTCTTCCACATCTTCAACCACCTGCATCAGAACGGGCGCCAAATCATTCTTACAAGCGACCGTCCGCCCACAATGCTCATGGGAATGGAGGAACGTATGCTCACCCGCTTCAAATGGGGGCTCATAGCAGAGCTCGAGAAGCCCGAGGAAGCGCTCCGTCAGGCAATACTCACCAACAAGATTAAGCACGACGGACTCAACATCGGGAAAGATGTAATCAGATACATTGCCGAGAACGTAAGCGAGAGCGTACGCGAGTTGGAAGGCGTTGTGCACAGCCTGTTGGCCAATTCCATCGTGTACAACAAGGATGTGGTGGACTTGGAGTTCGCCAAGCGCATACTCAAGCACAACAAGCCCGCCATTGACAAGCGCAACATCACATTGGACAAGATTGTGGAGGAAACCTGCGCCTGCTGCAAGATAAGGCAGGAGGACATCTACAACAAGACAAGGAAGGCCGACATTGTGGAGGCGCGCCAATTGAGCATGTACCTCGCCCAAAAGCACACCACGCTCACCATCAGCCGCATAGGCACACTGTTGGGCAACCGCAACCACGCCACCGTAAGCCATGGCATCAAAAACATTGAGAACAAACTTAAGGTAAGCAACAAACTTCAACAGAAGCTAAAGCTAATAGAAGAAAAACTTTGTCTGCGATGAAGAACATAAAGACACGACGTACCATCCGAAAATATACTCAGCAGCCCATACCCGATGAGCTGCTGAATCAGTTATTAGAAGACGCCTCACGCACACAGACAATGGGCAACCTTCAGCTGTACAGCGTGATTGTAACGCGCAGCGAGGAGATGAAGGCCCGTTTGGCGCCGCTGCACTTCAACCAACCCATGGTCACCCAAGCCCCTGTAGTGCTGACCGTTTGCGCCGATTTCAGACGCACCACAGATTGGTGCACAAGCAGGGACGCCATGCCCGGATACGACAATCTGCTCAGCTATCAGAATGCAGCCACAGACGCCCTGCTGTACACACAGACGTTCTGCAACCTTGCAGAGGATGCGGGGCTCGGCATCTGCTTTCTCGGCACCACCGTCTACATGACGCAGGGTATCACAGAAGTCCTCCGCCTGCCAAAACTCGTTGTGCCCGTTGCCACGCTCACCGTGGGATGGCCCGCCGAGGAGCCCGCCCTTACAGACCGCCTGACGCTTGAGTCCTTCGTCCACAACGAAACCTACCAACCCTATACAGAGGAGCGCATAAACGCATTCTATGCGCCCAAGGAAGCCCTCCCCGAGAACAAGGCTTTTGTCGAGGCGAACCACAAGGCCACTTTGGCACAGGTGTTTACCGACTGCCGTTACACCAAGGCAGACAACGAAGCCATGTCCGCCTCGCTGATGCAGACGCTCGTGGCGCAAGGCTTCCTCTCACCCGCAGACACAATACTCCCCGTCATTCAGGAGAGCCGTCCCGAGGTGTTGGAATGCGATGTGGTACGCTTTCAGAACAACCGCGAGAAGTGGGTGGCCTTCGTCGGACTGCACGAGGGAAAGCCCTACGAGATTTTTACGGGTCTCATGGACGACGACGAGGGCATACTCCTGCCCAAGAGCGTGTCAAAGGGGTGCATTGTCAAGCACATCAGTGACAACGGACAAAAGCGATACGACTTCCAATTCGTGAACAAGCGCGGCTACAAGACCACCGTAGAGGGACTGTCCGAGAAGTTCAACCCCGAATATTGGAACTATGCCAAGCTCATCAGCGGCGTGCTGCGCTACCGCATGCCCATAGACCACGTCATCAGCCTTGTCAGTTCGTTGGAACTTGACAGCGACCACATCAATTCATGGACCACAGGAGTGGTGCGCGCCCTCAAACGCTATCTGCCCGACGCGCAGCCCGAGGAGGAAGCATGACCACAGCCACCATCTGCATAGACAGCCTACGCATACACGCACGCCACGGAGCGCTGCCACAGGAACGCATCGTGGGCGCATGGTTCAGCGTGCAGCTCCAAGCCGACTTCCTGTGCAGCCCCTCAGCCTATCTCCACGACCGTTTGGAGGGCACCGTCAACTATGCCTCGGTGGTAGCCTGCATTCAGGAGGAAATGCAGACGCCCTCTGCCCTGCTCGAGCACGCTGTTCAACGCACGGGCAACAGGCTCATGGCCGAATTCCCGCAAATAACACGCATCTCACTGACCATAACTAAGGAAAATCCCCCGCTCAAAGCCCAATGCGGCGGTATCGGCGTCAAAATGCTTTTTTCGCGCGCATAAAAGCGCCGAAAAGTTGCGCTTATTAACCAAAAAAAGCGTAACTTTGTACCGATTATGTACCTATTTATAACAAAACATATAAAGTAAATGGAAAATATCGGTTTAGGAATCCAATTGATGGTGGTCGGCATGGCCACGGTCTTTCTCATCCTTTCTATCCTCATCAGCGGCGGCAAGCTGCTCATCAAATTCGTGAACAGGGTGGCCCCCGAAGAGGTTGTACCCGCCAAGAAGACAGCGTCAGCCGCGCCCGCAACCGTAGATGCCGGCACAATGCAGGTGCTGCAAGAGGTGGTCAGGCAGCTCACAGGCGGCAAGGGACACGTTGCTTCCGCCAAGAAGATTTAAGGACCCCCTCCCCCACTGCCTCCGTGCAGTAAAAAAAAAAAAAAACGTTTTGCAAAATGCAAAATGCAAAGAGAGAGAGACCCCGTGTCCTCTTTTTTCAGGGCAAAATTAAGGTAAAAAAACAATAAACAATACAAGATAAATATATATGGAAAAGAGAGAAGTTAAGTTCAGTCTCGTATTCCGCGACATGTGGCAGAGTGCGGGCAAGTATCAGCCTCGTGTAGACCAATTGGTCAAGGTAGCTCCCGCCATCATCCGCATGGGATGCTTCGACCGTGTGGAGACCAACGGCGGCGGGTTTGAACAGGTGAACCTGCTCTACGGAGAAAACCCCAACAAGAGCGTGCGCGCTTGGACAAAGCCCTTCCACGAGGCAGGCATACAGACCCACATGCTCGACCGCGCCCTTAACGGCCTGCGCATGAGCCCATGCCCCAAGGACCTGCGCCAACTCTTCTACAAGGTAAAGAAGGCTCAGGGCACAGACATCACCCGCATCTTCTGCGGACTGAACGACGCACGCAACGTTATCCCCTCAATACAGTACGCCAAGGAGGCGGGCATGATTGCCCAAGCCGCCCTGTGCATCACACACAGCCCCATCCATACCGTTGAATATTACGTAGACCTTGCCAAGCAGTTCATAGAGGCCGGTGCCGAGGAAATCTGCCTCAAGGACATGGCAGGCATCGGACGCCCCGTAAGCTGCGGCAAGATTGTGGCCGGCATCAAGGCGCTCAAGAAGGACATCGTGGTGCAGTACCACAGCCACGCAGGCCCCGGCTTCAACATGGCAAGCATCCTTGAGGTGGCCGAAGCCGGTTGCGACTATATCGACTGCGGCATGGCGCCTCTCTCATGGGGTACGGGCCACGCCGACATCATCGCCGTTCAGGAAATGCTTAAGGACGCGGGCTTCAAGGTGAAGGATATCAACATGGAAGCCTATATGGAAGTGCGCACACAGATTCAGGAAATGTGCGACGACTTCCTCGGCTACTACATACCCGAGCTCAACCACGTCAACAACTCGCTGCTCGTAAAGCCCGGTCTGCCCGGCGGCATGATGGGAAGCCTAATGACCGACCTCGAGGACAACCTCAAGAGCCTTAACAAGTGGAAGGCAAAGAACGGACAGCCCGAGCTCACCACAGACCAACTGCTCGTGAAGCTCTTCGACGAGGT
The DNA here is from genome assembly GCA_017935785.1 of Bacteroidaceae bacterium. Lineage (GTDB taxonomy): Bacteria > Bacteroidota > Bacteroidia > Bacteroidales > Bacteroidaceae > Physcousia. Next base: position 29,214 of record JAGBGU010000024.1, read on the forward strand.
GGCCTACGTTTGGCCCAAGGTGGGATATCCCTGCTTGGTAACCCCCTTCTCTCAGTACGTCAAGAACCTCGCCCTGATGAACGTCATTCAGATGGAGAAGGGCAAGGAGCGTTGGAGCATGATTGCAGACAACATTTGGGACATGATTCTCGGCAAGAGCGGACAGCTGCCCGGCCCCGTAGCTCAGGAGCTTAAGGACATGGCGGCGGCAGAGGGTCGCGCCTTTGAGACCAACGACCCGCAGGGCTACTACCCCGACGACCTTGAGGACTACAAGCAGAAGATGCAGGAGAAGGGTTGGGAGCTCGGAGAGGACATGGAAGAGCTCTTCGAGTACAGCATGCACCCATCGCAGTACGAGGCTTACAAGAGCGGCAAAGCCAAGGCCGACTTCGAGAAGGACCTTGCCGAGCGCAAGGCTAAGAAGAACGCACCCGCGGCTGCCGACATGCCCAAGACCATAAAGGTAAGCGTGAACGGACAGACATACGAGGTGAACATAGCCTACGGCGCAGAGGCTCCCGCAGCCACCACAGCTGCCGCAGCGCCCGTGGCGGCCGGCGAGGGCGAGGACGTCCTTGCACCCCTCGAGGGCAAATTCTTCCGCACCAAGGACGCACAGGAACAGCCCATACCCGTGGGCGGAGAGGTGAAAGCAGGCGACGTTATCGGCTACATTGAGGCCATGAAGACCTACAACGCCATCCGTGCCGACTTTGACGGCGTGCTTACAGCCGTGCTCGTACAGAACGGCGACAGTGTGGAGGAGGACGACCCCATCATCAAGATAGCGCGCAAGTGATTTGTGTTTAGTGTTTAGAGTTTAGTGTTTAGAGTTTAGAGTTTTTTTGAGATTGGGGATTGGCGTTTTTTCCCGGAGCGCCCAATCCTCCCCTCTCATAACACACAACCAACTTATATATAATGGAAGCAATAATGGAAATCCTTGAGAAGCTCTATCAGATGACCGCCCTCGGAGCCATAGGCGAGAACCCCATGTTCCTCGTCATGTACCTGTTGGCCTTTGTGCTTCTCTATCTCGGTATTGTCAAGAAGTACGAGCCCCTGCTGCTCGTCCCCATCGCCTTCGGCGTGCTCATAGCCAACTTCCCCGGCGGCGAGATGGGCGTCATTCAGGCCAACAGCGAGGGTATGGTGCCCGTAACCGTTAACGGCGTAACCACCATGAAGAACATCTACTCCATGCCCCTTCATGAAATTGCCCACGACCTTGGTCTGATGAACTATCTCTATTACGCCCTCATCAAGAGCGGTCTGCTGCCCCCCATCATCTTCATGGGTGTGGGCGCACTCACCGACTTCGGCCCCATGCTGCGCAACCTCAAGCTCGCCATCTTCGGCGCAGCCGCACAGGCGGGCATATTCAGTGTGCTCGTCATCAGCCTGCTGCTCGGCTTTACGCCGCAGGAGGCCGGCTCGCTCGGCATTATCGGCGGTGCGGACGGCCCCACGGCCATCTTCACCACCATCAAGCTTGCGCCCCACCTGCTCGGCCCCATCGCCATTGCGGCCTACTCTTACATGGCCCTTGTGCCCGTAATCATCCCCTTGGTGGTGCGCCTTACCTGTAGCGAGAAGGAACTGCGCATCAACATGAAGGAGCAGGACAAGCTCTACCCCGACGCGCTTCAGATAAAGAACATGCGCGTGCTTAAGATTATCTTCCCCATAGCCGTCACCACCATCGTGGCCATCTTTGTACCTACGGCCGTGAGCCTCGTGGGTATGCTCATGTTCGGTAACTTGGTGAAGGAAATCGGCAACGACACAAGCCGCCTGTTCGACGCGGCAAGCAACGGCGTAATGAACGCCGCCACCATCTTCCTCGGCCTCTGCGTGGGCGCCACCATGACGGTAGACGCCTTCATCAACGTGCAGACCCTCGGCATTGTGGCGGGCGGATTCTGTGCCTTCGCCCTCAGCATTGCAAGCGGTATCGGCATGGCCAAGGTGTGGAACCTCTTCGCCAAGAAGAAGGTGAACCCCCTCATCGGCGCCACAGGCCTCTCTGCCGTGCCCATGGCAAGCCGCGTATGCAACACCATCAGCACCAAGTACGACCCCAAGAACCACGTGCTCAACTACTGCATGTCATCCAACATCAGCGGCGTAATCGGCTCGGCCGTTGCCGCCGGCGTGCTCATCAGCTTCTTGGGCTGATAACTTACACCACCCACACACAAAGGGGGACAGACACGCGTCTGCCCCTCTTTTTTTGTCCCTTACAGCTAAAAATGAGTGCTGAGAGAACTTTCAAGGAAAACTCCCCCCATTGAGGGCGGGGGGAGCACAGTCCTCTGTGCGACGGGGGGAGGGTCTTAACCTGCCAATCCTCCGTCATCATCTTCTTCGCCTGTGTCAGGATTGCTTGGCGAGGGGTCAGGTGTGGTAGTGCCCTGCTCGTCCTCCTCCTCCACATTGCCGCCGTCGCTTGCGCCCGTCTGCTTTACGATGTTACCGTCTCGGTCAATACAGGTGATGCTTATGGCAGTGCGCTTGAGTTCGTCTTTCAGTTCCACGCTTGGCGTGAATATCACACGGCGGTTGGTGATAAGGTTGGCGCTCACGTCGTTGACATCCTCCACGCTTTGCGCCCTTACGCCGAAGCGCATGATGCCCAAGCCCGGTACAGCCACGCTGTGGCCCTCGGTGGCCCAAGCGGCTATGGTCTCGCTGATGGCAGCATAAGCCGCACTGATGGTGCCTTTGCTGATGCCGCTCCTCATGGCTGCCTCGCTGATGGTCTTCGCTTCTGACAGACGGCTGTACAATTCGGGTTGGAGCACGTAGGCCCACTTCTCTTTGCCCTTCTCAAAGGAGATGTTCCTTTCAATTGCTTTCAATTTCAACATAGTTGTTAATGTTTTTATTATAAGTTATTGTTCTGTAGCCCCCTCTTTAGGGGCTCTATATATAAATAGTCCCGTGCCGGTAAAAATCCCCTCCCGAGCGGGATTTTTTTCAGTTTTTTTTGGGGGGAGGGTTCTCGTTGCTGTAAGCGGTATATGCTATATGTCATGCTGACCATACCTTATTCAAATAATAAAAGATGTTTTCGATGAGCGAAAGCGAATAATTTAGTTCAGCATCTCACTGCGAGCCTTTCATATCCTTCTCCGCGGACAGACCCTGAAATTTGCGATTAAGCGAGAGCAAAGCCAAGCTTGCTTGAGCTATGCCGAGCGTCAGCAAATTGAACAAGGTTAAACAAGTTCAGGGTGATGATGTTTATTTTGCATTTTGCATTTTGCAATAAGCAAAAAACACACGCTATGTGAGCACGGGACACAGGGGGGGGGAAGAAGGAAGATAAATAGAATAATATAATACTAATAATATAATATTATTTATTATAATCCTAAATTCCGCAGCACTTTAGTTTAACTGTTTTAATAAGTTCCTTAGCAACAAAAAGTTGCCCAGGATTTTGCCATGTCAGATTTTTCACTTACCTTAGTGCTGCAAAATCAAGACAAGCAAAATCATCAATGGCATGGCAAAAGTATAAATAAAATCTGAGAGAATCACTCCTTTTGGAGGAAATTTTCAAGTGAGAGAGCAATTTTCCCGTTATGTAGGTCCGGTTATCGACAAAGTGCTGGGTCTGCGGTGTACGTCATTCGGCTACCAGTACGGCGAGATTGCAGGTTCGCTGGCAAGCGTCTACTTTTGTGGCGGTGACTGCGTGGAGGACGTTACGAGCCACCTGATGCCCCATCTCTCGCTGCATCCCACACTTCGCACATGCAGCTCTGACACAATCCTGAGAGCGATTTCAGAACTGGCCACGGCCAACACGACCTACACCTCTGACACGGGCAAGAGCTATGACTTCAATACCGCCACGAAGCTGAACAGCCTGCTGGTGAAGGTGCTCAAGAACACAGGCCAGCTTGTGGCCGGGGAGAGACTTCCCTCCTGCTTGCTGTCGTTCTGCCCCTTGCTTGCTGTTGTTCTGTCTCCTGCTTGCTGTAGTATCGGCTCCTGCTTGCTGTCGTTCTGTCCCCTGCTTGCTGTCGTTCTGTCCCCCGCTTGCTGTCGCATCGGCTCCTGCTGGCTGCCGAAGGGACGCAAGAACCGCTAATCGCTTAACGTCTTTAACCTTTAAACTTTACATCCTCCTCCTGCTTGCTCGCCCCCCCAAGTAGGACGAACTCCCGCTACATGTTGCATCCGTCGATGACCTGAATAGCAAAGCGCCCCACGGGGATGACCGCAGGGCGTTGTTAAAACATGGTTGTACAACACGATGAAGACGTTTATTCAATCTTCACCTTTACGTAGGGCTTGATGATTACAGGGCCTGCGAGGCCGGATGGCATGAGGGCATCGTCGTCATTCCAGTGCTTCCAGGCGACGAAGGTGGTGCGGCCCGAGGGGCGCTCGTCGGGATGCTGCATCCATTCGGGCCACTGGGCGTAAGTGATACCCTTCGGTTCGTAGTCGAGCGGCAGACGTTCGTCGCCTATCAGGCGGTTTATCCACTGGTTCGTGACGCGCACTTCGATGGTGTTCACTCCTGCCTGCACGGCCTTGGTGATGTCCTTGCTGTAGGGTGCGTTCCAGAGGATGCCCATGTCCTCGTCGTTCACGAAGAGTTCGGCAATGACGAACACCTGGCCGAGGCGCAGATCGAAGACAATGTCGTCGGTGAGATAGTCGTCGGGCAGCGTGAAGGCGCTGGTATAGACGGCGGTACCGCTGAAGTACTTCACATCGTCATCCTCCATTTCACTGAGCGATATGAGCTTTGGCAACTGGATGTCCCATTCGCGGCCCCACTTCTGGTTGAGGTGCACCTCCCAGCTGCTATCGAGAGCGATGGGTGCGGGAACATCCTCGACATGCGCCTGGAGTGTGTGGCCCTGCGCATCGGTGAGCGCCACTTCGCCCGGAGCAGGCGTCAGCCAGTAGGGTTCTCCGTCCTCGATGATTACGCGCGGCTCGTCCTTGTGTCCCGTCAGGTTGACCGTCTGTGCGTCGGTAAAGTACTTGTCGTAGATTTCCCCGCCTACCACATATTTAAGGTGCAGCCTGGGCTCGCCCATGGATTCTGCGAGTGGGCCGAAGGGCGCCTTCACCTCCTCTGCGTTGAAAATGTATTGGCCCGCCTCTGTCTTCTGTGTCACAAGGTTGGTGACATCGGTGGACTGCGGTGCCCGTTCGTAGTTGAAGGCTGTGGGAATGTGACCGTAGAAGGCGGCCACGATGCAGAGGTCGCCCGTTTCTCCCGGCTGCGGCAGTTCCAGACGATGGCTCTCGGGCACGTTGATTGTGTGTACTTTCCCGCCTGTCGTGTATTTCACATAGGCGCTCTTCACGACACCATAGTAGGGATCTCCGCCAGCCAGTCCGTTGTCTGCCACGACGTTGAGCCGGCCATCCTTCATGCGATTGTTCAGTTTTTGTGTGATTTCAACCATACCCTCGGGCAGGAACTGTCCGTATTCGGCACGCAGAATCTCGAAGCCGGGCAGCGGCTCGTCCTGCACGCTGCTGAGCGCCTGCTGGATGGAGGTGAACTGCACATCGCCCTTCATAGGCTCACGGAATACGATGAAGTAGGCCTCCTCGGGTCCGAAGTCGAGGCTTATCTCTGTCATGCCGTCCTGCTCGTTCCATGCGGGCACGGCCTCCATGGTGCCCTTCTGGGCATTCCACAGCTCGGGCACGAGGCCGCTGACGCGGAAGGTGCAGCGCTCCGTGCGGTACTCCTTCAGCTGGTTCGAGATGAAATACACCTCGGCCTCTTTCGTCGAGCGGTGGATGTAGAGCAGACGCGTGTCGCCCTGTCCGCCGCTGAAGTCGGCCTTCAAGCCAGTCTTGCTGGCCGCCTCGGCAATCGTGAGATCCTGTATCTTACCGTCGTTGCTACCCTCGGGTCCCCATAGCTCGTCCACCATGGTTTGGTATTCCGTGTCGCTTTCGGGATATCCTTCCAGCGTGGGCTGTCCCTGGGGGCGCGGCCCGATGATGCATGCGCCGGCCTTGTTGAAGGTCTTCAGCTGGCGCAGCAGTGCCAGCGTGGGCTGCTCGCCGCCCGAGAGAGCCATGAAATGATAGCTGCGGCCCTGGGGGGTGCACAGCTTGCCGTCTCGCACGCTCATCTGAGTCAGCTTGGTGTCCGTCACCTGGTCATAGTCGAGGCCAAGCTCACGAATATCGGACCGTTCCTCGCCCATGTTGGGCGACGATTCGCCGATGAAGACCAGCACGTCCTGCACGCCTTCGCCCTGCTGGAGCAGGAACTGCGAGCGGGCACAATAGTCCATCCAGGCGCGGCCCTGTTCCCACCAAGTATTGTGGCGGTTGAAGTTCGTGCCATACTGACCCAGGCTGAAGCCGGGACCCACCTCCCACGGCTGGTGGGCATTGGTGTGGAGGATGAAGCGATTCACGCCGTTCGACCAATTATAGTCGCCCTGTGCCTTCAGCATGCCGGGATGGTTCCTGTGGCGGCTCTCCATGCCCGTGGCCGTGAACGACTCTGCTCCCACCACCTGACGCCCGTTGGCATGAGCAATCGAGGCTGCCAGATTGGCCATTCCCGAGAACTCATTGTTGCCCACCCAGAACTCGCTCATGGGCACATCGGCCTCCCGGCCTACCTCAAGGGCGTTGAAGGGGCCTTCGTAGGGCTCGGTCAGGAAGCGCATTCCGTGCTTTTTGCATAGTTCGGCAAAGTAGTCGTAGTAGTTCTCGGCCATCAGCTCGCCCACGGTGAGGCGCAGGTCCCACAGGAAGCGTTCTGCCACAGGGCCGCTTTCCACATAGTAGCCAGCCATGGCGGGCAGGAAGAGCTTCAGGTCATAGTGGCGGCGGGCCTTGAACTCGGTCTCGAAGCCCGGTGTCCAGTTGCCGCAGCCCACCTCATAACTGTCAATGAGCGAACCCGTCAGCCCGGTGCCTACGAGCGGCCCCAGGCGGTCGATGATGGGCTGTATGCCGCCGGCCCAAAACGCATCCAGCGCCTTGCGGCTCATCTTGTCACACTCTAGGCCGTTGCCGCCGGCCAGGGCCGGATGGTTGGTCATGCCCGTGGGCGTGAAGCCAAAGCGCAGGATGGTCCAGCGTCCCTCGGGAGCCTCCCATGCCAGTGTGCCGCCCGGCTGCATCTGGTCCGTGAGGTCCACTATGTCCGCCTGGTGCACCACGACGCTGTCGGGTACCTCACGCAGCGACGGCATCAGGTGGCGCTGGAAGGCATTGTTGGCCAGCGTCTTGACATCCAGGTTCCCGATGCGCTGTGTCATCATCGGGGTGGGGAAGGCCAGCACGGCAATGTCCTGATAGCATCCATGATTCGTCTTCGGTTGGGGCATCACCAGACATACGGTGCGTCCGCCCTCCACCTGCTGCTCGCTCCAGGTTACCGTCTGCATGGCATCCTCGGGCTTCACCCACGGTCCGCCGCTCGACGACCATCCCGGGCCGTTGTGGAACGACAACTCCATGCCCAGCCGCTTAGCCTCGCTGGCTGCGTGCTTGAACAACTCGAGCCATTCGTCGCTCATGTATTTGACGGGCCCTTGTGGGAAGCCCATTCCGCCGTTGAAGAGCGTGGCCTCGTGAATGCCCACACGGTGCATCGCCTCCAGGTCGGCCGTGATACCCTCGCGCGTCACGTTGCCGTCCAGCCAGTGCCACCATGTGCACACCTGTGCCTCCTGTGGCGGATTGTTAAAACCCTCGCGCAGGGATTTCAAGCTTTTGTCTTTGACTGCCGTTGTCGGCGTACAGCTCATCAAGCACACCAAAAGGGCTGAGAGAATAATTGCAGTTTTCTTCTTCTTCATTGGGCGTATTACCTAAATTCCGTAGCACTTTAGTTTGATTTTTTTTATAAGTTCCTGAGCAACAAAAAGTTGCCCAGAATTTTGCCATGTCAGATTTTTCACTTACCTTAGTGCTGCGTTTCAAGACAAGCAAAATCGCACATGACATGGCAAAGGTAAGCATAAAATCTGAGAGAATCACTCCTTTTGGAGGGATATTTCACGTGAGAGAGCAATTTTCCCGTTATGTAGGTCCGGTTATCGACAAAGTACTGGGCCTCCGATGTACGTCATTCGGCTACCAGTACGGCGAGATTGCAGGTTCGCTGGCAAGTGTCTACTTTTGTGGCGGTGACTGCGTGGAGGACGTTACGAGCCACCTGATGCCCCATCTCGCGCTGCATCCCACACTTCGCACATGCAGCTCTGACACAATCCTGAGAGCGATTTCAGAACTGGCCACGGCCAACACGACCTACACCTCTGACACGGGCAAGAGCTATGACTTCAATACCGCCACGAAGCTGAACCGTTTGCTGGTAAAGGCTCTCCTGAGCACAGGGCAGCTCATGGCTGGAGCGTCGTACGACCTTGACTTCGACCATCAGTTCATAGAGACGGAGAAGTACGATGCGAAGATGACCTACAAGAAGTTCACAGGCTACAGTCCCGGGTCAGCATCACTATTAGTTGCGGATTTTAGGACAATATATATATTACTAAAAGTATAATAATAATTATATAATACATTATTAATAATGTAATAATTATTATATTATACCCTACGCTCCTATCCCTCTCCCCTCAACCTCACTATATGTCTAAAAAAACATTTTGCAAAATGCAAAATGCAAAAAGGGAGAGGAGCGTAGAGCCAAGTTCGCTTGAGCTATGCCGAGTGACGCAGCATTTCGATGACAGTAAAAAAGCATAAAATCCTCACCTCTGCCCCCTTGGGCACCCACAGGCCTCCTTGGCACCGCGCTCCCTTCACTTTGGCACAGAAGCACATTAAGCGCTTCTTCATGGTCCAAGTTCGCCCTCTTTATGGGGAAAGGCTCAGTTAAGGCTCGCAGTGATATTCTGAAATTTGCGGTTGAGCGAGAGCACAGCCAAACTTACTTGAACTATGCGCTCGCCCCCCCCTTTTTTTTGCATTTTGCAATAACGAAAAATCACTGTTTCAATATCAGTCCGCCGCCGGGCTGCATGGTTACCTTGGCAATGCCCTTGCGGCTAACCCTCAGCTTGGTGAGCTGCGGTCCCTTCTTGGGGTCGTCAATGTAGCAGCTGACGGTCTTGCCGGCAAACTCGGGGAGCGCAAGGGTGAGGCGCTTGGGCGCGCTCTCGGCGTTGAGCCCTGCCACATACCAACTGTCTCCGCTGCGGCGGGCTATTACCACATACTTGCCGGGATAGCCGTCCACGAAGCGTGTATCGTCCCAAGCCGTGGGCACTTGGCGCAGAAAATCGAGCTCGAAGGCGGGCAGTTCGGTAAGGTTGTTGGGCTGTACGGCTATGCACTGCACACTCGTCTGCACCACAATGGCGGCCGCCATCTCAAAGATGTCCGTAGTATGGCGCTTGTGGCGGCTCTTGTTGTCCTTGCTCAGGTATTTGTTCATGATGGTTCCGCCCCAATCCATGGCTGCCACGGCATTGCGGCAGAAGGGATAGATGGTAAGGTCCTTGGCCTCGTTCTTGGCGGCCCATTCGCCGAAGAAGACGTTTTCGGACGCGAGTACGGCCTCGCTGCCCACAAAATTGGGGTACATGCGCTCCCATCCGCGGGGCAGCGTGCATCCGTGGAAGATTACCTGAAGGCCGAACTCGTTGGCGTCAGTAAGTATGTCCTCGTAGAGCTGCATGGTGTGCTGCTTGTCTCCGCTGAAGAAGTCCACCTTGATGCCCGCTATGCCGTTCTTCTGCATCCAAGCCATCTCGCGGCGGCGCGCGGCGCTCTTGTCCATGCGGTGCTTGGGGGTCTGCGGCGCGTCGTTGGCGGCTCCGTTACTGTTGTACCACAGGAGCAGGCGCACGCCCTTCTCGCGGGCGTAGGCCGAGAGTTCCTCCATGCGCTTGTAGCCTATGTTGCGGTCCCAATTGGCGTCCACAAGGCAGTATTCGTAACCCATCTTGGCGGCGGTGTCAATGAAGCGCACTTGGTCGTCGTAGTTGATGCTGCCGTCCTGCCACACGAGCCAACTCCACGTATAGCGTCCGGGCTTGTAGGCCTCGGAGGCTTGGTACTTGGGCTGCACCACGTGCTGCGTTATCTGTGTCTCCACGATGGGTTTCAGGTCGGCTCCCACGGTAATGGTTCGCCACGGTGTGGTGGCGGGCAGCGCCATGGCCGCCGTTGCGGTGCCGTAGCCGTTGCTCTCGCCCTCCATGGGGAAGGCCACGGTATAGCCCGTGGCGGGGTCGTAGTCGCTCAGGCGGCAGCCCACATAGTTGCCGTCCGTACCCGATTCGGACAGGAGCACCCATCCGTCCGCGCCCACACGGAAGAGGGCGGGAAACGTGTAGCCGCGCTTGTAGTGGCTGCGGTTGGTCAGGGGGGCGTCGAGGCTCCATCCCTCCTCATAGGAAGGCTTGGTACGCATCCATCCCACCATGGGGTCGCTCTGCGGCGTAATGAAGGCTGTGGCCTGCTGCGGAATGTTGAAGGCTGTGGCCTCTGCCTGCACCACCATGCACTGTGTGTCGCCCGTCTGCGGCACGTGGTAGCGGAAGGCCACGTCGTTGTCTGCCACGGCAAACTGTATCTCCATGGGCTTGTCCTTGGCGTTCTTCAGTTTCAATACGGCATGGTTGGCCTTGAATACGTTGTTGCGCCTCTTGCCGTTGGGCAGGGTATAGTTCTGCTCGCTCACGCCCTTAGGCTCGTACTTGTCGAGCTTCAGTCCCGTGGCGTAGTCGCCCGTGTTGGCACGGAAGCCCAAAGCGCTCTTCTGCAACATCTGCTTGCCGTCGTACTGCACGGAATAGTAGGCTTTGCCGCCTTCCACGCCAAGCGTCACACGTAGTCGGCCGTCGGGCGAGGCAAGGGTGTTCTCCTGAGCCTGCGCCATTGCTGACATGGCCACCAATACGGCCATAATAAAATTCCTCTTCTTCATATCTGTATTTTTAGGAGTTACGTCTTATTGTTTTTTTATTTGCCTAATCCATATCCGCCGCCTGAGGCTGATACGGCGCGTCAAACACGGTGGAGGCATCGGCGGTGTACATGCGCGTGCAGAGGGTATAGCTGTCGTAACCTGCGGGATGCGCGTAGGTTAGCATCGCAAAGAAGGCCTTATAGCCCTTGCGCGGCAGTTCCACGGGGAGGGAGAACTTCTTCCTTTCGGGCAGCGGCATCTCAACGGGAGCGAATGTGCTCTTGCGGAAGTCCTTGGTATCGCTCTCGGCCTGCCACAGCTGCACGGAGAGCAGCCGCCCGCGCCCCGTCTTCAGCTTAAGGGAGGCGATGTCGCCCTCCACCCGCACACTGCTGCTGCACGAGGGGTACTTGCCGCCGTGGATGGTATAGTGGAAGAAAGCCTCGAGCGAGGAGGAGACAGCCTTGCGGTCGCCCATGCCGTGGCCTGCGTTTGGGACGTATGTGATACGGTTCAGGCCGGGTATGCCGTACATGTAGTTCTTCACTGCGTCTACGGTCCAAAACTCGTCGTTGGTACTGAGCATCAGCCATTTGGGCATGGTATAGGAGGAGCGGTAGGAATAGGGGTCTACCATATCAACGAGGTTGCCTCCCTTGGATGAAGACAGCACGTCGGTCAGTCCAAGGTCTACATAGTCATGTATCTCGCGGCTGTAACTGCCGTACATGTGCTTCTGATAGGGCACGCTTACGGGCATGTGCAGGATGTCAATGACCATGGGCGCAATGGCTGCCACACGGCGGTCCTCGGTGGCGGCGGTCATCCATGTGGTCCATCCGCGCTTGGATGCGCCGTTAATCACAAAGCGCCCCTTGCTGCACGGTAGCCGCTTGGCGGCGGCAAACTGCTCCACGGCATCCATGGCGCGTACCACGCTCTTGACCATGGGGAACATCAGGGGCCACGACCTGTCGCCCGTATTTTGATACTGATGGAAGGTATAGGACATGAGCGCATCCTCGTACAGATTGTCGTAGAGGGGTTGGCGCGGCACCTGCCACAGCACGGCGGTAACGGCATTGCAGTGGCGGGCGCTATGGCCCATCATGCTGATTATGCCTTCGTCCCATCCGTGGTAGTTGGGTTCGCCCGTAACCTTATCGGCAGAGCCGCCCGTTACGTGGAGCAATACCTCGCGGTGCTTAACCTCGGGTGGCACAACGACCACCATCTCATGAATCCACGGGAACCCGCGCCACGTCTGCGACACCATGCGCAGGCGGTAGGCGGTTGCGCCATCGCGGGCAATGCTGTCAACCACATCCCAACGGAAACTGTTGTCCACTGAATCCACATAGGCCATCAGCGGCTTCTGCGTCTTTCCGCGGCTTTGTACGGGAGTACAGAGCAGCAGCAGGGGAAGAAGGGTAAAAAGGAGGGGAAATCTTTTCATCAGTAAATATAACCTAAAAAATTAACATATCAGTCTGTAATGTCCTCGCGCTGCAACAGGAGCAGCACATCGTCCTTCTGCAGGACAAGTTTTCCGGACGGCACCTTGTAGTCCTCGCCGCGGCGCACCAAAACCACCAACGACCCCTTGGGCAGGGTTGTGTGCATGAGCGTGCCGTCGTCGGGCAGCATGCTTTCAGTGACCACAAGGTCGGTCAGGTAGCTGCCCGTCTCCTCGGGCATTTCCACGCCAAAGCTGTTCACGTGTTCCTCCAACGGCTCGTCAAGTTTCAGCTTGCGTGCCACAAAGGGGATGGTGGTTCCCTGAACAAGCAAGCTAAGGAGTGTGATAAAGAACACAATGTTGAAAATGATTTCCGAGCCCGGAATGTTAGCCGCCACGGGATAGGTGGCAAAGATGATGGGCACGGCGCCGCGCAGTCCCACCCACGAAATGAAGGTTACGGCCTTGGGATTCATTTCCCTTATCCATGGCAGCAGACAAAGCACCACACTGACAGGGCGCGCCACAAGCATCAGGAACGCACCCACCACAAGGGCTTCCACTACAACGCTCATCATGTCGCTCGGGTTCACCAAAAGGCCGAGCGAGAGGAACATCACTATCTGCACCAACCAAGTCATTCCGTCCATGAAGGAGTCAATCTCTCTGCGGCGGGCAATGCGGCAGTTGCCCACAAGCATGCCGGCCACGTACACCGAAAGGAAGCCGTTTCCGCCGGAAGCATTGCTCACGGCAAAAGTGATGAAGATGGTACTGAAAAGAAATAGCGCATAGAGCGAACCGTTCTGCAAGGTGATACGGTTTATGCTCCACACAATCACTTTTCCCATGCCAAATCCGAAGAACAGCCCGACTGCAAACTGAACGACCAACTTGGTACCCAAGGCGGCAAGGTCGAAAGTTCCGTCCGTGATAGCCTGCAGCAGCACAATGGTCAGCAAATAGGCCATGGGGTCATTACTTCCGCTCTCGAACTCCAATATGGGACGCAGGCGGTGTTTGAGGTTCATCTTCTGCGAGGAGAGCAGATTGAAGACCGAAGCGCTGTCCGTTGAAGCCATGGTAGCAGCCAACAGCATGGCCAACAGCAACGTGAAACTGCGGCCATCATAGAGTTTGGGGGTAACCCAATAGATGAACGCACCTGTTAAGACTGTGGTCAGCAGTACGCCCACAGTGGATAGCATGACGCCCTTTCCCAACACAGGCTGTATTTCCTTCCACTTGGTGCCCATACCGCCCGAAAAGAGGATGACACAAAGGGAAAGCGTACCGACAAACTGTGCCTGATTGGTGTTGTTGTATTGGATACCCAAACCGTCTGTGCCGAAAAGCATTCCCACAACAAGGAACATAAGCAGGGCGGGCAGGCCGAACTTGAATCCTGTTCGGCAAAGCAACAGGCTGATAAGCAACAGCGATGCAGCCGTAAAAATAATTAGTTCAGTTGTCATTATCGTTGTTTCTTTCTTATCTTAATTATTCTGAATACACGTAATTGAAGCGTCCGCCGGGCGCCACGTCGCCGTTCACATAAAAGTCCATCAGGTTGCCCTCGTCCTGCATATTGTCGCTCCATTTGAACTCAAAGTCAAGGGTGCGGTCTTCCATTCCCAATACCTTGCGCGGAATACGGAGCATCATGCGGTTGTCATCCACTTTCATGGCAGCTTCTCCGCAGTCGCGCCATATCCACTTGTGCTGATGGCTCTTCTGCACGAAAGCCTTTCCGCCCTTGGGTTGTCTGTAGTTTACGATAAAGTCGTAGCCCTGCCAACCTGTCTGCTTGCTGCGGTCTGCATCAATGAGCAGGCGCATCCATGCCGAATCGGAAGATGACGTGAGCCGTTCCGCCGTTTCCACGTAGAAGTAGACGTACTTGCCGTCCCGTGCAACACGCGCTGCCACAATGTCGTTACGTCCGCTCGTGTTCACGTAATGATACTGACTGCACGCCTTGGCATTGCGGTGGCGCGTATTTCCCTTGTAGGCGGTATAGAGCGGCTTTACGCTCTCCCACTTCTTCCATTGCCCCATCTTTATGCTTACCGGCTGCGAAGGCTTTTCAAGGGGAGCCGTTCCTTTGAATTTGCGCACGCGGTCCACAAGCTGAAGGTAATAAACGTCGCCGTAGTCACCCCATGTCTTCACGGGCTCTATGTCACGGCTGCGGTCAGAATCAAATTGGTCCACGAAAGAGAAAGGGTCGCCCGTCCACGGACTGTTATCGCGTGTATACTTGCCGGCAATCCATTCGTTCCATCCTGTTATGAACACGGCCTTGGGGTCGAGTTCATATGCCCTGTCCCACTGTTCAAGGAAATTCCATCCGTAGAGATAGCCCATCGGACGGGGGTCAAAGCCCTTGCGCTTGGAATAGCTGCGCGAATGGGATCCGGGCTTGTTGAATGCGCTGCAATGTCCGCGTGTTTCGGGGCAGGCATTCTGTGCAATTCCCACCGTAACCAATTCGTATCCGCCATCGGACAGAGGTACATAGCCGTGCTGAGGGTAATTCTCAAGCCATCCCCACTGCTCCGGAAAAGCAGGATTAGGGCCGTCCACATAGTCGGGCTGACCGGGGCGGAAGGTGAAGAAATCCTTTATGGCACGGTCCGTCGCATTGTCGGTAAGGTTATGCGGATAGGCCATGATGACAGGCTTTCCGTTCCAATAAAGCCACAGGTTCTTGTATTTCCCTTTGCTATAAAGGCGTTCGTAGAGATGGCGCAACGAAGTGAGCGAATGGTCGCTGAATCCGAAGGGAAGCATAAAGGCAATCTTTGGTACATTCACACCATCCTTCTGCGCCTGATCCCATGCATAAAGCAGCGAGTCTGTACTGGCGTCCCATGTAAAGGTGCCGTTGGTACAGTCAAAGAACACACCGTCCACCTTGGCGTCAGCCAGCATTTCGGCATGCTTTCTCAGTACCCATGTGTCCGTGGTGCGATAATAGCCCAAAAGGGGTTCTCCCCAAAAGTAGTTCCCCGTAGCCTTCTGCGTCCAGGCGGGATGGTCTGCGTCCTGCATAGCTTCGGGATAACGGCGGATTATCTCCGTATTGTTCTTTACTTCCGTTCCAGGCGCATAGTAGCGTTCGTGCCACGTCCAGTAGAACATGAACACCTGCTTGCCTGTCTTCACACCGTCGTATCGGCCCACCGTACGGCCAAGCGCATCCGTTGCAGCCCACTGGTCGCTTTGTGCGCCGGTATGCTGCGCATTGCATAAAACAAAGGAGAAAAACAGGCAAACAGCCATATGAAATCTTATCATGATACGTATGTTTTAATAATTTATGTGAAATGATGGAACAAAGTTAGCTCAAATTTGTGAGAATCACGAATAAAACCATAACTTTGCTCGGCGATATTTAATCAAACCCATACTTTTCTAAGGATTTTATCATGAATAAGACGCAGGAACTTCTATTTGCGATACTGGGCGGAATCCCCTCCCTTGCAATGGCGCAGCAAAGACCTAATATAATATTTATAATGTGCGACGACATGGGATACGGCGACCTGGGCTGTTACGGACAGAAACTCATCACCACCCCCAACCTTGACAAAATGGCGGCCCAGGGCATGCGCTTTACCCAAGCCTATGCCGGAAGCCCCGTCAGCGCCCCTTCGCGCGCCTGCTTCATGACCGGCCAGCACACCGGCCACGTCCACGTCAGAGGAAACCGCGAGTACTGGCAGAAAAGCCTGCGCCCGAACGCGTTCGGCACCAACCCCGACTACGACGTCATTGGGCAGGAACCCTACAAGAACACGCACAAGATTATCCCCGAACTGTTCAAGGAAGCCGGATACCGCACGGGTATGTTCGGCAAATGGGCGGCGGGATACTACAACATGAACCACCCCGACACCTACAAGACCGACGCCGAGGGAAACACCGACACACAGGCATGGCAGACAAGCAGTTCGGCCTCGCTGCCCAACCTGCGCGGAATAGACTGCTACTACGGTCCCATCTGCCAGTTTCAGGCACATACATACTATCCCAACTTCCTGAACCGCTACGATCCGGAACGGTACGGAGACAGACACGTTGTGGTTGACACCCTGAAGCAGAACATCGCGCACCGCGACGTAAGCAGCGGACACCCCGACTATGAAAACCGCGCCCAATATTCGGCCGACCTCATCCACCGCTATGCGCTTGACTGGATTGACCGCCAGAAGGAAGACGAGCCCTTCCTGGGTATCTTCACCTACACCCTGCCCCATGCCGAGCTGTGGCAGCCGAACGACAGCATTCTGCAGCATTACACCGACAAGTTCCGGGCCGACGACAGTCCCTTTGACGGTGCGTTCGGGTCGTGGTACTACCGTAACGCTAACCGTCACGCACAGTTTGCCGCCATGATAACGAGGCTCGACAAACAGGTGGGGGAAATCATGGAAAAGCTTAGGGAGAAAGGATTTGCGGACAATACGCTGGTCATCTTCACCTCGGACAACGGACCGCACACCGAGGGCGGAGCCGACCCCGACTGGTTCAACCGCGACGGAAAGCTCAGGGGCGTGAAACGCTCCACACACGAGGGTGGCATACGCGTGCCCTTCATTGCCGTCGGCCCCGGCGTACCTGCAGGAACGGTAAATCACCACCAACTGGCCTTCTACGACCTGATGCCCACCCTGCTCGACTATGCCGGACTGGACGGCGACGCATACAGCCGCAAAGCCAGTACGGAGGAACAGCGCTTCGACGGCATATCGTTTGCCAACACCCTGCGCGGCAAGCACCGCAGACAGAAGAAGCACGAGTTCCTGTACTGGGAGTTTCACGAGACCAACATGCTGGCCCTTCGCATGGGCAACTGGAAAATGGTGGTCAGGGACGGAAAAGCATCACTATACAACCTCTCCACCGACCTTCATGAGGACAACGATGTGGCCGCTGAAAACCCCAAGATTGTAGCGCGTATGAAGGATATCATCCGACAGGAACACGTCAGCAGCGAGTTTTTCAAGGTTACCCTGCCCGATGAGCAGGAAAGAAAATAAGGGCCGAAGGAGACAACACTGCAAAACCAAACACCTTTCATCCTGTCATCCTGCTACTAACGTCAGACCAATACTAACGTCATCCTGAACTTGTTTCAGGATCTGTCCGCGGTAATATACTCGGTGAGATTCTGAAACAAGTTCAGGATGACGGTTTGCTTTGTTATTCTGAACAGCTACAACAGAATGTATTGTCCAGGAAGTTTTATTATCCGGCATAGACCTTTACAGCCAGAACTACTTCTGAACGAATTTGCCCAGCCAGCGGCGGACAGGCTCGTCATAGAGTTTCAGGCAGGCATACGCCAGGGACAGGTTGATGGCAAAGACCATTACCACCACCGGCCATGTTTCGGCCAGCGTATATTGCTTGGTCTCGATAAGCCAGGCATAGAACAGATACATTACGGGATAATGCACTATGTAGAGCGGATACGAGATGTCGCCCAAAAACTTACATACCTTGGTGGATGCCGTGTCGCTGGTCTTTCCGGACGCACCCAGCCACACGATTACAGGGAAGACCAACAGCACGCACAGGTATTCAAAAGCGCTGTTCAGACTGACACCCTCGACACAGGGGAGCAAGTCCTTTGAAACATAGGGTATGGAAAACAGACCGAACAGCACGGCAATGGAAATCCAGAAGATGCCGCGCACCTTAACGGGCTTAAAGACGCGTGCCAGCAACATACCCAGCGAGAAGGGGAACATCATGCGCAGAAAACCGCCGCATAGGTTCATGGGGTCGGCCGCCCATCCTACGCCAATCATATCGTAGCCCGAGACATCCGTTACGGCAAACCATCCCCAGGCACAGCCGGTTGCAGCTACAAGACAAGCAAGCACCCTGGTGGACAGACGGCGGATGAGAAGCGCATAAACTATGTTCCCGATATATTCAAAGAAGAGCGACCAGCTGGGTCCGTTCAGGGGAAACATCTCGCCGTTACCGCGTACCTCGTATCCCGCACCGGAATAGGCAGGGATGAAGAGGAAGGATAGCAGCAGACAAAGGAGCACCCACGGCAGGGGCGTTTCAGAACCGTCCCACTTTACGCCGCCGCCCAGCAGAAAAGACACACAGCCGACAACCATACCCATGACAAGCATGGGATGCAGACGGATCAGGCGGCGCTTGAAGAAACCGCCCATTGTGAGCCTTTTGGCTCCGTCTGCCGTCCAGCGGTCGTCATAGGCATAGCTGATGACAAAACCGGAAAGCATGAAGAAGAAGTCTACGCCCAAATGACCATGATTGAACACATCAATGGCGCTTCCCTCTGCAAAGGCGAAACCCTCAAACACATGATACCACACCACCATCAGCGCCGCGGCACCGCGCAGTCCGTCCAACAACTCATAATGGGGCTTGCTGTCGGCAAATGAAGCCGATGACACAATTCTTTTACTCTTACTCTCTGCCATAAAAATTAAAAATATAGGAATTATACTGCAAATATATACATAAAAAGACATTCTCACTAATTTTAAAGGCAATTTTTTTCGTTTGTACTTCTACAATTTTTAGGCGTCCCAATTCGATGCTTATGTACTTCTATATATAAAAGATGAAAGCCCAAAGTAAACGGTCATGCTGACCATATCTAATATAATTAAAGACGTTTTCGATGAGCGAAGGCGAATAACTTGTTTCAGCATCTGTCCGCAGTCAGGGGCTAGCAAAGGCTCGCGGTGAGATCCTGAAATTTGCGGTAGAGCGAGAACAGAGGCAAGCTTGCTTGGGCTATGCCGAGCGTGAGCAAATTGAACAATGTTAAACAAGTTCAGGATGACATTTGGCGGTACTTGTTATTAATACTCTCAATTTGGGGCGCCACAATTCGATGCTTATATACTTCTATATAACAAAACACGATAACCCAAAGCAGATGGTCATGCTGAACTTGTTTCAGCATCTGTCCGCAGTCAGGGGCTAGCAAAAGCTCGCGGTGAGATCCTGAAACAAGTTCAGGATGACATATGGCGATACTTGTTATTAATACTCTCATTTTGGGGCTGTCCCTATTCAACACCTATGTCAGTACCTTCACCCATTGTCAAATATTTTTACCACTACCCACCCATGGCATATTGGTTACAATATGAACAGAAATCAGCCAAATATAGTTCAAAAACAAACCTAATTTGCCTCAAAAAACAGCCCTACTGGAAAAAAATGATTTTCCAACTGAGAAAAAATAATTTTCCTGTTGGGAAATAATATTTTTCCAACTGGGCATTTCCGGCTTTCCAACTGGATTTCTTCGGAAATATGGTTTTGTAAAGAATTTTGATGACACACGGATGGTACGGACACGACAGATGACCGCATTTTTCTCATACAATTAGTCACTATAATACTTCCTTGAAAGCAATCCGTATTACCTTTCTGCTTATTTTACCGATTTTCATGGATATACCGACCCTCATGCGAAAGACTAATTTGTTATTTATACCGATTAATGACCCGCTTTGAGAGAAACAACAGATATGGAAGATACATTTTTTATACATTTTTTTCATTATATTTATTTTTTTTGTAAATTTACAGCATCTAAGCCAGCCAATAAAGAAAGGGCAGGTTAAAAAACTTAATGAAATTCGTGATTTTGTCACTGACAAATAGGGTTGCGGTCTGGAATTATTTTTTTACCATAAATAAACAATTAATTAATTAATGGTTCAAGATGTTGCCAACTCTCCCTTAATTGTCATTCGTCAAATTCAAAACGGATTCAGATGAGATATACGATATAGGTATAAAAGATAATAGTAATATATTTTTTTATTAATTTTATTTCTAACAACAAATGAGAGCAAAACTACGAAAAGTTTTCTTGTCGGCACTTTTTGGGCTGATAAGTACCTCTGTTTGGGCGCTTGATCAAGTTGACGGCGTCTATCAGATTGGTTCTGCTGAAGACCTTCGGGAATTCGCAGAAATTGTTGCAAATGGCGACAATACGGCAAATGCTGTATTGACTGCCGACATTGTGTGTGCTGCCGACCAGCCTATGATTGGTGTGGACAAATCGCGTTATGCCGGAACATTCGACGGTGCCGGACATACCATTACGCTGAATGCCTATGCCGAAGCTGACGGACAGGCTCTGTTCCGCAATGTAACCAGAACCGGTGTAATCCGAAACCTGATTGTGGATGGTACCATCACCACCAGCTATAAGTACGCAGCCGGTTTCGTAGCATGGAACGAGGGTGGTCACATTCTGAACTGCGTAAGTAAGGTGACCATCAAGTCCGGTATTGCCGGTGACGGAACCCATGCTGGCTTCGTTGCTATCAACAATATGGGTTCTGTGGTTTCCAACTGTTTGTCATTGGCGTCTATCCACAGTAACGCAACCACAAGCGTAGGCGGTATCCACGGCTGGACTGACCAGCGCTGTGTTGTAACCAACAACTTGGTGATTGCTGACATCCAGCTGGCCGACCCAGGCGACTCACACAGTATTTGCCGTAACCCGGGAAAGACTGCAGAAGGACTCCTGGCCAACAACTTCTATCTGACAAAGCTGTCTGCCACAACAGATACAGAAGGTACCCAGATCACAGAAGAACAGCTGAAGAGCGGTGCTGTCTGCTTCATGCTGAACCACGACCAGAGCAACATTCAGTGGACTCAGAACATCGGTGAGGACGACTATCCCGTACCCTTCAAGACCCGTAAGCAGGTGTATGCCGACACTCCGGCCCTTTGCTCCGGTCAGTTCGAAGAAGGTGCTACTCCCACCTTCAGTAACACCGACACTGGTGTGCAGCACGAGGCCCACACTGCTTGTGAGGATGGTAAGTGCGATGTTTGCTCTTATTGGAATCCCACTCAGGTAGAACGCGACGAAAACGGCACCTATATGTTGAAGACTGTGTACGACATGGACTGGTTCGCTCAGTACTTCACCTATGGTGCTGAATATCGTAACGCTGCTCTTTATGCCGACATCCATCACGGTGAAGGCCGTAAGGAATTCCTGAACCACAGCAATTGGTACTACGGAACCTTTGACGGCCGTGGCCATACCATTGACATAGAATGGGTTGACGTAACCACAGAACGTAACGGTCTGGTTCCCTTGACGGGTGCCGGCGCTGTAATACGCAACCTTAACATGACCGGTACGCTCAGTTCACAGAACCACTTCAACGCCAGCTTTATTGGTACGACCAAGGGCGCATCTATTTTGGAGAACTGTGTAAGTTCCGTAAACATCACCAGCACCTTCTCCGGCGACAACACCAATGGTGGTCTGTGCGCCGTGAACGAAGGAACTTTTGCCGAATATCGCAATTGTATTTTTGCCGGTTCTATATACTCAGAAATGGGTAGCAACTGTGGCGGTCTCATCGGTTGGAGCAGTGCTACATCAGTGATGCAGAACGTAGCCATGATTGGTTCAATGGATGTGATGGATGGTGACAACAACATCATCTCTCGTAACCCTGGAATGGTTGACTATACAGGTGGCGTATATTGCATAGACGATCCTTACGGAAATGTAGCACCTGGTGTGACAGTGCTGTCCCCCGATGCTGTTACTTCCGGTGAGTTGTGCTACATCCTGAATGGTGCAAACGGCACAGCGTTCAAGCAGACGCTTGGCACAGATGACCATCCTTGGCCCTTCGGCGACCACGCAATGGTCTATGCAGTGCCTTCTGACGGTTTCCGTTGCGACGGTACGCCACAGGGTGATGTACAGTATAGCAATGACGCTGCCGATGTGGAAATTCCCGAGCATACCTACGTAGACGGTTTCTGCGAAGTATGCGGCAATATTGATCCGGATTATCTGCAGCCCAACGAGGAAGGTTTCTATGAGATTTCAACCGACATGCAATTGGCCTGGTTCTCACAGAAGATTGCTCAGGCTGAAGACCGTTCTTTGAACGTGAAGCTGATGAACGACATAGACATGGAAGACGATGCCAATGAACGTTTTGTTGCCATCGGTACCGAGTCTTCTCCCTACACAGGAACATTCGACGGAAACTACCACACCATTGACTGGCTCTATGTGAACCAACCCGCAACCCGTGGTGTCGGCCTTATTGGTGCCGTTGCCGGTCCTGCTGTAATTGAGAACCTTACCTTGGGTTCTAACTGTAGGCTCATCGGTATGGGTTATGTAGGTCTCATCGGTTTCTCAACACCTGCCGGCGGAACCGTAACCTTCACCAACTTAGGTAACAACGGTTATGTTGAATGTACCACTGGTGCCAATGCAGGTGGTCTGGTAGGTTGCTGTATGTCAAGTGCATGTACCTTCATTATCACCAATTGCTACTCAATGGCCACCATCGTTGGAACCAAGGAAAATGGTGCGTTCTCTGGTTGGCTGGGTAGCAATGCTGTGCTCACCAACTGCTGGGCCGGAACTGAAGTGGCCGGAACAGACGAAGGCAAGGAATTCTGCCGTTTCAATACCAATGCGACCTTTAACAACTGCTGGACCGTACAGGGAACTCAGGTAAATAATTTCCCTGCCGAACAGATTGAAACCGGTCAGTTGGCATGGCGCATGAACGGCGAAAAGTTCACTTCTCCCATTTGGTATCAGAACCTCAACGAGGGCGACACGCATCCTGTTGCCGACTCAACTCGTGGTGTGGTATATTATGTATATGAGACCTATGGTTCTGTAGCAAACAGTGAAGACTACGCATCTCTTGTCGAACTCATGCAGCGCGAAGCTGAAGAGTACACAGAAGACCTCATTGCACAGCAGTCAATCATCGATGAATATCTGGGACAGGCTGAAGCGCTTCCCGCATGGGAGTACGAAAGTGTTCAGCAGAACCTCGATTCACTGGCCAAGTACTATGGTCTGCTCAAAGAGACAAAGGCCAAGGTAAAGGCAAGTGCAGATGCTTATAAAAAGTATATAGCAAAGGCTGAAGAACTGATTGCATATCTTGAAAGCCATGACGACTTTGAGGGTCCCGACCGTGACGACCTGGCTGAGTACCTCGTGAGTGATGCAGAACCCGACGAACTGAATCCTTTCGGCGGTTACTACTATATCATTGACAACAGATTGCCCTCTATTGAGGAGATTGAAGCAGAAATCGCACGTCTGGATGCATGGTTGCAGACAGCCATCAACAATGGTTACATGCCCGGCAGTGAGGTTACTGCTCTGCTGACCAATGGAAAGTTTGCTGACGGATTCAACGGATGGCAGGGTGTAACCGGTTCTGGAGCCAAGGCTTATGCCGCTCAGAACAACATGGTTGGAGCAGAAGCTTGGAACAAAACATTTGACATGTACCAGAAGGTTCCTGTGAACAAGCCCGGTTACTATATGCTTACCATGAACACCGGCTATCGCCCCAGCAACGACCAATATAATGTGAACCACATCGCACAACTCTATGCGGGCGAAAACAACACCTATGTTCCCACTGTATTCGAAACAAAGATTTCTAAGGACGAGGCCATTGACCAGGTGAACGCCAACATCACTGGTGAAGTAAGCGACCTGGTTATTTCCAGCGATCCTACGGCTGAAGTAGCAGATACTGCCTACTACGCTATGCAAGGTCAGCTTTCTATTGCCATTGCAGCCAACAGCAACCGCGCACTCACACACATTATTACATATGTGGAAGAAGGCGATTCACTGCTTGTAGGTATCCGCAACCAGGGTAGCGGTTACGGCTCAGACTGGACCGGTTTCGCTAACACCAAGCTTACCTATCTCGGCGAAGCAGAAGACGAAGGCACAGAACCCGCTATGGACGAGGTTATTGCCGGCCAGGTGGCTCGTGCCAACACCATCCTCGCAGATTATATGGCTGATGCTTCTGACCTTTACATGAAGAATCCTAATTTCAGCCAGGCGTTGAGAGGCGAGTTGGAAACTCTTATTGTCGAAGCAACAGCCGTTTCTGGCGCAGAGGCTAAGTACGCCCTCATTCAGAAGTTCTCTGATATCTTCAACGAAATCATCGTTTGTAAGCGTGCATACGTTGAGTTCTTCTCTGCATCTCTTGCGATGGAAGATGCCACCTACTCTCTGATTGATGTACCCGAAGTTGACGTTAATGCGCTTGCCGTTATGGTTGAAGACATGATAGCAGCTTACGCAGACGGATCTTATAGTACAGAGGAGGCTTTGGCTAAGGTTGCTGAAATAAATGCATTGCCCATCATGCCAAGCGTGGTTGATGGCGTATACCAGATTGAGACCAAGTTGCACATGGTTACTTACTCTGCTATCGTAAACGGTATTAACAACGCCGCTAATGCAGTGATGACAAACGACATTGACATGACTGGTGTGAGCCTCATTCCTATCGGTAAGGATGCTGCCGGCCACCGCTTCACTGGTACATTTGACGGACAGGGCCACAAGTTCAGCAACCTCAACATCGAATGGGGCGGCAACTACTTCGGCGTGTTCGGCTGTGTGGGTGCTGGTGCAACCATCAAGAATTTCATCCTTGACAACACCTGCCGTATCTTCGGAACCGGAAGCTTTGGTGGTATCATCGGAGGTGCCAACGAAACAGGTACCATCACCGTTCAGCAGTTGGGTAACGAAGGTATAGTTGAAGCCGGAACAAATGAAGCTGCCGGTATCATCGGTACCAATATGGGTTCTACCGCTACATACAACATTGAAAACTGTTATGTAACCGGTACAATCACTGGCCCAGGCAACATGGCAGCCATCTGCTCATGGACCGGCGGTAAGGGATATGTGAAGAACTGTTGGAGCATCGCTCAGGTTGCCAACTACGACGGCACCAACTACTTCTATCGCAACACCGATATCACTGCTACCAACTGCTACGACATCAAGGGCGCTTTTGATGAAGTCGCTGCTTTGGATACCGCACTTCTGAAGACAGGTGAATTCACCTACAAGTTGAACGGCAACAGTAGCAAGAACGCTGTTTGGTTGCAGACCATCGGCACCGACACTATTCCTCGTCTGTTCCAGGGTGACACTGTTTACTACTATAACAAGGAATTCATCAATGAAAAGCCTGTTATCGAACTGAACGCATATGCTTACGACCTGGCTACCACTTCAACTGAGAACGATGTAACCATCACTTACTCTCTGAACGCTCCTGCTAAGGATGCTGAAATCCGCTTCTTCAACGGTGAGGCTCTCGCTTACACCGCTGTCCTCACCGGAGAACAGCTCCTGCCCGGCAGACACTCTGTAATGGTTGAGAACAGCTTGCTGCCCGCCAAGGGTACTGCCCTCACTTACGAGGTTGCCGTTACCGCTATCGGTGTGCTCGAACCCAGCAAGGTAGGTGAAAGTGTACCTGTTACCAGTCCTTATGGTATGGCCATCAACACCATGCCCGAAAGCAGCGCATTCGGTACCATGTATCTGTCACAGGGCGAACGCACCGACACCACAGCTGCAGGTCTGTATGCTTACACTCCCACATTGCAGTGTGTAAATGCAACCGCTTACACTGGCGGTCTTGACATGCTCGCTACCGACAGCGCGACCATGCTTGGCAACGATACACTGGCAATCCGCATCAACGACTCTTATGCTCCTCTTGCTCCCAAGACCGTTCGTCTGAGCGAAGACGGCCGTTTGTTCTTAGGCATGGCCAATGGATTGGGCAGCCCAATCTACGAGGCTAATCCCGAAAACCTGACCGAAGCATGGTCTCCTGTCTTCACTGGTGGCACCGTAGATAAATATGGTGTAACATGGGTAGACGGAGAGAAGCAGGCTGGTATCGTAGTAAGCTTCGCAACTGCTGGAACAGGCAAGGATCTGAAGCTCTATACTTTGGCCGGCGAACGCACAGACAGCGCTTCAACAGCTAAAGATTACTATGCACACTACTACAACCTTGGTGCTGCCAAGTCTTGGACAGCTGCTCCCAGCGGTCAGATTGACTCTTTGATGAACCAGTACACCAGCACACCTCACAACGTGAACATCGAAACCGATGGCCGCGGTGGTCTGTGGTACATCCAACAGGCTCCTTCAGCAAGCAAGGAAACTCCCACCCTGAAGCACTACGACGCTAATGGTAAGGAAGACTTCTCTAACACTGCAAATGTTTATCCTGGTGCCGCTATGGCTAAGTACAAAGGTGGCGAAATCATCGCTCATCCTATTAACAACAGCACCATCGGTATCTACGCTGTGAACTATGACCCCAACGATGCAGGCAAGATCTTCCCCGAAGGCATCTACACTGTTCCCGTTGGCGAGTCTGTAATCACCGCATTGGCATTTGACTATGCAGGTAACCTGTACGTGGCTTCTAAGGACTCTAAGAAGATGAGCTGCTACGCTATTCCTAACCTCACCGGTGACAAGACCGCTACGCAGGAATTCGTAACTCCTTCTTCTGCACGTACCAACTTCTCAGTTGGTCAGGTACTGACCGGCATTGAAGACGTTAACACTGCTGACGGCAAGAACGAAATCTACACCATCGGTGGTGTACGCATTCAGAAGGCTCAGAACGGTGTAAACATCATCAACGGTAAGAAGGTTCTGGTGAAGTAATCTGATAAACTTCATAATCTAATTATTAGGGATGCGTCCGATAACGGGCGCATCCCTTTTTGAACGTAAGCATCCTATAAACGACAGGCATAGGTATCTATAGTACCACTGAAGCATCTGTACGCAGTGAAGCATTATTATTGGTTTGCGGTGAAATACTGAAGTTTGCGTATAACTTAATACCTTTTTTTATATAACAAAAGACGAGAGTCCAAAGTAGAATGATGAAGGACGTCTGAAGAATGAACGATGAACGAAAACGTTTGAAAGACGGGAAAATGAATAGCCGGGGGTTTTAAGCCTCCGATTTAATAAGAACACATACCTATAGCAAAGGCAGGAAACGTGGCAAAATAATTCCGTTTTTCCAAGAAGCTATCTCCTCGGGCCAAGTTAGCTATCTTCTCTGAGTTAGTTAGCTATCTCCTGAGGCCAAGTAAGCTATCTTACTTTTTTCCCCATATTTTTTGTTGTCTTTTAATATCAAATTGTCTTCTGGTAAGCCAGACGCGGGTCGCCGTTTTCAAGAAGGATGACACCGCAATAGGAAAAACCGTATTTGGCAAGCAAGGCGCGCATGGTAAGGTTCTCCTCGTGCGTATCAATGCGTATGGTGCCAGTCTGGGTGAAAGCATAGTCAAGCACGGCACGCATGATGCCATGCACTCCGGCCACGGATGCCACACGATGGATTACATAATAGGGATTGTCGTTCTGCCACTCGCCGTCGTAGATGCGGGCATAGGTGGGGTCTGGACCTTCAATCAGCACGAAGGTGGCCACCGGCTTTCCGTCAATCACCACCAAATGGCTTACGCCTTGGGCGATGTCCTTTACGAGCATTTCCCTTGAAGGACAGCCGCCGCTCCACTGGTTTACGTTCCCTTCGGCAATCATCTTTCTTCTGCCTTCGTCAATCAAAAGCAGAATCGTATCCAAATCCTCTATCGTGGCCTTTCTTATCATCCGTTTACTTATTAAAAAAGAAAAAAGTATAAATCTCGTTTTCACTTGATTTATACTTTCTACAGTGAGCGGAGAGAGAGGGATTCGAACCCCCGGTGCCTCTCAGCACGCCGGTTTTCAAGACCGGTGTAATCGACCACTCTACCATCTCTCCAAACCTCGTTGCGAGGACTTTTCCTCTGAAAAGCGATGCAAAAGTATAGACTTTTTCCGATATGGGCAAACTTTTCCGAAAGAAATTGTGTCATATTGCGAAAAAAAGTTATTTTTGCAGTAAACCTCAAATCCGCAACCTATAGGGTTTAGTGGGATTTTGCTTGCAAAGCGACAAAATTCATTTTATTGTACATATTTCTTGCACAACAGAAATGTCGCAGACACAAAATCCCCTTACCCCATAAAGCGACTTGAGGTA
>JAGBGU010000025.1 GCA_017935785.1 Bacteroidaceae bacterium
CCTGAACTTGTTTCAGGATCTGTCCGCGGAGAAGGACAAGATAAGGCTCGCTGCCAGATGCTGAAACAAGTTCAGCATGACATTTGGAGGCATTTGTTATTTATACCCCCATTTTGGAAAAGCCAATTCAATACTTATGTCTAATCATTATGTCATCCTGACCATACCATAAATAATAAAAGATGTTTTCGATGAGCGAAGGCGAATTGCTTGTTTAACTCTGTTCAAAAATGACAGAAAAAAGTAAGATAGCTTACTTGGGCTGAGGAGATAGCTTATCCTGGCCGAGAAGATAGCTTATCTTGCCTGAGGAGATAGCTTGTTGCGGAAAGTATATTCATACGCTGTCCAAAAAGTCAATTTTATCGCGACGATACGTTAACGAATGTTAAGCAAATTCGTTAATCTAAATAAAAATGTTAAAGAACAGGCGTCTTTTCATTTTTTGCGAATGTTTTTTGTTGACCGATGCGCAAACCAGATACTTTTGCAAATGTAAGACATCATTTGACGGAAAATATGATAAAGATAAGACAAATGAAACCGCTGACCAAAGCAGAGATTGCAGTGATGAATATCTTATGGGGACATGAAAAAGCTCTATCTGTGTATGAAATTATAGCGGAATATCCTGATCCCAAACCCGCTTATTCCACCGTAAGTACTTTCCTAAAGATACTTGAGGCTAAGGGTTATGTTTCGCACTGCAAAAGGGCAAACGAGATTCGCACTTTCTGTTTTTCTCCCACTATGAGCCGTGACAAATACATCAAGGATGTGGTGAATGACGTGAAGGATGCCTTGTTTGGTAACTCTGCTAAGAAGTTGTTTTCCTTCCTTGTACAGAACGAGGACCTTTCCGAGGATGAGATTGTGGAGCTGCTGGAGATGATAAAGGGGAATACTCCCAACTGACTACATTAATAATAATATAAACACAAAATGCCATGCTCGCCTATCTTATTAAATCTTCCCTGTTGCTCGTGTTGTTTTACGGTTGTTATGCTTTGTTGCTCAGACGCGAGACCTTCCACCGTTTCAATCGTATGGTATTACTTGTTATCATGTTGGTGTCGGCTTTGTTCCCTCTGGTAGAGATAACTGTCAAGGACACCTGGATAGTACAGTATCCCTTGAAGCCAATTTACGAATTGCAAGAAAAACAGTTTACGGAAGATATGGTGGTAGAAAAGGCCATGCCTGCTGGTACGGTAGACGAGACAGTTCCTTTGATCGCGGAAGAAACGACTGTGTCCGTGCCGCAATTCACACAACAGAAGGAAAATGCGTCATGGCATACCGCCATTCCCATTTGGATGATTATATATTTGGCAGGTGTAGCCTTTATGCTAACCAGATTCCTCCGTCAGATATGGGAATTGTATCGTTGCCTGCAAGGCGGAATGCACTTGGAGGACGAATTTGGCAATGATGTGGTAATCTTTTCCGGGGACTTCGCCCCACGTAGCTTCATGCGTCATATCATCATCAGTACTAAGGATTATGAGCAGATGCGTTTTCTTGTAATGGCGCACGAACAAGCACACGTCCGTATGGGACATTCGTGGGACATCCTGTTGCTGGAGGCGCTGGCCATGCTGCAATGGTTCAATCCGGTGGTCTGTCTGCTTGGACGAGACTTGCGGTCGGTACATGAATACGAGGCGGACAAGGCTGTGCTTGACAATGGAATAAATGCGAACATATATCAACAATTATTAGTGACTAAGACCGTAGGCAGCAGGCTGCAGACTATTGCTCATCGTCTGAATCATGGAACGTTAAAAGAAAGAATCATTATGATGAACAAGAAAAAATCAAATGGAATGAGAATGCTGAAAGCCGCTTTTGTGCCTGCTGTAATGTTTGTCGCTGCCATTTCTTTTGCCCGGACAGAAAGCAGTGAGGTGCTACCTGTAAAGGAAGAGAATCCGGTTCTAGAACCTGGCATCAGCAAAATCAAGGAAATGGAAGAGGCAAGTAGCCGATATGCGAAGAACCTCAAATTGTTTCCGAAAGAGATCAGGGAGAGTGAAGTTGTAAACGTATTGATGAACAGGTGGGGAGATGTCATGTATCGTAACGGAAAGCAACGTATAGAACCCGGTTATTTGTCTTCCGTCTATGGCCATCTAAGGAAATTGAATCCAACGTTTGTGATACTTGTAACAGATGTGTCTGCATCGGCAGCAGAACTGGACAAACTGATAAATGAGACTTATCTGTACTACACAAGACACGCATCGGATGTTCATCCAGTCTATTTCTATAGTACAACGGTAGATTTCCATTCTACTAAATCAGCAAACCGGCATAAAGAATCTTCATCCAAGCGAAGAGTGGTATCAGAAAAGACAGGGAAGGAGTATGAGAAACTTTGGATGATGTTACATTCGTCGGGCCTAATTCAGAATGCACCGCCCAAATCGGCTAATGCCTTTATTGTGGATACGTTGAAACTTAATACGGCTTATCGTAATTTGGCGAAGAATCCGAACACACAGCTATGGCAACAAGCCTATTTCGAAGCTTTCCCCAAAAACTGGAAAGAATTTATTAACCTGTATCATTTTGATAAATCTGGAATAGACAGGACTATGTATGACCTGGGATATGAACAGTTGCAAATGTTCGGTAACAAACTGACGCTTGTCAACAAGGATGCGTATTTGAACCGTCTGATTGACCTGGCCACTGGAGCGGTGCTGGATGCTGACGCACCGAATTATCTGCAAACGGTACTCCACAAGTTTATGGAGAAGGACATGGAAAACTTTATGGAACAACTCTCCAGACGTTCCAGTGACGTCCAAACCTCATTCTGGTCATTCTATTGGTCAGCACCTTATCACGTACAAACGTATGGCAAGCATTTGAACCGGTATAACAAGGTATTTAAGGACGACTATCCTGAAATGGTAAGGATAATGAACGAGTGCTATAAATTCAATGGTAGCGAAGAAGTGCAGGAACAATTTGTACGGATGGACTAAGTATACGATGATTGATGGAAGAAAAAGTCTGGCATAGAAGAGTCGGGGGACGGATGTTCTCCGGCTCTTCTGCATTGTGTGTAAACGCAAAAGTAATGAGTGGGAGGGGAAATGTGCGCGATAAGTTTTCGGATATGGAAAAAATGAAGTAAATTTGCGGTTGAAACGGAACGAAATATCGTAATAATGAAGAGAATATTTGCAGTGCTGGGCTGTTTGTGCGCTTTTGTGTGCATGGTGGCCCAACCGAGATTTGTAGCGGAAAGGGATATCACAAAAGTGGGCGAACTGCAGTTTCAGGTGCCCAAGACTTTTGCGCTGGGCTTTATAAACAAAGGCGACAAACCTCTGAAGATCTTGAACGTACAACCCTCTTGCGGCTGTACCACAGCGGAATACAGCCAATCGGAAATAGCGCCCAACGAACGGGGAGAAATCAAGGTGACCTTTGACGCCAAGATGCTTGGCACGTTCTATAAGGACTTTGAGATTCACACCAATGCCGGGCAAGAGCCTGTCTACATGGCGTTGCAGGGCATTGTGGTAAAGGAAGTGAAGGACTACAGTGCCGACTTTCCCATTGACTTGGGTAATGTGCGACTGATCAGCAACTATGTGGAGTTTGACGATGTGAACCGTGGCGATTATCCAGAGCAGATTATCCGTGTGATGAACACAGACCGCACGGCATATAAGCCCGAACTGATGCACCTTCCGCCTTATCTGACCGCCATTTATGAACCCGAGAATATTCCGGGCGGAAAGTCGGGCATTATCCGCCTAAGGCTTGACAGCAAGAAACTGTTCCAACTGGGACTGAACCAGACCAGTGTGTACCTGGCCCGTTATATGGGTGATAAGGTAAGCGAAGAGAACGAGATTGTAGTTTCGGCCGTGCTTCTGCCCGATTTTTCCCAGCTGACGGCAGAACAGCTTGCTCAGGCACCCGAACTGACGTTGTCTGCACAGGAACTGGATATGGGCAGTATGGGCGACAAACGTAAACAGACCCGCAAGATTGTGGTTACGAATACAGGAAAATCCACGTTGAACATACGTCAGGTACAGGTGTTCAACAGGGCATTGTCCGTATCACTGGGCAACCGAAGTCTGGCTCCGGGAAAGAGTACCAAACTGAAGGTTACGGTCAATGCAAGACTGTTGAAGAAGGCCAAGGCCCGTCCGCGTGTGCTTCTTATTTCGGACGACCCAAAGAATGCTAAGGCAATCATCAATGTGCAAGTGACAGAATAGAAAAAAGACACGATATTATGCTTCATCCAGAAAACGATCCTGAATACAAGGGCCTTACCGTGAACAGCGGGGTGGCGCCGGTTTCCATAGTGAATCCGTATCTTAAACGCGGACGCTTTGCCCGTAAGAAAATGACTGTGACTGATTATGTGGAAGGTATTTTGCGGGGCGATGTGACTGTTCTTGGACAGGCGGTCACACTTGTAGAGAGTACACACCCCGACCACCAGCAGACGGCACAGGAGGTTATTGAGAAATGTCTGCCTTATTCGGGGAAAAGCATCCGTGTGGGTATAAGCGGTGTGCCTGGAGCGGGCAAAAGCACAAGCATTGACGAGTTTGGCGTGCATGTGCTTAAGGAATATGGGGGCAAACTGGCGGTATTGGCCATTGACCCCAGTAGCGAACGTACCAAAGGCAGCATTCTTGGCGACAAGACGAGAATGGAAAAGCTGTCAGTGCATCCAGACTCGTTTATAC
Source organism: Bacteroidaceae bacterium (assembly GCA_017935785.1). Taxonomy (GTDB): domain Bacteria; phylum Bacteroidota; class Bacteroidia; order Bacteroidales; family Bacteroidaceae; genus Physcousia. Next base: position 4,728 of record JAGBGU010000025.1, read on the forward strand.
GCCCCAGCCCTTCCGCCGGCTCGTTGGGCGGTGTGGCGCGCAAGACAAGAGAAAGCATAATCCTATGCGAGGCGGCAGGATTTGACAAGATATTTGTAGAGACAGTAGGAGTGGGGCAGAGCGAGACGGCATGCCATTCCATGGTAGACTTTTTCCTGCTGATTCAGTTGGCCGGAACGGGTGACGAACTGCAGGGCATCAAACGCGGTATCATGGAAATGGCCGACGGAATTGTGATAAACAAATGCGACGGCAACAATGTGGAAAAGTGTCAGCTTGCCGCAAACCAGTTCCGCAACGCGCTGCACTTGTTCCCTATGCCCGAAAGCGGATGGACACCAAAGGTACTCACCTATAGTGGTTTCTTCGGCTATGGGGTAAAGGAGGTATGGGACATGGTTTACCAATACTTTGACTTTGTAAAGGCAAACGGTTATTTTGAATACCGCCGTCAGGAGCAGGCAAAGTATTGGATGTATGAAAGCGTAAATGAGCAGTTGCGCAACAGCTTCTACCATCAGCCTACCATTGCGGACATGCTCAAAGTGTCTGAAAAGGATGTGCTTGAGGGGCGCAAGACATCATTCGTGGCTGCCAAGCAGCTCCTCGATGCGTACTTTGCACTCCTCCATTAGCCATTTGGGAGTGCTTGTGGCTCCGCAAATACCAACAGAACGGCAGTCTTGGAACCACTCGGTCTGGATTTCGCCGGTAGTATCTATCATGTAGGAACGTGGATTCACGTTCCTGCATTCGTTATACAGTACGCGCCCGTTGCTGCTTTTGCGTCCGCAGACAAAAAGTATGACATCGTGGCGCGAAGCGAATTCGCGGATATGGGGCATACGGTTGGCCACCTGACGGCAGATGGTGTCGTAGTAGGTGAAGGTGGCGGTGGGAGAGATGTGCTGCTGGATGTATTCCACTATCTGCCGGAACTCGTCAAGGGGTTTTGTGGTTTGGGAGTAGAGGCAGATGTCCCGCCCGAAGTCCAGGGTTTCCACATCCTTTAGCTTCTCTATTACGATGGCCGTACCCTGGGTCTGCCCAACAAGCCCCAATACTTCCGCATGGCCGTTCTTGCCGAAGATTACAATCTGCTTCCGTTTGTCCTTGTCGGCCACATATTCGCGCTTAATCCGTTCCTGAAGGTGCAGGACTACAGGGCAGGTGGCATCTATGATCTCAATCTCCTGTTCCTTGGCAAGCTGATAGGTTAGAGGGGGTTCGCCATGGGCGCGCAGAAGCACTTTGGCCTTGTTCAGCATTCTGTAGGCATCGTGGTCAATGGTAATAAGCCCCATGCGTTTCAGCCGGTCACACTCTTTCCCGTTGTGGACAATGTCGCCCAGACAGTAGAGTTTGCTGCCGTTGGCAAGTTCTTCTTCCGCCTTTCCTATGGCTCTGGTTACTCCGAAACAGAAGCCGGAACCCTGGTCAATTTCAATTTCCATCTGTTACTCTTTTGAATTGGTTGAGCAGCCATGCCTTCTGTTCTTCAATTGTCATGTGGCTGTTGTCTAACACAATGGCATCTTCTGCCTGCCGCAACGGACTGATTGCGCGTGTGGTGTCAATCCTGTCGCGTTCCTGTACGTTCTGCAGTATTTCATTCAGGTCGCAGTCCATGCCTTTGGCCTTCAGCTCGTCATATCTGCGTTGGGCGCGGATTTCGGCGGATGCTGTGACAAAGATCTTAAGCTCAGCATCGGGGAATACCACGGTGCCTATGTCGCGTCCGTCCAGAATCACACCCTTTTCCTTTCCCATCTGTCGCTGCTGCTCTACCATGGCTTCGCGGACAAAGTCCAGTGTGGCAATGGGACTGACGTGGGCGGCCACTTCCATGCCGCGGATTTCTTTCTCCACACATACTCCGTTAAGGCACGCCAGCGGTTTCCCGGTTTCCGGGTCAAGGGTAAAGGTTATGTTTATGTCGCCCATCTTCTGTTTCAGAAGAGTAGTATTGATGCCGTCTGAAGTGATAAGCCCGTTTTGGATGGCATAAAGCGTAACGGTACGGTACATGGCACCGGTGTCAATGTAAACGTAGCCTATCTCGCGGGCCAGGTCCTTGGCCATTGTGCTTTTGCCACAGGAAGAATATCCGTCAACGGCAATTGTAATCTTCTTCATTGTATTATATATTATAATGTATGGTTATTTCGTTTTTTGCAGGCTGTATGCCAAAGAGAAGGCAAGGGTGGGGGCTCCCACATGGTATTTGCCGTATGCCATTCCTAATTTGAAACGTCTGAGGTTGAGGCCGGCGCCAAATGTCAGGCCGGCTGCATGGGACGAGCCGGCGGCCTTCATCTCGTAGGCTCTGCGGAAATTGAATCCGGCGGCAATGTAGAACAGTTTTGCCGGTGTAATGTCCACGCCCATATTGAAGTGGTTTGTAAAAATGCGTCCGGCGCTGGTCTTCTTACCGGCGGAGTAATAGTCGTCACTGCTCCATCTGGTCAGGTCGACAAGCGTGAGCGAGAACTTTATGGGAGCGTGTCCCAGACCTTTCGTGAACCCTACTTCAAGGTCGAAGGGAAGGCGCTCGTGATGGTCGCCGAAGGCTTTTACCTGTCCGCCGATGTTTCTTGCCGCGGCAGAAAGCGAGAAGTCCTTCTCTTCCAGGAAATAATTGACACCCAGGTCTACGGCCAGTGCACAGGAGGTGAATTCTCCGTAATGGGAATAAATGAACTTGCCGGAGGCACCGCCTGCCCAACGCTCACCCAACATATAGCTGTATGTGCCGCTTATGGCCATGTCCAGCGCAGACATCTTGCCCAACACTTCGCCGGCAGCCGATGTTTCCTGCATGGAACCGTAACCTACAAACTGCACGCCTGCGCCCCATGTGCCGCGTGCCCCTACATGTTGGGCGTAAGAGGCACTGCCGTTTTTGGAGCCTTTCATGAAGGTCATGAAGTTCAGTCCCATGGTTTTGTCGCTTACGCTTGAAAGCAGAGCCGGATTGTGAAACGTCAGGGAAATGTCATCCTCTATCACGGAAATGTTTTTCCCGCCCAATGCGGTCGCATGCGATGAGGCAGGCAGATTCAGAAAATTGAAAACACTGGTGCTTTCCTGTGCCATTGAGGATGTGAAAGCGGCACAGAATATCATCAGAAGTGTTATGAGGCTTTTTTGGGACATAGTTCTTCTTTTTCTGTCCCAAAGATAGTGCATTTTCCTGCAATATGGGGCTATAAAGAGGAAAAAATACACATGAAAGAAAAAAAATGGGCGATAGGGGGGTGTAAAATAAAAAAAATGTACTACATTTGCCCCAAAGAGACGAAAATAAAGAAAAAAACATATCTATGGAAACCAACAAAACGTTAAACGAAGAACTTCGGAGCCAGAAGTCAACAGGTATTCTGATTGGCTATGTCATTGCTTTGGCCGCCATGTTTGTGGCCTTTGAGTACACACAACGTGAAATCAAGGTTGTAGAGACAGAAAAGATCTATGATTTCAAGATGGAAGAGGACATGATTCCCATTACACAGCAGCAGGTTGTGGTGGCTCCTCCTCCAGCAGCAGCACCCAAGGTGGCTGAAATCATCAACATTGTGGAGGACGAGACTGAAATTCCCGATGAAGAAGTGGAAACTTCAGAAGAAATGAACCAGGCCATTACCACAGTGGTGGGTACCGGTGCCCCTTCAGCTGTTGTGGCAACCGGTCCTGTAGGACCCATGGTTGAAGCTGACGATGACGACCGTATCTATGATGTGGTGGAGCAGAACGCTATGTTCCCCGGTGGTGACGAGGCTTGTTTGAAATGGCTGGCTGAGAACCTGAAGTATCCTTCAATTTGTCAGGAACAGGGCGTGCAGGGTCGTGTAGTAGTAAAGTTCGTGGTGAATCGTGACGGTTCTATCGTTGACGTGGAAATTGTACGTTCTCCCGACCCCAACTTGGCTAAGGAAGCTGAGCGCGTGGTTAAGATGATGCCTAAGTGGCAGCCTGCCCGTCAGGGTAACAAGGCAGTGCGTTCACGCTTTAACTTGCCTGTAATGTTCCGTCTGAACTAATGCAAAAAAATAATAGGGTTAAATAATTCGTTTGAGGTTGTCCTCCAATGGGGGGCAACCTCACATTTTTATATAAAGTCTTATGTATACGAACAGCGAAATCCTGGATTTGGTAAATGAGGCGCTGGCTACAATGCCGTATGACCGCAAGCCTCAGAGACTGTATGAACCTATGAAGTATGTGCTTTCATTGGGAGGAAAGCGTATACGGCCGGTGTTGATGCTTATGGCATACAATCTTTACCGCGAAGATGTAAGCCGTATTATGAATAATGCCTTGGCCATCGAAACCTATCACAACTACACTCTGCTTCATGACGACTTGATGGACCGTGCCGATGTGCGTAGGGGGAAACCCTGTGTTCACAAAGTATGGGATGACAATACGGCCATACTGAGCGGCGATGCCATGCTGGTGTTCTCATACCGTCTGATGGCCGACTGCCCGCCGGAGAAGTTGGAACAGGTAATGGGGCTTTATACCGAGACGGCTCTTCAGATAGGCGAAGGCCAGCAGTATGACATGGAGTTTGAAACCCGTAATGATGTGCGTGAGGAGGAATATATAGAAATGATCCGACTCAAGACTTCAGTCCTCTTGGCTTGTGCCCTCAAGCTTGGTGCGGTTTTGGCAGATGCTCCGCAGTCTGATGCCGATGCATTGTACGCTTTTGGGGAGAAGATGGGACTGGCATTCCAACTCCAGGATGACTATTTGGACGTATATGGCGATTTCAAGGTTTTCGGAAAGAAAATTGGCGGGGATATCCTTTGTAACAAGAAGACGTTTATGCTAATCAATGCTTTGGCAAAGGCTGACGGGAAAATGCGAGAGGAACTGGAACGTTGGCTGGAAGCTACGGATTATGTTCCCGAGGATAAGGTGGCTGCCGTTACAAGGATATACAATGAATTGAACATTCCCCAGTTGGCTTTGGATAAGATAAACTCTTATTTTGAGGAGGCAAAGATAGCGCTGGAGAGCGTGCAGGTTCCTGATGAGAAGAAGGCCTATTTGTGGGAACTGGCAGAACAAATGCTGGGACGGAAGTCTTGAACCTGTACTAAAGAAAAAGGAATGATAGATACGCACAGTCATATTTATGTCCCGGAATTTTCCGAGGATGTGGATGATGTGGTAGCACGGGCACGGCAGGCGGGTATTGAACGTATATTCATGCCCAATATAAATATGCAGAGTGTGGAGCCGATGCTGGACCTGTGCCGTCGTTATCCCGGATACCTTTATCCCATGATGGGGCTTCATCCGGAAGACGTCAGGGATGATTGGGCGCAAGTATTGTCGGAGATGGAAGTCCTTCTGCAACAGCCCGGACATCCGTTTGTGGCAGTGGGCGAAGTCGGTCTCGACTTCTATTGGGATAAGACTTACTGTGAGGAGCAGAAAATGGCTTTTGATGCCCAAATACAGTGGGCGATGCGGTATAATCTGCCTTTGATGATACATTGCCGTGATGCACACGAGGATGTGTTGGCCCTGCTGGAACCTTATAGAGATGCCGGTCTCAAAGGCGTTTTCCACTGTTTCGGCGGCACGCCGGAACAGGCGCGGGAACTCTTAAGCCATGAAGGGTTCGCCCTGGGTATTGGCGGCATACTTACGTTCAAGAAATCTCCGCTCCCGGCAGTGCTTGAGGAGGTATCCCTTGACCGGATTGTGGTGGAGACAGACGCTCCGTATCTGGCCCCTGTGCCGTACCGCGGAAAGCGGAACGAAAGTGCATATTGCGTTGAAGTCTTCAAGAAATTGGCGGAACTATACCAGGTAACTCCACAGGAAGTGTCAATCCAGACAAATACGAATGTGAGACGTATATTCGGTATGCTTAAATAGCAGGTTTGGACAAGTTTTTAAGAAAAATTAGACATTCAGCGCATTTTTTATGCAAAAAGATATGGCATTGTACAAAAAAAAGGATATTTTTGTATCCGAAAACATGTATTAGCGTTTATTAACGTTGTTTTGCAACGGTAATATGCTGTGTTTGGAGAGATGCTCGAGTGGCTGAAGAGGCACGCCTGGAAAGCGTGTATACGTCAAAAGCGTATCCGGGGTTCGAATCCCCGTCTCTCCGCAAGGAATGATAAAATAAGTTAAAATAAAAATAAGTTTAATTAATTAAAAAAAAACAACACAATGAAAAAGTTATTTGCAATTGTTGCGATGGTTGCTGCTTGCTCATTCGGAGCTACATCAACCGTAATGGCTCAAGAGGAGGCTTCTGCCACCGACACTACTACTTTGGTAGCAGATTCTGCTGCTGTTGATTCAGCTGCAGTTGAAGAACCTGCTGCAGTTGAAGAACCCGCTGCTCCCGTAGTAGAGGAACAGACCGAAAGTCTGCACAAGGCATTGAAGACAAAGTTTATTGAAGGAGATGCCGGTTTCATGTCATTGGTAGCTATTGCTTTGGTACTGGGTCTTGCATTCTGTATCGAGCGTGTTATCTATTTGAGCTTGGCTCAGGTGAACACCCGTAAGTTCGCTGCTGAATTGGCTTCTTTGGTAGCTGCCGGCAAGATTGCTGATGCTATCCAGAAGTGTAAGAACACCCGTGGTCCTGTTGCCCAGATCAGCCTCAAGGCCATGAACTGCTTGAACAGTAACGACCAGAATGATATCGCTACTATTGAGCGTACAATTAACATGGAAGCTGAGGTTCAGGGTTCATATCTGGAAGAGAACTGCTCTTGGATTACCCTGTTTATCGCCATGGCTCCCTCTCTCGGATTCTTGGGTACTGTGATCGGTATGGTTATGGCTTTCGATGACATCCAGAGAGCCGGTGATATTAGCCCCACCGTTGTGGCTGGTGGTATGAAGGTGGCTTTGATTACCACTATTTTCGGTATCGTTGTTGCTTTGATCCTGCAGGTATTCTACAACTACATCCTGTCAAAGGTAGAGGCTCTGACCAGTAACATGGAAGAGGCTGCACAGGAACTGCTTGTTATGTGCGTGAAGTCTGACAAGTGCAAGAAGTAATCAACCCCAAACCATTTTTCTAAGAGAGATTATTATGAAAGTTCAAGAAATATCAAGGCGTGTATTGTTTGCCTGTATCGTACTTGCCGTAGGGTGCTTTGGCGCATTCTTTACGGTGGGATATGATAATCCGGTGGGCGACTACAACGAGCCTCAGCTGACAGAGCTCTTGCTTTGGCTTATGTATGGTCTGACTGCAATTACTGCCCTCCTGATCGTGTGGGGTATTATTAAAGGCATACAGAGCACAAGAGGTAATGATCCTTCAGTAACTACAGGCGTGCCGGGTTCTAAGATTACTATGGCCACTATAATCCTGATGCTTGCATCTTTGGTTGTAGGTTATGTAATGGGTATGAACGAGACAGAATTTACCGCAGCAGACGGTACTGTTACTTCTGCAGGCATGGTTACTGTTACTGAAATGTTCTTGTGGTCAATTTATATCTTGACTGTAGTTGCCGTATTAGTAGTAGGCGTAAGCATGTCAGGTATTCTTACCAAGACAGCCAGCAAGTAAGATAGAGTTCCGTTCTTTTAACTGAAAAAGATATGGCAAAAAAGAAAAAGAAAGTTCCTGGATTGAACGCAAGTTCTACTGCGGACATTTCCTTCATCTTGCTGATCTTCTTCTTGATTACAACATCTATGGATACGGACAGCGGATTGGCGCGTCGTTTGCCCCAGCCGCCAGATCCGGATCAGGAAGACGCACAGATTGACGTAAAGGAAAGAAACGTGCTGAATGTACGATTGAACGCAGCAGGCGATCTGATGATCAACAGTGATATATCAGATATAAAGGATTTGCGTGCTCGTGCAAAAGAATTCGTAAAGAATGAGAACGATATTAGTTCTCTGCCCGAGAAAAATGTGAAGGAAATTGATTTGTTGGGTCCCTGCTATGTTACGGACAAACATGTGATTTCAGTACAAACAGACCGTGGTACACCATACGAAGTATATTTTGAAGTTCAGAACGAACTTGTAGCCGCTTACAACGAACTCAGAGAAGAGTTGTCAAAGGCTAAGTTCGGACGTTCTTATGAATACCTGACTGATGAGCAGAAGGTAGCTATCCGCACCTACTATCCTCAGAAGATTTCAGAGGCAGAACCACGTAATTATGGAGGAAACAAGTAATGGGATTTAAGAAAAAAGAAAGCCGCGAAATGCCCGAGATGAATACCTCATCTCTGCCTGACTTGATCTTCACCATTTTGTTCTTCTTCATGATTGTAACGACAATGCGTGAGGTAACATTGAAGGTAAAGTTTACAATACCCTCGGGTACCGAACTTGAAAAATTGGAAAAGAAGTCTGCAGTATCATTCATCTATGTAGGTCCTCCTACAGACCAGCTTCGCGCCCAGATGGGTAGCGGAACTCGTATTCAGCTGAATGACCGTTATGCAGAACCCCGCGAAGTAATGGATTTCGTAGCTCAGGAACGTCAGGGCATGATGAATCAGGCCGAACAGGTGATTTCTATCAAAGCCGACAAGAAAACCAAGATGGGTATCATTACAGACATCAAGGAAGTACTGCGTAAGTCTTGGGCACTGCGTATCAACTATTCAGCGTCTCGTCGTAACTAATCCGTTTAGTTATAGAACCATATTAAAAAAGGTGGCACATTGTGTGCCACCTTTTTGTTGAATTGTTTGTCCACTCCGCCAAAAAACTGTAAATTTGTACCACATTAACATCGTTTTACCATGTCTATTGAAAATCTGGATGCCCTGGATGAGCAAATACTGCGAATTATCTCGGATAATGCGCGCATACCTTTTTTAGAGGTCGCCCGCGCTTGTGGAGTTTCTGGTGCAGCTATACACCAGCGAATTCATAAAATGACACAAAGCGGATTGATTAAAGGGTCGCAATTTGTTTTTGACCCGATACAGCTTGGCTATCAAACCTGTGCTTTTGTAGGCATATTCCTTCGTGACCCTTCCGACTTTGACCGGATAGTTGAGGCATTGCTACAGATGCCAGAAGTGGTTGAATGCCATTATACGACAGGAGACTATGACTTATTCATTAAAATATATGCGCTGAACAACACCCATCTGTTGAGTTTTATTCATGACAAACTGCAACCTTTGGGCATCCAGCGCAGCAAGACATTGATTTCATTCCGTGAAGCCATTAACAGAAAGGTGAGTATACCTACAGCGGATGTGGCTGACAGTAACAACGAATAAAGTGTAAAGACATATGATATCTGTAATTGCAGCAGTGGCGCAAAATGGAGCTATAGGTTTTCAGAACAAACTTTTGTACTGGCTCCCCAACGACTTAAAACGTTTTAAGCAACTGACAACCGGGCATACGATAATCATGGGCCGGCTCACTTTTGAATCCTTGCCCAAGGGTGCACTGCCAAATCGCAGGAATGTGGTATTATCCCGCAGCTTGCAGTCTTTCCTGGGTGCCGAGACTTTTTCTACGTTGGAACAGGCTTTGGCATCATGCGCAGCAGATGAGGAAGTGTATATCATAGGAGGTGCACAGGTGTATTCCCAGGCAATCCGGTTTGCCGACCGTCTGTGTCTTACTGAAGTGCTTGATTCGCCGGAACAGGCCGATGCCTTTTTCCCGCCTTTCGATCGTAGCGCATGGCAGGAAGTATATGCAGAGGTGCACGAGGCTGATGAGAAGCATGCCCATCCTTACCGCTTTGTCGATTACATACGCTGTAAAGTGTAACACATAAATTTATTCCAACCGTAAACAAGACCAACATGAAACAATATCTCGATTTGCTTGACAGGATTCTTTCCGAAGGTACGCGCAAGGAAGACCGTACCGGCACCGGCACCATCAGTGTGTTCGGGCACCAGATGCGCTTCAATCTGGAAGATGGCTTCCCCTTGCTGACAACCAAGAAACTTCACCTGAAATCCATTATCTATGAATTGTTGTGGTTCCTTCAGGGCAATACCAATGTGAAGTATCTTCAGGAACACGGAGTGCGTATATGGAATGAGTGGGCAGACGAGAATGGCGAGTTGGGGCCTGTATACGGTCATCAATGGCGCTCTTGGCCCAATTACGAAGGAGGCGTGATAGACCAGATATCCAATGTGGTGGAACAAATCAAAACCAATCCGGATTCGCGCCGGCTTATTGTGAGCGCCTGGAATGTGGCAGAGGTGGACAGCATGGCGCTTCCTCCCTGTCATACGCTGTTCCAGTTCTATGTGGCGGACGGCAAACTTAGCCTGCAGCTTTATCAGCGCAGTGCCGACACGTTCCTTGGTGTGCCTTTTAACATCGCCTCTTATGCCTTGCTGCTGCAGATGATGGCTCAGGTGACCGGACTAAGGCCTGGAGAGTTTGTCCATACCACGGGCGACACGCATGTCTACACCAATCATCTTGAGCAAGTGAAGCTGCAACTTACCCGTACTCCGCGAGCTTTGCCCGTAATGCGGATTAATCCTGAAGTAAAGAGCATATTCGATTTCCAATATGAGGACTTTGTTCTGGAGAATTACGATCCTTGGCCTCATATTGCCGGTAAAGTGTCGGTATGAACCAGACGGAACTTCCTGCCGATTTTTATGCACTGATGCAGCAACAGTGGGGCAGTCAGATTGCAGATGAACTTTGTACGTCTCTCTCTGATACCCTTCCTTCTGTGTCTGTCCGTCTTAATCTGGCCAAGTCGCCTTTGCCGTCACTCCCCAATGAGAAGGTTCCCTGGTGCGAGAACGGATATTATCTGGCCGAACGTCCGGCTTTTACATACGACCCCCTTCTTCATGCCGGAGCCTATTATGTACAGGATGCCTCCTCCATGTTCCTGTCTCATATAGTGAAACAATTTGTAGAGCATCCGGTAGTGGCACTGGACCTTTGTGCGGCCCCAGGCGGAAAGAGTACACTGTTGAGCGGATGCCTGCTCGGCGGTTCTTTGCTTGTCAGCAATGAGCCGATGCGTCAGCGGGCGCAGGTCCTGGCCGAAAACATGACAAAGTGGGGCAGCCCCTATTCCGTGGTTACCCAAAACTTTCCTGCAGACTTTACTTCCTTCTCCCAGTTTTTCGACCTGATAGTAACAGACGTACCCTGTTCCGGCGAGGGAATGTTCCGTAAGGATGAACAGGCAGTCCGTGACTGGAGCCTGCAGAACGTGGAACTATGCTGGAAACGGCAGCGTGATATTCTGGAGTCTGTGTGGCCGGCCCTCAAACCCGGAGGGCTGTTGGTGTACAGCACATGCACATTCAATCATTTCGAAGACGAGGACAATGTACAATGGATTGCGGAACATCTGGGGGCTGAGGTCCTTACCGTACCGGTTGAGTCTGATTGGAAGATATTCGGACAGTACCATTTTCTGCCCGGTTATGTCTGTGGCGAAGGACAGTTTATGGCAGTATTGCGCAAGAACGGGACTCCGTCCGGCCACACCGTCAGGTCAGAAAAAGGCAAGCCGGCTAAGTCGGAACCGTTGGCGTTGCGTCAATGGGTGGAAGGCGATTTTCATTTCTTCCTTCATAAAGACGCCTATCATGCCGTTCCTGCAGAGTATGCAAGCCAGGTGGCCATGCTCCGTTCGCGTCTGAACGTGCTTGTGGCCGGTGTGCAACTGGCCGTACCCAAAGGGCGCGACTGGCAGCCTGCGCACTCTTTGGCCATGAGTATCGCTTGTAGGCGGGAAGTTTTTCCTTTGGCAGAACTTTCCTATGAGCAGGCTTTGGCGTATCTTCGCCATGAGTCGGTTCAGATTGATGCCCCCAAGGGATATGTGCTGCTGACATACATGGACCAACCCCTGGGTTTTGTCAAGAATCTTGGTAACAGGGCAAACAATCTTTATCCTTCTGAATGGCGTATCCGTAGCGGGTACACCACGCCCTTCTGCCTTTTTGAATAATATTCTCATTATATAATATTGAACGATGAAACACACTGCTAAATTACTTCTTTCATTGCTTTGCTCGGCAATGATGTGGCCGCAACACATGCCCGCACAGGAGAAAGGTCTGACAGTTCCAGACAATTCCCAATATATCCTTACCCCTCCTGCTCCTGCCACACCGCGCATAAACAGCGCGCGCGTCTTTGGCGTGCGGCCCAAAGCCGAGTTCCGCTACACCATTGCCGCCACCGGAGACCGTCCCATGACTTTCTCAGCCGAAGGCCTTCCCAAGGGGCTGAAACTTGATGCCCAGACCGGAATCATCACCGGCCGTCTCAAGAAGAAAGGCACTTACAAGGTGCTGCTTCGTGCCAAGAACAATCTGGGAGAGGCCGAGCGCGATCTTCGCATCGAGGTGGGCGAGGACATCCTGCTTACACCTCCGATGGGATGGAACAGTTGGAACTGCTGGGGAAAGAGCGTAAGCCAGGAAAAGGTACTCAGCTCCGCCCGTGCCATGGTGGAAAAGGGACTGGCCAATTACGGCTACACCTATATCAACATTGACGACGGGTGGCAGGGAATCCGCGGCGGTGAGCACAATGCCATACAGCCCAACAAGAAGTTCCCCGACATAAAGGGACTTGTTGACCAGATTCATGGCATGGGCCTTAAGGTGGGAATTTATTCTGCGCCGTGGGTGGCAACCTACCTAGGACACATCGGCACCCAATGCGATAATCCTGAAGGAAAGTACGAATGGATTGAAAAGGGTGTTTGCGACGAGAATTACAAGATAGAAGACCCCGAAGGCAAACTTCACAGCGGATACTTCCGCTATCACGGTGCCTATTCCTTTGCCGAGGCCGATGCGCGCCAGTGGGCGGAATGGGGGTTCGACTATCTGAAGTATGACTGGAATCCCAACGATTATTATTATACCAAGGAAATGTCCGAGGCTCTGCGTGCCACCGGCCGCGACATTGCGCTCAGCATTTCCGGTTCCGACCCTTTCGCCATGGCTTACACCTGGCCCGAACTGGTACAGTGCTGGCGCACAACCGATGATATCTTCGATACCTGGGCAAGCATTATGCGCATCGGATTCGGACCTCAGGACCGCTGGCCGGCCTTCAGCGGCCCGGGCCATTGGGCAGATGCCGACATGCTTGTGGTGGGTATGGTGGGATGGGGTCCCAACTTGCACTACACCCGTCTGACTCCGGACGAGCAGTATACCCACATCTCTTTATGGGCACTCTTCTCCTCGCCTTTCCTCATTGGCTGCGACATAGCTCAGATGGACGATTTTACCCTGAGTCTGCTTTGCAACTACGAGGTGAACGACATCTGCCAGGACCCCCGCGGCATGCGGGCAGTCCCCTATTTCCGTGGAGACGGCTATGTGGTGTATGTAAAGATACTTGAGAACGGCAATCTGGCTGTAGGCCTTTTCAATACATCCACTGAGCCCAAGAAGATTGGCTTCACACCCCGCACCTTAGGTCTGTGGAGCGACAAGATTTTCATCCGTGACGTATGGCGCCAGAAAGACGTGGCCGAGATTGGCCCCCGCGACCGTTACGAACAGGAAGTGGCTCCCCACGGAGCAGCCCTGTTGCTGGTTTCTCCCCCCAATACGCTTGAAAAGATTGTACACAAGCCCTATACCATCAAACGATAGGAAGGCAGGCCACGGAAGAAGGTTTTTCCGGATATAAACGCAAACGGCTTTACACATACTAATAAGGTGTAAAGCCGTTTGCGTTAGGTTGGCCTGCACGGAATCAAGTCCTTATAGCATACAGAAACAGTACATGAAGGACAATGATGACTGGAATCCCGTATTTGAATTTACTGTGCATAGTCTTATGATGCCACATTCTCATGCCAAGATATGCCCCTATGCTTCCGCCAATTACCGCAAGCCACAGCAGGGTACTCTCCGGCACACGCCATTTGCCCCTTTTGGCCTTATACTTGTCTATTCCATAAACCAGAAAGGTGATGGCGTTTATCGCGGTGATATAATAGAAAAAGGTGGTCATTGCCATTTGATGATGAACTTAAGGTATGTTCTAAGAATTATGTCGGGTTGATTTTCGATCTTCTTTTGTGTGTGCTTCTATAATAACAAAAGACGGGAGTCCAAAGTAGGAAAGCGGCCGAAACGGAGATCATCAGAATCTGTAAAAACTTAAATCCGGAATTTTTAGAACATACCTTACCCTTTACTGCTGTTTCAGCATTTTCCCGTCGGAGAAAGCATTGCCAACCCGCTTGCCAAGTTCAACGTAGCCGTGATGAACCGGTTCGTAGGTTATCAGTCCCATCTTTTCTACGTCTGGATTACCGTCTTCTGCCAGATAGGATTCGTCCACAAGGACGTTAACTATTTCTGCCACCATATAATATCCCTCTTCCGTTTCGTCAATCTTGCGAAGGATGCGGCACTCCAGTGTCATCGGGAAATCTGAGAATACGGGAGCGTTCACGTTTTCTGCCTTGACGGCAGTCCAGCCGGTTCTCTTCATCTTCTCAGGGTCGTTCTTGGCGCTTACAATACCCACAAAATCAGCTGCCGCCATAGTATTCTTAGTGGCAAAAGCAACGGTAAAGTCCTGGCAACGGGCAAGGTTCTCAGTTGTAGCGTGCTTACCCATGCTGATTATAATTTCCTTGCTGTCCCATTGTCCGCCCCATGCAGCGTTCATGGCATTGGGGGTACCGTCTTCATTGTATGTGCCGATAATGAGTACCGGCTGTGGAAGCATCCACGGTTTCTGTCCTAAACTTTTCATCTGCCTTCTGTTTTAATGATTCATGTTTTTTAGGGTAGAATATGCTGTCATCTGACCGCATACCGCCCTTAAACCATGCAAATATAATACAAATAATCCAAACTCCAACATATTCCAAGACAATTCCCCGTTTCAGCACAGCCGTACTGCATTGCCGCCTGCGTACTTCTGCCATGGAATAATGTCGGCATACTATGCCTGATGTTAATCTACAACCGAAACTTGAATGACAGAAACAAACACTCTTTTTCAAGGCAAAAACTTCCTTTTTCAGAGAAGATATCTTCTCAGACCAACTTAGCTATCTTCTCGGGCCAAGTAAGCTATCTCCTCGGGCCAAGTAAGCTATCTTCGTTTTTTCTGTCATATTTTCATCTTTTATGGGAGTGTTTACAGATGTTTGTGGGCTACGGATACAGAACAGATTTAATCACCAAATACAAACAATTACAGACATGGCAATTATTAAAGTGGATTTCAATTCAGGGCGCAGTGTCGGGCCGCATTCTGAAAAGACCTTCTTTGTTTTCATGAGAGAGACTATTGCACTACTCGACAGTATGGGCCGGGTACGCACCGCAGAAACCTATAGGAGCAGTCTCAACAGTTTTATGCGTTTCCGCAAAGGTGCGGACCTCCCTTTCTATCTGTTGGACAGTGATCTGGTTATGGCATACGAGACCTGGTTAATAAGGTCGGGAGTCTGCCCAAACACATCCTCGTTCTATCTCCGCAACCTGCGTGCGGTATTCAACCGCGGGATAGAGAAAGGTTTTAGTGTCCATGACAATCCGTTCCGGCATGTATATACCGGAGTGGACAAAACCAGGAAAAGGGCTATCCCCATGGAGGATATCAGACAGCTGATGAATATGGATTTCAACAGACTGCCTGCCCAGGAGTTTGCCCGGGATATGTTTCTTTTTTCCTTCTATACGCGTGGAATGTCCTTTGTAGACATGTCCTTTTTGCGTAAGGATGACTTAAAGGATGGTAATCTGGTATATAAACGCAGAAAAACCGGGCAGCAGCTGGTTGTAAAATGGGAGAGCTGTATGCAACGTATAGTTGACAAATACGAAATGGAAGGCTCTCCGTATCTGTTGCCTGTTATTAACGTTAATTCGGCAGAGGATGAGAGAAGACAATATCTGCGAATGGCACACAACATAAACAGAACCCTGAAAAAGATTGGTCAGGAGATGCGGCTGCAGTTCCCCCTTACCATGTACGTCAGCCGCCATGCCTGGGCAAGCATAGCCAAAAGCAAGAACGTGCCGGTATCGGTTATCAGCGAAGGGTTGGGCCACGATTCAGAAACCACCACACGCATCTATCTTGCATCCCTGGACACGCTTGCCATTGACAAGGCGAACAATATGATACTGAAATCTTTGGGGGAGAAGGTGTAGGTAACATCTCTTGGGGAGAGAAGTGGATACTTTGCTTCTTGGTTGAAACCGAATATTTTACCAATTAAAAAGCGGTTTTCGCTTGACAAATACCATCCACTGTCAGGCAAAAGTATTAAATCAGATGACTTTTTATACCTATGATTGTAATATAATGTGTATATTTGTACCTACAATCACTTCTCTCCCCAAGAGATGTTGGCTGAAATAATGACTTTTTTGTTGAGGATTGAACACAGAGATTAATCAATGGTATAAATTCTAGCATGCTTGCGTTCTGGAGTTTGTCATAAGATTGTCCATCATGCAATCAAACAAAATCAGTTTTCCTTTACATAAAAAGTATGAACTTTGTACCGAAAAGTTATAATAATTTCAGTAACCAATAAATTAAATTTTATGCTTATGTGGTTTAGAAAAATTCATCTTTGCGTCCTAATCGTATTATTGTTAGGAACAAATGTATTGGCGCTGGACCAAAAGGATGGTGTCTATCAAATTGCTACGGCTGAAGACCTTGTTGGTTTTTCCGAGTTAGTTAATGGTGGCGAAATCATTGCTACTGCTGTCTTGACAGCCGACATAGACATGGCAGCCGAGAGTGTGAACTTCCTTCCCATCGGTACAGAGGTACACATGTTCTCGGGAGTATTTGACGGACAGGGCCATTGCATCAAGAATCTGAACATTTCATTGACCCAGCCTCGTGTGGGTGTGTTTGGCGTGATACAATCTCCAGCAGTCATCAAGAACTTTGTTTTGGATGAAAGCTGTACAATAGAGACCACCGATAATTATGCTGGTATCATTGGCTCTGCCTGGGGCGCAAAC